>CAMKTJ010000001.1 GCA_946415645.1 uncultured Prevotellaceae bacterium
ACGGCCTGATGCACATAGGCAGAACTAAACTGCCAGGAGGAAGATGCGCAGAGCCCCCTAGCCTGCACCTGACAGAGAGTATTACACGCCATGGAATAACGGCTGGCAGAATGAAGACAGGAACCCCGGTGCGAATAAACGGAACATCTGTACACTTCGACGAGATGACGGTTCAGCCAGGGGATACCGACTTCCACAAATTTTCCTATATGGGAGAACCAAGGAACCTTCCACAACTGCCTTGCTGGATTACCTATACCAACAAGCAGGTACACGAGAGGTTGATGGCTTCCATAGCCGATTCGCCACTTTTTAATGGACAGATCCAGAGTATAGGGCCCCGTTATTGCCCCAGCATAGAGACAAAACTGGTTACATTTGCAGATAAAGATGAACATCAGCTTTTCCTGGAGCCTGAAGGAACCAATACCAACGAGTATTATCTGAACGGCTTCAGTAGCAGTCTTCCTATAGACGCTCAGTTGGAGGCATTAAGGATGATACCTGCCTTCAGGGATCTGGAAGTGTATCGCCCTGGCTATGCCATAGAATACAACTACTTTGACCCAACACAATTAAAGCACTCTTTGGAGAGCAAGTTGGTGGACGGTCTGTTTATGGCAGGACAAGTGAACGGAACCACCGGATATGAAGAAGCTGCCGGACAAGGCATTGTAGCAGGCATAAATGCAGCCAAAAAGTGCGGTGGAAGCGAGCCTTTTACTATGAAGAGAGACCAGTCTTACATAGGCGTTCTGATAGACGATTTGGTAACAAAGGGTGTAGACGAGCCTTACCGCATGTTCACCAGTCGTGCTGAATACAGAATTCTTCTTAGACAAGATGATGCAGATGCACGTCTAACGGAATTAAGCCACAACCTGGGTCTTGCCTCAACAGAAAGATGCAATCATTGGTTGAAGAAGAAAGCTGCAATAGAAGAATTGGAAAACTTCTGCCAGAACTACAGCGTGAAGGCTGCTTATATAAACGAAGGATTAAAAGCCTTAGGAAGTACAGAGCTGCAACGTGGCTGTAAACTGATTGATTTGATAGCACGGCCAGGACTTACATTAGATAACCTGTCAAATCTGATTCCTGCGCTGAAGGAAAAGATTGAATCCATTTCTGACAGAAAGGAAGAAATTGTAGAAGCTGCAGAAATCAAGATGAAGTATAGCGGCTACATTACAAGAGAAAGAGAATTGGCAGACAAAATGATAAGACTGGAAAATATCAAGATAAAAGGCAAATTCGACTACAACTCTCTGCAGTCTCTTTCAACAGAAGCACGTCAGAAACTCACGCGTATAGATCCTGAAACTATGGCACAAGCCAGCCGTATTCCAGGCGTCAGTCCCAGCGATATAAATGTACTGCTGGTACTCATGAGAAGGTAAAGGAACACTTTAACATAAGTGCAAGTTTCACGTGAAACAAAATTATGCTACACGCCTGAAAATCAACAGATAACACAATTGAAATAAAAGCATATGAACAATCCAAAATTACTTGAAAACCTAAGGGTGATACCCAATTTTCCCAAGGAGGGAATTATGTTTCAGGACATCAGCACACTCTTTGATAAAGCCGAATGCCTGAAGATAATGTGCGACGAAACTGTAGACCTATACAAGGATAAAGGAATCACAAAAATCGTTGGAATAGAGAGTCGTGGGTTCCTTCTGGCAAGTGCTGTTGCAAAAGAACTGAATGCTGGCGTTGTTATGTGCAGAAAACCTGGCAAATTACCTGGTGAAACTGTACAAATGACCTACGAAAAGGAATATGGAACAGATACTGTATGCATCCATAAAGGCAGTATCTCTGAGGACGATGTAGTATTGTTGCATGACGATTTGTTAGCAACAGGTGGTTCGATGAAAGCGGCCTATGATCTGGTAAAGATGTTTAATCCCAAGAAAATATACATCAACTTCATTATAGAACTTACTATAGAAGGATTGCATGGACGCGATGTATTCGATAAGGATGTAGAAATAACTACCCTATTGAAGGTATAAACCAAGAAAAGCAACAAAAGAATGGCCAACTTATCGGAAAAAGAGAAGATTCAAGCCTATCTGAAGAGTATTGTGCTTAGCATGCCAGAAAAACCTGGCTGCTACCAATACTTCGATGAAAATGGCACAATCATATACGTTGGCAAAGCAAAAAAACTAAAGAGAAGAGTATATTCTTACTTTAGCAAAGAGCACGAGAATAGAAAAACAGCTATTCTTGTCAGTAAAATCAGAGATATCAAATATACCGTCGTAAATACCGAAGAAGACGCCCTTTTGTTGGAAAATAACCTGATAAAAGAGTGGAATCCCAGGTATAATATCCTCCTAAAAGACGGAAAAACCTACCCTAGCATCGTTGTAACCAATGAATTTCTGCCTCGCATCTTCCAAACCAGGAAAATCAACAAGAAATTTGGCACCTATTTTGGCCCATACAGCCACGTTCCAACGATGTATGCCCTACTGGATCTGATTAAAAACCTGTACCCCCTAAGAAGATGCCATGAAATCATCACTCCAGAGAGCATCGAGAAGGGGAAACACAAGGAATGTCTGGAATACCATATAAAGAACTGTAAAGCACCTTGTACGGGCCGGCAGAGCGTTGAGGAATACCTAAAGCATATTGCAGAAGCCAAGGAAATCCTGAAGGGAAATACAGCCGATTTGCAACGCCAGATGATGGCAGAAATGAAGCAACTGGCCAGCGAACTGAGGTTTGAAGAGGCAGAAGTTATCAAAAAGAAGTACATGCTGCTGGAGAACTACAGAAGCCGTAGCGAGGTGGTAAGCAATACTCTGCACAACATAGACGTCTTCAATATAGAAAGCGACGAGAAGGTAGCCTACATCAACTTCCTGCACGTTACAAATGGCTGTATCAACAAGGCATTTACCTTTGAATATGAGAAGAAAATGCAGGAAACCGACCAGGATCTGCTGGTTATGGGAATAGTTGAAATGAGGCAAAGGTATGGTAGTGAAAGTAAGGAAGTTATAGTTCCGTTCCCCGTGGAACAATTCACGCAAAGCTTTAAGTTAACTGTTCCACAGAAAGGCGATAAAAAGGTGCTTTTGGACCTTAGCCGGCAAAACGTACTACAATACAAAAAAGACCGCATCAGCCAGGCCGAAAAGCTGAATCCGGAGCAGAAATCCACCCGTCTGATGAAAGAGCTACAGGATGCCTTACAGTTGCCTACCCTACCCATGCAGATAGAGTGTTTTGACAACTCTAACATCAGCGGAACAGATGCCGTTGCAGGCTGTATAGTCTTCAAGAAATGCAAGCCCAGCAAACAAG
This sequence comes from uncultured Prevotellaceae bacterium, assembly GCA_946415645.1. Lineage (GTDB taxonomy): Bacteria > Bacteroidota > Bacteroidia > Bacteroidales > Bacteroidaceae > Physcousia. The sequence goes on from CAMKTJ010000001.1 coordinate 3,331, forward strand.
ACTATCGCAAATACATTATAAAGGAGGTACAAGGCCCTGACGACTATGCCAGCATGCAGGAGGTGGTAAGACGCAGATATAAGCGTATGATAGAGGAAGGAAGCGCCCTACCCGACCTTATTATTACGGATGGAGGAAAGGGCCAAATGGAGGTCGTAAGGAAGGTTGTAGAGGACGAATTAGGCCTGCAAATACCCATTGCCGGATTGGCTAAAGACGACAAGCACAGGACCAATGAACTGCTCTACGGATTTCCTCAGCAAGTGATAGGATTAAAGACTGACAGTCCCCTATTCCGCCTGCTGACACAGATACAGGACGAGGTACACAGATATGCTATTACCTTCCATCGCGACAAACGCAGTAAGCATCAGATTGCCAGCGAGTTAGACACCATAGAAGGTATAGGACCAAAGACTAAGGAACTGCTCCTGAAGAAGCTTCATAGCGTGAAACGTATTAAGGAAGCAGAGAAGAGCGCTTTGGAGGAGCTTATAGGCCCATCTAAAGCACAAATCATATACAATCACTTTCATTCTATAGGCTAAGATTTCAAGAGAAACAAGAGGCCTTTTCTGTTTTCTGTAATAGAAAAAGTATTTATTCAAGCACGTATTCTCTATTCCAAAGTTTGGAATGGCCATTTCAGACTTTGGGATGTACATTCCAAACTTTGGAATACACGTTTCAGACCCTGAAATAGAAAATATCCCATAATGAAAAAAGAATTAAGACGGGCATGAAAAACATAAAAAAAGCAAAAAACAGATAGGAATCAAATATTTATAGTACCTTTGCAATAAACAAAAAACAGAATATGAGAGTCGTCATACAAAGAGTTTCACACGCCAGCGTAACCATAGAAGGCCTGAGGAAAAGCCAGATAGGAGCAGGATTCCTTATCCTATTGGGTATAGAACAGGCTGATACACAGGAAGATATAGCGTGGCTAGTGCGCAAGATAATAGGGCTGCGTGTCTTTGACGACGAGAATGGTGTGATGAACAAGGATATCCTGGAAACAGGAGGCGACATTATTGTCGTCAGTCAGTTTACCCTGATGGCAAGTTACAAGAAAGGGAACCGTCCCAGTTGGATCAGGGCAGCAGGTCACGAGGTGGCTATACCATTATATAATAGCTTCGTGAAACAGCTTACAGAGGCCCTTGGCAAGCCTGTTGGGACAGGCGAATTCGGTGCCGACATGAAGGTAGAACTCCTGAACGATGGCCCCGTTACAATATGTATGGACACAAAAAACAAGGAATAAAAGATGAAGAAAGCAATTGACATCATTTATAATGTAGGGTTAGGCATATTTGTATTAGGGTTTGTATTAAAACGCCTTTTCAATTGGCCATATCATGAATATTTGTACTACATATTTGGCATAACATTAATAGCCAAATGGATATACAATATCTGTCATTGGAAGGAATTCAAAAATGAATGGAGTTACAAAAACGACTTGGTATTTATGACAATAATAACAATCCTTGTCTTCATATTTTTATTTATAAAATAAGGTATCAATGACCATTCGAGAAGCGCAAGATAAAGTAGATCAGTGGATTAAGACCTATGGCGTCAGGTATTTCAACGAGCTGACGAATATGGCCGTCCTGACAGAGGAAGTAGGAGAACTGGCCAGAATTATGGCTCGCAAATATGGGGAACAATCCTTCAAGGAAGGCGAGAAACAAGACCCCAGCGAGGAAATAGCAGACATCCTATGGGTACTGATCTGCCTGGCCAACCAGACGGGCGTGGACCTGACAGAAGCGCTTCAGAAAAGCTTTGAAAAGAAAACCTTACGTGATAAGGAAAGACATATAAACAACCCCAAACTGAAAGACATTTAAAAGAGAAATATTATGGAACAGAACAAGTACGAAGAGGCCCTTGCGAAGTACAATACTAAGCTGGACGATGCCGATGTAGCAAAGAAAGTTGCTCAAATCATCGAGGAAAAAGTACCTGAGAACGATACGCTGGAAGTGAAGAAATTCCTGATGGGAAGTGTTGAGCTGACCACCCTGAAGACAACAGACAGCGAGGAGAGTGTTCTGAAATTCACAGAGCGTGTGAACGACTTTGACAACACCTACCCCGACCTTCCACACGTAGCCACCATCTGTGTTTATCCCTGCTTTGCCAGCATCGTAAGTCAGAGCTTGGAGGTTGAAGGCGTTGAGGTAGCCTGCGTAAGCGGTTCCTTCCCCTCTTCTCAGGCCTGCATAGAGGTTAAGACCGTTGAGACAGCCTTAGCTGTAAGAGACGGAGCAACAGAGATAGACATCGTGATGAGCGTTGGCAAGTTCCTAAGTGGTGATTACGAGACACTTTGCGATGAAATCAGCGAATTAAAGGCCATCTGTGGCGAGAAGAAGATGAAGGTAATCCTGGAAACAGGTCTGCTGGGAAGTGCCGAGAACATCAAGAAGGCCAGCATCCTGGCCATGTACGCAGGAGCCGATTACATAAAGACCAGCACAGGCAAGGAAAAGCCGGCTGCCACACCTGAAGCTGCCTATGTAATGTGTCAGGCCATCAAGGAGTATTATGACCAGACAGGAATCCAGATTGGTTTCAAACCAGCCGGAGGTCTGAACACGGTTCATGACGCCCTTGTTTATTATACAATAGTAAAAGAGGTGCTGGGAGAAAAATGGCTCACCAACCAATACCTTCGTCTGGGAACAAGTCGACTGGCAAATCTGCTCTTGAGCGAAGTTGTTGGCGAAGAGGTGAAATTCTTCTGATTTTGACATCGTGACATTGCAAAATTCACGTGCAGATGGCAAGGAAGAAGAGAAGAATTCATTCTCGTGAGGCCTAAATCGGCTATATTCCGTTGTAGTTCAAAAGATTGCGTGCTATAAATCCTGTATAAGAATTTATCTAATCTAGAAAGAAATGAGAAAAATTGCAGTTTTACCCCTCGTTTTGGGATGCATTCTGCTATCATCATGTGTGGTAAGCAAGAAAAAGTATGAAATTGCCGAAGCAGGAAGATGGGCTGCTCTTTATAGCAGAGACAGCCTGGCAGATCTGTTGGGTCAGAGCAGAGACAGCTATGCCGCTCTTGACAAAAGATGCAACAGTCTGTTACGAGACACTACCCTACTGAAAGGAAGCATCAGAAACTACCAATCGCTGCTGGCCAACAATCAGGACGAAAACAAAAAATTGATTGCCTCACTCTCTGAGCGCGAACGTACAATTGTTGAACTCCAGAACGTCATCAACGAACAGAACCAGAAAGTCAAGAATCTGCTGAATAGTGTCAAGGATGCGTTGAAAGGTTTCAGTAGCGATGAACTGACAGTCAGAGAGGAAGGCGGAAAGGTCTATGTGGCTATGAGCGACAAGCTACTCTTTGAATCAGGAAAAGCCATTGTGAACCAACAAGGCCAGGAGGCATTAGGCAAACTGGCAGAAGTGCTGAACAAGCAGACAGAGATAGAAGTGATGATTGAAGGACATACAGACAACGTACCCATCAAGACCGCTATCTATCAGGATAACTGGGACTTAAGTGTTATCCGTGCTACAAGTGTAGTAAGAATCCTGACAGAGACCTATGGCGTTAGTCCTTTGCAGATTCAGCCTTGTGGAAGAGGCGAATACAAACCTGTTGCAGACAATGAGACAGCAGAAGGAAAGTCGAAGAACCGTCGTACGGAGATAATAATGGCTCCCAAGTTGGACAAGCTCTTCAAGATGCTGGAGAACAATTAATACTTACGCTCAGCCACAAAGCTGACAAGTGAGTGTAGGGATTCTGCAACGGCAGGGTCCCTACATTCGTCTATAAGGCCGTCTGCCATCATACGGAACTCGTTCATAGCCCAATAAGCATATTCTATACCACCGTTCTCTATAGTGAACGCAACCAGTTCCTCTATATCCTGCTTGGTAGCTTCTCCACGTCTGACTTTCAACGCTTTAGCAAGCATCTCCTCGTTCTTGGTCTTGTTTACTACATGAATGACAGGAAGGGTCAATTTGCCTTCCTTCATATCATTGCCGGCAGGTTTTCCTACATCCGTCTTGGCGTCATAGTCAAAGATATCGTCCTTCAATTGGAAACAAGTACCCACCAAATGACCAAAACGACGCATACGTTCAGCCCCCTCTTCAGAACCACCTGAAGCAAGAACGCCCAACTGGGCAGCAACAGCAAACAGGCTGGATGTCTTCTTACGGATAACCATATAATAAGAGGCTTCGTCCAGCTTCTCGGCATCCAGATTGGCCAACTGCAACAGTTCGCCATCGGCTAATGTCTCGCCCAGATTGGCAACCACATCAACCACCTTTGCATCACCCGTCTGAGCAGCATGATGGAGGGCTCTGCTTAGGATAAAATCCCCTACCAGAACGGCAATCTGATTCGTCATTAAAGCATTTACGGAAGCCTGTCCTCTGCGTCTGTCGCTCTCGTCTACCACATCATCATGCACCAAACTGGCTGTATGCAGCAACTCCAGCGCCAAAGCCACATCATAAACCTTCTGATTCACCTTACCAAAAAGGCTGGCAGAGAGGAAGACAAGAGTTGGTCTGACCAGCTTTCCCTTCTTCTGCAACAGGTGATCCAGGGCTTGCTGAAGCAATGCGTTATCGCTCTGAAGCGTAGCAACAAACTGCTGTTTGTATTGCTCCAAAAAGTCGGCAACAGGTTTTTGTAAGTCCTCTAATGAGTTCATCTAATACACTTTTGAACTGCAAAAATACACAAAAATGATGACCATTTCACTTTTTTTCCATAATTTTACCGAATAAAATTCAATAATGTATGCCCAAACTCTATCTTTTAGACGCTTATGCCCTTATTTACAGGGCGTATTATGCCTTTTTGAAGAACCCCAGAATTAACTCGAAGGGAGAAAACACATCGGCCATTCTTGGCTTTGTGAACACCCTGGAGGAAGTTATACAGAAGGAGCACCCCACCCATCTGGGCGTTGCCTTCGACCCTTCTGGAGGCACATTCCGACATGAAGCCTACCCTGAATATAAAGCACAACGCGAGGAGACGCCAGAGGCTATCCGCTTTGCCGTACCTATTATAAAAAGGTTGCTTCAGGCATACAACATCCCTATTCTGGAAGAGCCCGGCTACGAGGCCGACGATGTGATAGGCACCCTATCCCATCAGGCAGATCAGCAGGGGATAGATACCTATATGATGACGCCCGATAAGGACTACGGACAATTGGTAACAGAGCATGTAAAGATGTACCGTCCTGCCGTCGGAAAGAATGCCGAAGAGATTCTGGGCCCTGCTGAGGTAAGCCAAAAATGGGGTATCTCCTCCCCTACCCAAGTTATTGATATACTCGGACTTATGGGAGATGCTGTGGACAATATCCCTGGTTGTCCTGGTGTAGGAGAGAAGACAGCCTCTAAGTTGGTTCAGGACTTTGGCAGCATAGAGAATCTGATACAGAACACAGACAAGCTGAAAGGCGCTCTGAAGGAAAAGGTAGAGAACAACATAGAGCAGATAAAGACCAGCAAATGGCTGGCCACCATCAAGACAGATGTACCCATACAGTTGGATATGGAGATGCTCAAGGTGGAGGAACCCAACCAAGAAGCCTTGCAGAAAATCTTCGAGGAACTGGAGTTCCGTACCCTTATGCGCAAGAAGATAGCATCCCCTACTCCACTTCCGGCTTCCAAGCCCGAAAAAAAAGGAAATGCCATACAAGGCGACCTATTCAGCGGATTTGGTGATGAGGGCGAGACAGCAGAAGGTGCTGAGGAGACAACCATCAACAACGGCATGCTTCGTTACAGCAAGGAAACAGCTGATTATCAATTGGTTGATACACCAGAAAAGATGGACACCCTTGTGGCTACCCTACAAGGAGCCAAAGAGATATGCCTGGATACAGAAACCACCAGCACAGATCCCATTCAGGCACGTCTGGTAGGCCTTAGTTTCAGCATTAAAGAGGGACAGGCCTGGTATGTTCCTGTATTCGAGAACCAAGAGGCTGTAGAGCGCTTCCGTCCTGTCTATGAGAACCCTAATATAATAAAGGTAGGACAGAACCTGAAATACGACCTGCAGGTGCTGCAGAACCACGGCATAGAGCTGCAGGGGCGCATGTTCGACACCATGATTGCCCATTACCTACTCCACCCCGAAATGCGACATGGAATGGATTATCTGGCAGAAGCCTATCTGCACTATCAGACCATCCATATTGATGAGCTTATCGGAACAGGTAAGAAGCAGAAATCTATGGCTGACCTGAGTCCTGAAGAAGTCTGTGCCTATGCCTGCGAAGATGCGGATATCACACTGAGACTGAAGAACTTATTTGCTCCAGAACTGGAGAAAGAAGGACTGACAGACCTCTTCTGGCAGATAGAAATGCCACTGATGCCCGTCCTGGCCTATATGGAACGCAACGGTGTATGCATAGATACCAAAGGACTGAAGGAAACCTCTGTGCTGTATTCTCAGGAGATGCAACGCATAGAAGAAGAGATATACCAGCTGGCAGGCGTACACTTCAATATTGCCAGTCCTAAGCAGGTAGGCGAAATCCTCTTCGACCAGATGAAGATTACCAACAAGCCCAAAAAGACAAAGACGGGTCAGTATGCTACTACGGAAGAGATTCTAATCAGCCTGAAGAGCAAGAATCCTATTGTCGGTAAGATTCTGGAATACAGGGGATTAAAGAAACTGCTCAATACATACATTGACGCCCTTCCCCTCTTGATAAATCCTGAGACAGGACATATACATACCTCGTTCAATCAGGCTGTGACCACAACAGGACGACTCTCTTCCTCTAACCCCAACCTACAGAATATCCCTGTCAGGGACGAACAAGGAAAAGAGGTCAGAAAAGCCTTTATACCAGAAGAGGGCCAGGAGTTCTTCTGTGCCGACTATAGCCAGATTGAGTTGCGTATTATGGCTCATCTGAGTGGCGATGAGAATCTGATAGAAGCCTTCAATGCAGGACAGGATATCCATGCAGCCACAGCAGCCAAAATATTCCACAAGACCCTAGAGGAGGTCTCCAGCGATGAACGTCGTAAGGCCAAGACAGCTAACTTTGGTATCATCTATGGTATCTCTGCCTTTGGCTTGGCAGAGCGTATGGACGTTTCCAGAACAGAAGCTAAGGAGCTGATTGACGGCTACTTCCTGACTTATCCGGGTGTGAAGGAGTATATGGACAAGAGCATTGCTATGGCTCGCGAGAAAGGTTATACAGAGACCATCTTCCGCAGACGTTGCTACTTGCCAGATATTAACTCCAACAACGCCAATGTCCGTGGTAATGCAGAGCGTAATGCCATCAATTCTCCCATCCAGGGAAGTGCTGCAGACATCATAAAGATTGCTATGATTCGCGTTTACCAGCGTATGAAAGAAGAAAAGCTGCGCTCTAAGATGATTCTGCAGGTGCACGACGAACTTTGCTTCACCGTTGTGCCTGAGGAGAAGGAACGCCTGGAAAAGATTGTGATTGAGGAGATGCAGGCAGCATGCCAGATGCGTGTGCCCCTCATAGCCGACACAGGGTGGGGTAGCAACTGGTTAGAGGCCCACTAAGGAGGCCTCTGTCAATTCCCCCAAAGGGGGAAAGAAATACAGAAAATTTGGTTATGTAAAATTAAAGCGGTAATTTTGCACCCAATTTAAGATTTGGAATAAGATGAAAGCAGGTATAGTAGGATTGCCCAACGTAGGCAAATCAACACTTTTCAACTGTCTGAGTAGCGCTAAGGCACAGGCAGCCAACTTCCCCTTTTGTACAATCGACGCCCAGTTGGGACAGGTTAGTGTGCCCGATGAGCGACTCACCAAACTGGCTGAGTTGGTTCATCCTGGTCGTATTGTCCCCGCTGTCTGCGACATTGTGGATATTGCCGGCCTTGTAAAAGGTGCCAGCAAGGGCGAAGGTCTGGGTAACCAGTTCCTGGCTAATATTCGTGAGTGCGATGCTATCATTCACGTCTTGCGTTGCTTCGACAACGGCAATATTGTACACGTTGACGGCTCTGTAGATCCTGTTCGCGACAAGGAGATTATTGATACCGAACTTCAGCTGAAGGATTTGGAGACTGTAGAAGCCCGTATCAAGAAGGTTGAGAAAGCTGCTAGGGTAGGAGGCGACAAGCAGGCTAAGATAGAACTGCAGGTGTTGGAGGCCTACCATGAGGCTTTGCTGCAAGGCAAGAGTGCCCGTACTGTAACCTTCGAGACAGAAGACGAGAATGCTGCCGCCAAGAGCCTTTTCCTGCTGACTACCAAGCCTGTGTTGTACGTTTGCAACGTAGATGATGCCAGTGCTTCAACTGGAAACAACTATACAGAAGCCGTAAAGAAAGCCATTGAAGGCGAGGATGCCGAGATGCTGATTATCAGCGCACAGACAGAAGCCGACATAGCAGAGCTTGAATCTTACGAGGAGAAGCAGATGTTCCTCGAGGACATGGGACTCTCTGAGAGCGGCTGTAATCGCCTTATAAAGGCTATCTATCACCTGCTTACCCTTCAGACATTCATCACAGCCGGAGAAATGGAGGTAAAAGCCTGGACATTCCGCAAGGGTTGGAAGGCTCCCCAGTGTGCCGGCGTTATCCATACCGACTTCGAGAAGGGCTTTATCCGTGCTGAGGTTATCAAGTACGAGGACTACATCAAGTACGGTTCAGAAGCTGCTGTCCGCGAGGCAGGCAAGATGGGTGTAGAAGGTAAAGAATACGTCGTTCAGGACGGAGACATCATGCACTTTAGATTTAATGTATAGCCCCCTCCCCGCTCCCCCTTTGGGTGAGTGCTAAATTATAATTTTTTTATGAATTACGCATTGTTCATCAATTGGAATCCTGATGTAGTAGCCTTGGATCTAGGCTTCTTCGCCATTCGCTGGTACTCACTTTGCTGGTGTATAGGCTTGCTGGGCGTATACTGGCTCATGCATAGGCTGTACAAACAACAGGGGATTAGCGAAGAGAAGTTTGAACCTATGTTCATGTACTGCTTCCTAGGCATACTCATAGGTGCCCGATTGGGACATTGCCTTTTCTACGAACCCGGATATTTTCTCTCTCACCCTATAGAGATGGTGCTTCCCATCCGTCATCTTCCTGATGGCAGCTGGAAGTTTACCGGCTACGAGGGATTAGCCAGTCACGGAGGCACATGGGGCTTGATGCTGGCCCTTTGGCTTTATGCCCGCAATATGAAGCTCAATATCATGCATGTGCTTGATAATGTAGCTATTGTAACCCCCATCTGTGCTTGCGCTATACGTTTAGGCAATCTGATGAACTCAGAGATTATCGGTCGTCCTACTGATGTACCCTGGGCTTTCATCTTTGAGCGTGTAGATATGATTCCCCGTCACCCAGGACAACTTTATGAGGCTCTGTGCTATGCCTGCTTCTTCTTTGTAGGGTGGGTTATCTATAAGAAATATCCTCAGAAAGTGGGTACAGGATTCTTCTTTGGCCTCTGCCTCTTCCTGATTTTCACCAGTAGAATCTTCATTGAATATACCAAGGAGAATCAGGAAGCCTTTGAGAACGGTATGCTCTTCAATATGGGACAGTTGCTTAGCGTTCCCTTCGTGCTGCTTGGCCTCTATTGTATGATGGGGGGTAAATGGTGCAAAAAGCTAGCGGAAAAGAAATAATCGGTTAGTTCAGGAACTTATTTCCCTTATGAATTACAACTCCCTTGGCGGTAGACGTTGTACGTCTGCCTGAGAGGTCGTAACTGGCATCTTCCTCCTGCTCTGTTTGGGGCAACAGGACAGATGTATGGCCTCCATGCTGTATATTTACCACACCAAAAGCAGGAACATCCTCTGTGGCTTGGAAGACACCCTTTAGCGTATAACCAGAGGTCGAAACATCCTTAGGTTCTGAAATTTCAATTCGGACATTCTCTAATGTGATAGGGGAGGGGAGTACATCGGTAGGACGAATGCGGTAAGGCAACCCTGCCTTCATCTCACTTACTCTATAGAGGCCCAGTTCGTCAGGACAAAGACAGTCGGGCTGTTCTATCTCCATCCCCATCACTTCCGTTCCCTTGCCGAAGATAGTTTCTATATCTGATTTGTTCAAGCTAAAGGGAAAACAGACATCCTGCCATTCGCCGTTGCTGAACGTTTTATTTAGGATTACCTTGTTAGTGTACGTCTGAGGCAAAATAACGTTGTCAGAGGCCGTTTCTGCGTATTCTACGGGCAAATCACTTACCTTCCAGGTACGAAGCAAATCAACATAGAACTTTCCGTAGTTGGCTCCTGCCGTATTATTGGCCTCTGCACCATAACCTGCCTTAACACCCACTTCCAGATTCTTGCCTTCGCCAACCTCTACATCCAACGACATCTCATTCACCCTTCCTGTAGTAGTGCAGGCGGTAAGGTTGGCAAAAGTTGCCACCTCACCGTCTGTCAGAACATTCTGTGGATATTTATCGGCCTTACCATAATACTGAACGCTACATTTGTCCCCTGCAGCACCATAGAGACGGGTAATGCCCAACTTGCTTTGATGCAGCCACATACGGGCATTCACCTCATAGACACCAGGTGTGAGATTCTCTGCAGGAATGGTCTGATACAACTTGAAATCATTGGGGATAACACCACTGGTACTGGCAACGTATCCTGCCCATTTCCACTCCAGATTGGTACCGTCACTCACGCCACCGTAGTTGTCCGTCCATTCAGGGTAACATTGCCAACCCAGAATAGGTCCGTTGGCTGACTCGTTCTTTATTGTCTTCGTATTCCAATCGTAGGTATTGCCTTGAGGGTCTTTCTCGAAGGTGTAGTTGATAAGGTTCTTGTCGCAGAAAGCCTCTTGCGACAAAGGTTTCTCTGTCAGCTTCTCTACGTGGAAATCATCCACAATGAAGTAACCTGCTCCTGCTTTGTCCGAAGCCTGGTTGGCGCTGTTGGTACGGATACCCACCATCATATCATCACCATCCCTCAACGTGATGTAAACCACCATTCTCTGCATATTCTGTGTAGTGGTATTATTGAAGCCTCCTGCATGATTAGCGAAGGTGGTTCTGTAATCGGTGTAATTGATATTGTCGTATCCCGATGTACCATTCCTGTAATAAGCCTCTGTGGTCCAATACTGAACGTTGCAGTTGGTGCCCTCGCCATTGTCAGCAAACAAGCAGGCCGTTCCGTAATAGTCCTTCTCTATCCACATCTTACACGTAACCTTATATATGCCTGCTCCTAACTTCTCTGCAGGTATGCGTTGGTACAGCTTCAGCGGCTCATTGATGGTCTTTCCTGACTCAGGCTTGCAGACATAAGCCTTCTTGCCGTCCTTGTTGTTAGGATTGGCGCTGAGGCTGCGTTGCAAGGTTGTTCCTGCAGGCAATTCACTCCATCCGTAGGGAGGCTTGGCTGTGTTGGTATAAGCTGTCTCGAAAGAAGGATTCTGCAACACTCTACTGGTGATATCCACGGCAACGGAATTACCCTCAGCAGGCAACTCCTCAAAGCGCTCTACCTCCAAACCGTTCTCCAACTGCTTGATACACTTGGCAGGATCTACCTCCTGCACACATCCTTCGTGCTCGTCTATGGCCTGTATAGCGGCCAATGCCGTTGTCTCGCCCAGTACCATATAGACGGGTTCCATACGGATACTGCCGTAAGCGATATGAGAGGCAGAAAGGCAGACGGGTACAATGACGTTACGAGCCTCTTCCTCCTTGGGTGTAACAGCCCTGTAGGATATTCCATAAGGGCCTGCTGTCAGATGGCGCTGTACATCACCCTCATTCTTCACCATTCCGTTTACCACATAGCGACCACAGTTATGCGAATCCATTGTATAGGCACCCCACGCAATGGGGTCGTCAACGGCTTTTGTCTTCAGACAGTAATCCTCCGTCATCACCATACGACCCAGCATACGCCTTGCCTCACGGACATACAGCTGAGGTGTGAAGTTCTCATTGTCCTCGTATTCATCCAAGGGATAACCCCACTTCAGGAACTCTGCCTGAATGCTGGCAGGAACACGCTTGTCTGTCCATAGGATATAGAGCAAGCCCTTGGTATAATCCTCGTGCAGTTTGGCGATGGAGTCGCGCTGCTCGTAGGTAGCTTCAGGGTAGTCCCAACTATAGCCAATCATATCGGTAGAGAAACCACCATTATTGTTGTTATCTGTCTTCAGGGCGTTCCAACTATTAGGACCAGAGGAATCCTTCATGTAAGTCCATTTGATGCAGTCGCCATAACCGCTCCAACCCTTCTTCTCCATCCAACGGAAGAGCAACTCATACTTGCTGGGGTCGTAATTATCAGGCACCTTATCCGTAATAGCACGGAAGGGAGTATTCTTGGTCAGCGTCAGACGATAGTTATAGGCCTGAATATGGTTGTCGCCCTCACCTTTCTTTCCCATAGGCTCAGGCATAATGCCCCAAAGCAGGCCGCTGCTGGGATCGCCAGGCACCACATAGGGGTCAACGCCATCACAGAACTGATGCTTATTCAGACACTGTACACCATTCTCAGGTTCTCCGTATTGCGAAGCCGGCTCTCTTCCCACCGTATATGAGATACCGGCACGAGCCATCAGGTCGCCCTCGTAGCTGCAGTCGATAAAGATTTTGGCATTGACGGTTCTGTGAGGTGTCACCTTGGGATTGGTACCGTCCTCCAGTTCGATGCTTCTCACATCGTTGCCCTCCTTGTGGGCACTGACGATACGCCACTCGTACCATATATCCTGGTTATCCTTGATGTCAGCATCGCTCAGGAATCCCTTGAAGGTTGCCAATGCCACCTTAGGTTCGAAGTAGAAGGTAGGGGAGGCCATTCCGTAGTGATGACCTATACGACGATAGAACTCGCGCGCGAAACCTTTTATAATACGCCTGTGACTGGTGCTGTCGCCTATATCGGTCCAACCAAGACCGCCTGCAGTCATACCGCCCAGTCGTTTGGTGGGCGATACCAGCAGCACGCTCTTGCCCTTCAGTTTAGCCGTATAGGCAGCCATAATGCCGGCTGGGGTACTGCCGTAAATGCAGATATCAACGTTTGCTTCTTGGATAGGTTCCGTCTCCTGTGCCACAGCCCCAAGAGACATTACTGCCAATGAGGAAAGCAGTAGTTTGCGGATAATGGAATGAATTTGCATAATGTGTACGTTTTTAACTCGTTTTGGCTAAATAGTTGTAGAATTTTGTGCCAAAAGTACACATTTAGTTTGAACGATGCAAATATAGTGGCAGAAAAAGTGTAATTATAGGACAAAATAGTACATTATTCTTCCTCTTTCTCTTCTATCTGTTCTGAATTCTGTTGCTGTTGCAACTGTTTCTTGCGCTTCGGATTCTGGCTGGCACCCATCTTCAACAATCGGGAAGCAGGTGTAAGGATGCTCTGGCCAGAGTCTGCTGTTATGGATTCTAACTTATCGAAGCTGTCCTGTGTCTTCTGCAGCTGCTGTTTTACACTTTCGAACCTTTCTGCAAACAGCTGCACGCGATCCACAATCATATTGGCGCATTCCATAATCTTCTGCTGGTTCTCCACCTGGCGAACTTGCTTCCAGGTCATCTCCAATACACGTAGCATGGTATAAAGGTTCTGACTGCCTGTGATGATGACACCTCTGTCGTAGGCATCTTTCCAAAGGGTAGCATCGTTCGTGAGCGCCAACTGCAGGGCGGATTCCGAGAAGACGTACATCAGGACGAAATCCAACTTGGCGTGGCCCTCTGCAATGTACTTCGAGTAGTTCTTTCTGGCCAACTCGTTCACATGATTGCGCATACTGGTCAGATGACGTTTCAGGGCATCCTGACGCTGAGCCTCCGTCTCGGCATTATGGTAGTCCTCGAAGGCTGTGAACGACATCTTAGAGTCTATTATCACATCCCTTTTATCAGGGAAATGCAGAATGGCATCGGGGATAAGGCGATGGCCCTCCTCCTCGTAAACCACATAGCCGTCCTTGTCTCTGATGGTTTCCTGTAGGGTAAACTGCTCACCTTCCTGAAGTCCCATACCTTCCAAGAGCTGCTTCAGTCGCAGTTCTCCAAAGTTGCCCTGTGTCTTGTTCTCTCCTGTCAGGGCTTGAGCCAGTTTATCTGCTCTTTCGCCTACCTGACGACTCTGCTCAATGCTGGTCTTGATAGTAGCATCCAGTCGTTGCATCGTAGAGTTATGCTCACGGTCGGAACGCTCCACAGCCTCACGCATCTGCTGAATATGTGTCTGCAGGGGAGTAAGGATGCCTGAGAGTTGTTCCTTATTGACAGCCGACAACTGTTCAGCCCTCTCCTTCAGAATCTTCTCAGAGGTGGAATTCATCTGCTCGCGAAGCAAAGCCAGCTGCTGGCGCATCTGCTCCTCCTGCTGCTGACGCTCTTCCAGACGGACTTTCTTCTGTTCCTCCTGCAAAGCCTCATGCTGCTTCTTCTGCTCCTCTTGCTGCTGCTTCGTGATGTCCAGCAATTGCTGCACAGCACCCATCTTAGAGCGCATCACCATCCAAACGGCAAGGCCTCCCAACACAAGACCGATAAAAAGATATAGAAGTTCCATCGTGTAAAATATTATTTTCAATTCAGCACTCACCCAAAGGGGGAGCGGGGAGGGGGCTTACCAAATCCTCATCTATGAAAGCGATGAGGCGTTCTATGGCCTCTGCTTCAGGGATATTCTTCTCTACGCACTCTTTGTTCTTATAGAGCGAGACCTTGCCTCTGGCAGCACCCACATAGCCATAATCCGCATCTGCCATCTCACCTGGGCCATTGACGATGCAACCCATGATGGCAATCTTCAGCGTATTGTACTGAGGGTTCACCTTGGCACGTTCGGCCACGGCAGCCTTCACACGGCGGATGGTATCCTGCAGGTCGTAGAGCGTACGTCCACAACCTGGGCAGCTGATGAACTCAGGCTTGCACATCTGCACTCTGGCAGCTTGCAGGATGCTTTGGGCGACGGGAATCTCACATTCAGGCTCCTCGCTCAGAGAAACACGAATGGTATCTCCTATGCCGTCTATGAGTAACGAGCCTATACCCACAGCACTCTTCAGACGTCCGTCTTCGCCTTCTCCAGCCTCTGTAACACCCAGATGCAAGGGATAATCCATTCCCTCCTTCTCCATCTCCTGACAGAGTAGGCGAACGCTCTGCACCATGATGACTGTATTGCTGGCCTTGATGCTGACAACAACGTCAGGGAACTTCTCACGCTCACAGATACGCAAGAACTCCATACAGCTCTCTACGATGCCCGCCGGGGTATCGCCGTAACGACTCATGATACGGTCGGACAGCGAGCCATGATTCACGCCTATACGGATGGCAGTACCATGTTCCTTACAAATGCTAAGGAAACGACAGAAACGCTCGTCCAGACGCTTCAGCTCCTGCTGGTACTCCTCATCAGTATATTCCAAGTGCTTGAACTGACGGGCAGGATCAACGTAGTTACCTGGGTTGATACGTACCTTCTCCACTATGGTAGCAGCCACATCGGCTACATTGGGATTGAAGTGCACATCGGCACACAAAGGGGTATCTCCGTAGCCACGGGCTATGAGTCCTGCCTTTATATTGCGCAGATTCTCAGCCTCGCGTGTTCCCTGGGTAGTGAGGCGAACCAAGTCGGCACCTGCATCTATGATACGAATGCACTGCTCTACGCAGCCCTCTGTATCCATAGTGCTACAGGTAGTCATGCTCTGAACGGCCACCTTGTTCTGACCGCCAATGCGTAACTTGCCAATCTTGACCTCGTGTGTGGGTCTTCTCATTTAGTTTACCTTATAGTTATACTTAACCATTGCCAAATCCACGTTGGCCTTTACTATCTTCTGCTTCAGGTCTTCCTTGTAAGCCTTCAGCTTGATAGAGATTGAGTCGTCTCCAAGAGCCAACATCTCAGCTGCCAGGATGCCTGCATTCTGAGCAGCATTCACGCCAACTGTTGCTACGGGTATGCCAGGAGGCATCTGAATGATGCTCAGCATAGCGTCCAATCCATCCAGCATGCCCTTGACGGGAACACCTATGACGGGTAGGGTAGTGCTGGCAGCAATAACGCCAGGCAGAGCGGCAGCCATGCCGGCTCCTGCTATGATGACCTTAATACCTCTCATCTCGGCATTCTTGGCAAAGTCCTCAACCTCCTGAGGCGTTCTGTGGGCAGAGAGTGCATTCATCTCGAAGGGAATCTCCATCTCGTCCAGGAACTTAGCGGCTTTCTCCATAACGGGCAGATCGCTTGTGCTACCCATGATAATACTTACAACTGCTTTCATATCTTATTTTTTTAAGTTGACAAGTTAACGAGTTTACAAGTTGACGAGTTGTTACTGGTGCTAATCGGGCACAGCGGTAGCAAATTCTTCACTCTTCACTCTTCATTCTTCACTTATATAAATATTATTCCAAAAAATCCACACAATATACCTACCAGCGTGCCTACCAGCACCTGTGCAAGGCTATGTTGCAACAGCACCATACGACTGGTCATAACACAGCCCGACAGCAGGATTGTGCCACACAACCACCAGATGGGGTTGAAGCCGAAGATGGTAGAGTAGGCCACCAAGCCTCCTATAACGGCACCAGAGCCGGCCGAGTGCATACTCACCTTCCAGAACATGTTTATGATGATGCAACACGTCTGTACCATCAGGGACACAAACAGGATAGCCGTTATGAAACGAGGCATGTGCATACTGTCCAGCAGATACATACAGCACAGGTAGCTCAGGAAGTGAATGGCATAGGGCACAAAGCGCTTGTGACGCTCGCGCAACTCCTGCAGTCGCCATCCCAGCAAACGACGGTACAGATAGGTTGTCAGCACGGGCAGCAGAACGGTAAAGAAGTACACAACGCCCAATACCATCAGTCGGAATGCCCAAGGAAACATGCTCATATACGTAAACGTGAGCAGTATGATGGTTCCTACGGTAGGGTAGTACATGGGTCGGAATATACTACTGAATCCTCTGGCTATGACTATATGTTTTCTCATTTATTCTGAGCGGTTAGCGGTTAGCGGTTAGCGTTCACTTACGCATGCGTGCAATTGGTATCTTCATTAACTCCCTATATTTGGCAATGGTGCGTCGGGCTATGTCATAGCCCTTCTGCTTCAGCAGAGAGGCCAGCTTCTCATCGCTTAGAGGGTTCTTTTTGTCTTCTGCGTCTATCAGTTCCTGTATAGATGCCATCACCTGTCTCTGGGTTGCCATCTCTGCATCGTCCTTCTGCACGGCCTTATGGGTAAAGAAATGCTTCAGGGAATAGATGCCGAAGGGTGTCTGTACGTATTTGCTGTTGCAGACACGGCTGACGGTACTGATGTCGTAACCAGCCAGCTCCGACACATCCTCCAGTTTCATGGGCTTTAGCAACGTATCATCTCCTTCCAGGAAGAAGGGCCTCTGCAGCTTTATGATGGCGTTCATAGTCCTGATCATACTCTCCCTGCGTTGGGCAAGGGCATCTATGAAGAGCTGACCACGCTCTACGTACTCGCGTGTGAACCTTATGTCCTCCTGTACAGCCTTGGTCAACTGACTATCCTTTAGCTTGGCATAGGCCTGTAGTTTCTCTGTGGCATCCGGACTTATCATCAGGGCCGACCCATTGCCGCCATTCAGCTGTACGGTGATGTGGCCGTCCTCGTCGGTATCCACTATGAAGTCGGGCGTTATCTGATGCCCCAATACTATGCTCTTCTCGCCAAGGGATGAGCCTGGACGGGGATTCAGACGCTTTATCTCGCGTTTCAGTTCCTCTACCTGCAAGGGCGACAGCTTCAGCTTTTGTTGGATGCGTTCCCAGCGCTTGTGTATGAATTCGTCAAAGTAGCGCTCCATCACCTTCGTCAGCAGGGGGCGATAGGGATTCTTCTCATCGCGCTTTATCTGCAGGAGCAGACATTCCTGTAATGTACGGGCGCCAACGCCAGCAGGGTCAAACTGTTGCAGGATGCCCAGCACATGCAGCAGCTCGCGCTCATTGGTTTCTATGCCCTGATAGATTTCCGCCTCGTCCACTATCTGATAGAGTGGCTTCCCTAGCAGGCCGCTGTCGTCCAACTCACCTATCAGGTATTCCAACAGCATACGGTCGCGCTCCGTCAGTTCGAAGTCGGCCATCTGCTCCTTCAGTTTATCATAGAAGGATAGGGTATCACCGTATTCCACACTCTCAGGCGTTGATTTGGCATAGGTGGGGCGCAACATGTAGTCAGGGATATCATCCTCCGAGCGGTAGTCATATTCTGCGCCGGATTCTCCGGATTCGTCAGAATTTCCAGCCTCCCCAGAAAATCCGGATTCGTCATCAACCCCTTCCCGCTTCTCCAACCAAGGATTTTCCAGACACTCGTTCTCTATGCGCTGCTGCAGAGCTTCTATGGGCATTTCGGTCAGTCGCACCAACATCACCTGCTGGGGCGAAAGCGTCTGCACCTGCACCTGCTGCTGCGCCTGTACTTGTACTTGATTTTGTGTCTGTCGGTTGTCTTGTGCCATATCTAATGCGAAGGTACGACAATTTCCTAATACAGACAACGAAAGCACCCAATTTTTTATTCGAGAGAGGGATTCCCCGATTTTTATTTCTATTAATAAAAGTTAAATTCTGACAGAATGGAGAAGTTTTTATGCTTCTTTTTAGGCATTGCTTTCCCTTGCCACATAATTTTGCAGCAGAAAACAACACAAACGCGATATGAAAACAACGAACAGACGAGAGTCAATCCTCAGCAAGACGGAATACGACATTATGTCCATCATCTGGGACATCAACCACTCTGTCTCAGCACGCGAGATCTACGACCAGCTGCCAGAGCCTAAGCCTGCCTACACCACCTTGGCTACGGAGATGCGCACACTCTATGAGAAAGGTTTTGTTGACCACTTCAAGAAAGACGGCGAGGGCAAGACGCATCATTATATGGCTAGGGTAGGGCGAGCCGAATACGTTCGCAAGGCTATGCACGATGTCAAGCGCACCTTCTTCGGAGGCAGCCTCCGCTCTATGCTCAGCTACTTCATTCGCGAAGAAGAGATTTCGGAGGAAGAATTAATAAGCTTCCTGCACGAATTAGAGGAGGCCCCCTCCGACTCCCCCTTTGGGGGAGTGAACGAACGCTCAACTCTAAACTCAGATACTGACTCTAAACAATAAACACTCAATAATCACTCCCCCAAAGGGGGAGACGGAGGGGGCTTTATGTCACAACTACTCATCTACGCAATCAAGTCGGCCATACTGCTAACGTTGCTGTTTGTGCCTGGTATATTCCTGATTTTCAGGGAGAAGATGTTCCGTTTCAACAGGTTGACGTTGCTGGCTATCCTTGTGCTGAGCCTGGTATTGCCGCTCTGCAACTTCAGTCTTATCTCTATGGATACCATGCCAGCCGTACAGACCTTAGAGAAAGGTTTGCTGGAAATGGGAGTACCCGTCGAGATGCCAGGCCTCACCCCATACCCCTCTCCCGTGGGCGAGGGGAACCTGGAGAAACCTTTTCCCTGGTTCTACGTCGTAAGCATTCTGTATGCCATCGGAGCCCTTACCATCTTAGGCATCCGCTTACGCGAGGTACTCTCTATGGGACGTATCATCCGAAGGGGAAGTATCTGGACGAAGGACGACCCCTCTGGTATCCGCATCTATTGCCATGCAGAGAATGTGGCACCCTTCAGTTGGCTGCGTAGCATTGTAATCAGCGAGAAAGACTACATAGAGAGCGGACGCGAGATTATCCTGCACGAGAAAGCTCATATCCTCTACCGTCACTCCCTGGACATCATCCTGCTGACCCTCGTAGAGGCCATCCAGTGGTGGAATCCCTTTGCTTACCTATTAGGCATCTATATGCGTGATGTACACGAGTACGAAGCGGACGACTATGTCCTCCGCGAGGGCATTTCCGCTCATTCCTATTCCCAATTGATAATAAAGAAGGCTGTTGGCGCCAGCACCTATACTTTTGCAAACAATTTTAATCACAGTCTAACAAAAAAAAGAATCAGTATGATGCTTAAGACAAATCCCCATCGGAGCAGACGCAGCCGCGTGCTGTACCTGCTGCCCATGATTGCACTGGCCCTCAGCGCCTTTGCCACCTCAGAGTTCAGTAAAGCAAGTTCAGTCATCGAAGATGTAGTGCAAACGCCCATTCCGGATGACAAAGAAATGGCGGTAGAAATTTATATTAACAGTAACCACGAAGCTACCCTATTCACCCTTGATGGCAAAATAATGGATCCTGTGGAAGGAGAAAAGTTTCTGAAAGGTCGCTTACGCGAAGGTGTAAAGGCAACCGTAAATCTTACAACCGAGGTTGCACTACCCAAAGTGGAACGGGAGATTAAGAATCTCACCAATCCTAACCTTACCATCAACTATAAGGTTGTTCCTAAAGAAGATGCTTCAGACAAAACGGGTAACATCCGCATTCACATCGACAGCGAAGGAAAACTGTTCAGTAGCATAGAAGGTGCAGAGTTGAAACCCATCACACCCGTAGAGCTGATGCAACTGATCAGCAAATACAAAGACACAGAATCCATCATCAGTATCACCACTGATAAAAAAATGGAACACTTGGAACAAGTGGCAAAGGAAGCCTGCCGTAAGAATAATCTATTGAAAAT
Source organism: uncultured Prevotellaceae bacterium (assembly GCA_946415645.1). Lineage (GTDB taxonomy): Bacteria > Bacteroidota > Bacteroidia > Bacteroidales > Bacteroidaceae > Physcousia. Next base: position 24,025 of record CAMKTJ010000001.1, read on the forward strand.
CAATTATTCGGTACTAAACAAAGAGTAACATCACCCCAATATGCAAAGCAGCCCAAGGACATCCCCTGGGCTGTTTTTTTATCCTACCCCACGACAAAATTTTGGGGAAGAAAGTAAAAAAAATTCTAAAATTCTTGGAGAGAACTGAACAAATGCATTATCTTTGTATGCGAAAATACACATTTTAAAGACTAAAAAGGGTATGAAAACAAAAATTTATCGTTTGTATGGCGCCGTCCTGTCGGTTCTGCTTTCTGTTTTAGGGTTCAGCAGTTGCTCAGAAGATGATTATCCATGTGAATACGGTTCTCCTAATGCCGACTACGTCATTGGTGGTATCGTAACCGATGAGGAGGGGAATGAAATCAACGGAATCTTGGTATCAGCTGAATCATACCAAGATGTGAGTGACGGAAGATATTGGTATAATCACGCCTCAAAGAAGACAAACTACCAGGGTGAATATTATCTTTCATATAGAGAATATGGAATTAATACAAAATTAATTGTTCAGGACGTTGACGGTGAGGCCAACGGAGGAGAATTCGCCAACGATACCATAGATATTGACTACGAATCAGCCATACAAACTAAAAAGGGCGATGGCAAGTGGTATGGTGGCGTTTATAGCATCACCCAGAATATCAAGCTGAAGAAGAAATAATGAAGGCCACGCCTCTGACCCTTCGGAAGAAGCTGGCCCTTGAACTCTGGCGACAGAAGGAGAACATCCTCAGGAAGGAGCACCCGCTGAAGCAGCTCTTCTGGGAATGTACATCGCGTTGCGACCTGAAGTGCCGCCATTGCGGCAGCGACTGCAAAATGCAGCCCGAGAGCAAGGATATGCCCAAGGAGGACTTCCTGCGCGTACTGGACAGCATTGCCCGTAAGACCGACCCGCACAAGGTCTTCGTCATCATCACAGGTGGCGAGGCGCTGATGCGTAAAGACCTGGAGGAATGCGGACGTGCCATCTACCAGAAAGGCTTCCCATGGGGATTGGTCACCAACGCCCTGCATCTTACGCCACAGCGATGGATAAGCCTCCAGAAGGCAGGCATCCACACCATGACCATCAGCCTGGACGGCTTGGAGGAAGACCACAACTGGATGCGAGGCAACGGGCAGAGCTTTCAGATGGTCAGCAAGGCCATAGATATGCTGGTGGCCAAGAAGGGGTTCGTCTTTGACATAGTAACCTGCGTGAACCGTCGCAACTACACGAAGCTGAACGATATCAAGGAGTTCCTTATCAGCAAGGGCGTAAAGAGCTGGAGGCTCTTCACCGTCTTCCCTGTGGGACGTGCTGTCAACGACCCCGATATGAAGCTCACCAACGAGGAATTCCGTGGTGTCTTTGATTTTATAAAACGTACGCGCGAGGAAGGTCGTATTCGCGCGGATTACGGATGCGAGGGCTTCCTGGGCAATTACGAGGGCGATGTGCGTGACCATTTCTTCTCTTGCCAAGCAGGTATTTCCGTAGGCTCCGTGATGGCCGACGGCTCCATTGCCGCCTGCGCCAGCATCCGCTCAGATTACAATCAGGGCAACATCTACCAGGACGACTTCATGGAGGTGTGGGAGAAGCGCTATGCTCCCTACAGAGACCGCGAATGGATGCGCACAGACGAGTGCAAGGACTGCAAATACTTCCGCTATTGCCGTGGAAACGGCATGCATCTGCGTGATGGCAACGGCAAACTGCTGCTTTGTCACCTGAAAAGGATACAGCAAGCTTAGTTTACATTCACAATACAGCCCCGAAGGTCGACCTTCGGGGCTGCTATTTATATGAGTGAATAGGAGAGATTAAAACAGAATTGAGATCTTGCCCCAGTGGGTAGTGCCACTAGCGTTACCATTGACAATATAGTCCAGATTGTAGCTTAGCGCAAAATGTCCCCCTATCTCAATGCCAGCGCAGAAATCAAGACCGAAGCAGTCAGCATCACCCTTCAGCCTGCCCCAGCCGGAAATATACGAATCCAGATAAACATGGGTATAGCCAGGTGTAACCTCAGCAAAGAGTCTGCAAGGCTCAAGTTCGGGTGTGTATAATCTAATTCCCAATGCCCTAACATTAATGATACCCATGCTACTAGGGCCATCATAACCATGCCAGCCAGACATATAGGATACACCTGCAACGTTTATTCCGACATACGGATTCAGCTCACGCCTTAGCATCAGTCCTACACCCCATGCGTCTTGAACGAGGAAGTCAAACTGACAGGTCATTTTCCTGCGACCACCACAAACTATACCTGTTAAGGGAGAATCGTCCGGATCCTGAGAACCGAAGCGCTGAGTATTACCGTTCTCATAACGGACATAGAACATATCAGAACTCTTAGCAACGTGCTCTTCGCCGCTATTGTCACCGTACAACCGATACTTTACCTCGTTGGGAGTAGCGCTGAGAACTACAACTTTCTTTTGTTCAAGGTTCTTGAACATCAGGATATCCTGAGCTTTCAGGCTTACAGAAGAAAAAGAAAGAGCCACCAGAAGTAATACGTTTCTTACATAAGCCTTGCTCATGAAGGCTTTTAGTCTTGGGCTCTGAATGCCCAGTGATGTGTTTTTACTCATCTTGACAAAAAAAGTTAAATTTACGTTTTTGCGATACAAAGATATGAAGAATTTCCGAAACCGTGTACCTCTTCTCCCAATTATTTGCAAACTAGATATAAAAAAAAGAATGATAAGAGGTAGTTTTACACTAGAAAAAATCTGTACTACACTATTCTGGCTTCAGTAAGATATTGAAATATCTTTACACAGAAATCAAGCTTTATCAGGCAACAGAAATGGACCAACGAAGGAAAATTTGTTCCCTCACTAGGGAATTTTTGCGCCCTAGTGTAGTAGCGATTGTTACTATTAATAGCCGCAAAATGGCGCATTTTACGGGTAATGGGAATGCTTAGAAAAATCAGGACAGAGAGACGCCACCATTCACAGTTTCACAGTTTCACAGTTTATTTTTAAAGCCCCCACCCGAGGAAAACCTGCGTACTGAATGTTAATATATGTTATTCTCTTCCGAGGGGGTACCCCTTTAATTTTTAACTGTGAATTGTGAAAACTGTGAATACACCATTTCCCCCTTATTTCTACAAATGAATATTAAATAACCTGCGTAATTGTTAATTAATGTCTTTATGCTTGGACGGGTATATCAGAAAATAGTATATTTGGGGTAGAGAAACCACAAAACGAACATAAATAGCAAGATGAAAACAAAGAAATCGCAGTATGTAGGCTCTATAGAAAGGGAATCCATAACGGTTACAATCCTTTTACTGTTGGCAGCCTCACTGCTACTGACAACATCATGTTCATCGACTTCTAAAGTCGCAACTTCCAACACCAAGACTTCCAAGAGCGCTTCCCTAGAAGGTCACAAATATGTAGATCTGGGCTTGCCCAGCAAGACATTATGGGCTACCTGCAACGTAGGAGCCCAGAAGGCCGAGGAGTATGGCAACTTCTATGCCTGGGGCGAGACACAACCCAAGAACGAATATAGCTGGAAGACCTATACCCTGCCTTATGAAAAATCATTAGCCAGCAAGCCCGTACAGGGCGATAAGGGTTTCACGGATAAGTGGACTTACCATCGTCTGACGGGCCCCTATACCATGGATACAGAGACCAAGACCCTGCAGCCCGAGGATGATGCCGCCACCATAAACTGGGGACAGAAATGGTCGACTCCCACACTGGAGCAATGGCGCGAGCTCTGCGATACGACCCTCTGCCGATGGACGCAGCAGAAGAAAGGCTTCTTGGTTACCAGCAAGAAGAACGGCAAGAGCATCTTCCTGCCCGCCTGCGGCATGTGTAATGGAACGGAAGCGCCAGAGACATTCCTGAACGAGGGCGATAGCGTAAGATACGATGGCCTCTATTGGTCAGGCACACTATCTGGCAAGAATAAGCCTGGCAACGAAGTTTCGTATCTGCGTTTCAATACGGGCTATCAGCGAATGAACCTTCCGTATATAACTTCTGCGTATGAACTCTACCTTGGCATGAGCGTTCGGCCAGTAGCTAAACTTCCTGAATAAACCTCTAACATTCACAGATAAAACAAAGGACTGTCCATATTGGGCAGTCCTTTGCTGTTTCTATTATTGCGTACAATAATTACTTTTTACGCTTCCATGTCTGAGTCTCGTAGAAGACACCAAGGTAACCTCTTACCTTCAGTTCTTCACCCTCCAGCCACATGGTGCACTTGTAGCTCTTGCCGTTCTTGGGATTGTAGATCTTGCCGCCTTCCCATTTGTCCTTACCTTTCTGAAGGCCAGAGAGTATGTTCACACCCATCAGCTTGCGGCTCTGCAGCTTCTTGTCGGGGTTGTGGGTATCCTTTGTCTCGGGACCCTTCTGCAACCAGATAATCTTGCCGTTCATCTTGTCGCCGGCCTGATAGATTTCTACTTGGGCATCGCCAGCCTCTGTGTACCACTTACCCAAAACATCCTGTGAATAGCCTGCTACTGAAACCAGCGCCATGGCTATCATCAACATCATTTTCTTCATTTTACCTTAAACTTTTATTTATAACATTATATCATTGAAGTTTCGTATATTTCTCAACTTCCTTGGAGTTAAGGAGTTAAGTAGTTATCGCTTCGCTCGTCCTTCGGACAGTAGTTAAGCCGTTACTATGCTCAACTGTAATCTCTATGACAAAGAAATGGCTTAACTACTTAACTACTGTCTACTTAACTACTTCAGAAAATTGAATTACTTTAGTATATTATCGTCAAAGACAATATTATCTAATTCCTTGTCAATTTTAAAAAAAGGTAAATCTACCTTTATGGTCTCACCAGGCTTAATGGTGTAGGTCTTCAGGGTATTGTTCCTACTTACTACATTTACCACCAACTTGTTAGCACCCTTTCTTACCACCTCTATGCCGAAGGGGGCCCATGTGCAGGCGTAGATATTATCCAAGCGATAATTGTCCCACTCGGTAGGCATCTGAGGGGTGAGGGTGAAGGTACGTAAGCCTGTAGGACGGAAACCCAGCAAGCCCTCTGTGATGATACGGCAATAGAGTCCGCTTTCAGCTGCCAGATGGCGCTGTCCACCCTCTGGCCAAGCCTCTACTACGTAGGGAACATGCTCGCCCAGAAGACGGATGGTAGAGAATTTCTTCAGGTATTCCAATGCCTTATCGGCATACCCGGCAGCAAAGGCACCACGGAGGCCGTAGAGGGTAGAGCGGTCCCAGAATATCTTGTCGCCACTCTGCGAGAGCATACCGTTCTCTGTCCACAGCTGGGGCGAGAACATAGCCTCCAGCGTTCCCTTGGCTCTGTCATAAATACCCATCGTCAGGGGAATACATATCCAGGAGCGCAACACATCATTCCCCTCATAGTATCTGTACGTATCGTACCCCTCGACTTTTGCATGAAAGAATTTATCTATATTCTTGCGCAATGTTGCTGCCTGCTTCCTGTAGGTAGCAGCATTAGCCAAACTCTTAAACCCTTTAACTTTTAAACCTTTTAACTCTTCAAGGAGATAGGCACTACTCAGAAGGGCATCGTAGTAAAGGCTGCTGGTACAGAGGTTGGCATCTCCACTGGGCAGACGATGCTCCAACTCGTCGGCATCGCTGGCAACAACGCCATTCTTATTGAGCTTGCGATGGCAATATTCCAGACACCATTCTATCAGGGGCCAAACATCCTTGGCTATCTTCTCATCACCTCTCTCTAAGCAATAACGGCTGGCTCCGTATGCCAACATAGCTGCATCGCCACGGTCGAAAGGACCAAAGACATCATCGCCTCCACAGATAATACTCCAAGGAACGAATTTATATTCAGGGTTGATGTATTTCAGGTACCACTTCCAAGTGGTCATGGCACTCTCGTTACCCTTATCGTAACCCAAGAAGGGGAAGAAGGGATTGACATATTCAGCCTGATCATTGCACCACATAGCAGCATAATACGACTCACCTCCAGGGGCGTGCATCAGTCCTCCCTGGGTGTAGAAGATACTCTCGCTGGTACGAATCTTACTCATCTCAAAGAGCGTATTGATGGTGTTATCTGGACAGACAAAACGCAATTTCTTACTGGTGACTTCCTCAACAAACTCACCTCTTCTCTTCAGTTCCTGCTCTGCGTCTATAGCTGTTTCCTTTTCATCAGCAGGGGCATAAGCCTGTACAGAAGCGTAGAAGTTGGTATAATCACCTGGCTTCAAGGTTACCTTCCAATCCTGCTGAAACTCTGTCTGAGCCACCAGACAATAACTGCCACGGGTACCCTCTTCCTTGTTGGTAGTACGCACAGAACGAAGGGCAGGCACAATGATGGTCTCCACCTTATTGCCAATATTCTTGATGGTATACTTCTCGCATACAGCAGCCTTCTGAGTGCTGGGGAAGAAGATACGCGTCAGTTCAAAGTCGTTGTTATCACCCTTCAGCGTTCCATAGACAGTCAACAGGCCGTTGATAGTAACAACCTTCACCTCCTGCTCTGTCAGGCTTCTATTGTTGGCAGTCATTCCCTTCAGGAAATCCACATCACATCTGGGCATCCAGCTGGCATGCGTATTATTGGGAATGGTTCTGAGCATAGGGAATACCAAGTGACGATTCATGTGGAACTGCTTCTGGCCATCTACGCCCCAATAGTAAACCACAGAGGCACGTAGGCCCGACATCTCTATATGGTCGTTGTAGGGCAGCTTGCCGTCTGTTGTATTCCATCTTACAGAATGGTTACCTTGTATCTGCCATCTGTTTTCTACTGCCTGAAGTGTCAGGGCACAGAGAAGGGAAAAGAAAAGGATAAAATGTCTCATTTTTAGGTTCTATTTATTCTTGAAAAAATCATTATAGATTTTGATGCCAAAGACAATGCAGCTGCAAGTTGAGGTAATGAGATTAGTCAGGAACAGCGACCATATAATCTCGGGCTTATGCAACAATCCCTGCAGCATGAAGGAAAAGGCACCTATAGCCATCATCAGGAAGGTTGGCAAGGCTATGCCGTCAGTATTACGTGTACGAATAGTCTGAATGGCCTGAGGCAGATATCCTAAAACCATGCAGACGCTGGCTACGATTCCACAAATCTCATAAAATCCCCCTTGTTCCATAATATTATTATTGAAATTTCGCATGTTTCTCAACTTCTTTGTAGTTAAGAAGTTAAGTAGTCATCGCTTCGCTCATCCTTCGGATAGTAGTTAAGCCAATACTTTGTCATTGAGATTACAGTTGAGCATAGTAACGGCTTAACTACTTAACTACTGCCTACTTAACTACTTCAGAAAGTTGAATATTATTTTTCTAATAGCTTACACTACACTCAAAGCCTGCCTGCCTTATCTGCTCGGCTATACCGTCCAAGACCTCAGGTTTGGCCTTCTGCAAGCCCTGTACAGGTGTTTCACGGTCTATGGTGTAAATCATTACCTTGCTGGGCTTGATGCGTTTCAGCGCCTCTATATAGGGTTCTACATAGTCGGGGGTGGTATTGCAGACACTTTCCCCGTCCAGCATTCCATCCATAAACATTGTCTGAATGATTACATGACCATTAAAGAGCGATAGGTTACGGATTTGCTCCTCTACATCATAATGACCCTGTGGACGGTCCACCTTATTTATATATAAGGCCGAGACAGTATCCAGCTTCTGAATGTTATTGTCGAACTTCATGAGCGTCTCCCTAATCTCAGGCCTGTGAATCTGCGTGGCATTGCTGAGGATGCTGATCTTGGCATTAGGGCAATATTCATTTCTTATCCTGATGACTCTTTCCACCACCTCTGGGAAGTGCGGATTCAGCGTAGGCTCTCCATTGCCGGCAAAGGTAAATACATCAGGTGTAATATTATCATCTTTTAATTCCTGAATTTTTTCTATCAGAGCTGTTTCCACTTCATCAGCAGAGGGTAGGGGATTATGAGTTCTGCGTTCACGGTTCAAACCGCACTCGCAATACACACAGTCAAAGCTACAGAACTTTCCACCCTTAGGCAGTAAATTTATTCCTAAAGAGATTCCCAACCTACGACTATGAATAGGGCCGAAGATGGGTGAAGGATAGATAATTGTACTCATAACATGGGCAAAGTTATGAAAAAAAATTAAACAAAGTTTAAACATTGAGTGCAGAACATTGAGCATTGAACATTATTTCTTATTTTTGCATCCGAAAATGAGAAATTTCTTCTTTATATTCAGTTTATTCCTCCTTCTTTCTAATGTTGCAAGAGCACAGGGAGAGGATTTGGGTGACCTTGTTATTCCACAGGAGCCACGAGCATATAAACTGAAAATTCAACGCTACAGATATAAGAATCCAACCATAGAAAACGGAGATACCATCTGGACCTATACCTGGGAACCAGGTGTATATTATTTTGCGCCCATCAAGTTCAAGAACGAAAAGCAAAGAAGGGATTTCAACAAGCTTGTTTATAACGTCAAGAAAGTACTGCCTATTGCTCAACGTGTGAATAGCATCATTGGCGAAACCTACGAGATACTGGAGACGCTGCCCGACAAAAAATCCAAGCAGCAGCATATAGCCAATGTTGAAAGGGATATAAAGCAACAGTACACACCAGAAATGAAAAAACTTACCTATAGTCAAGGTAAGTTGTTAATAAAACTGGTTGACAGAGAATGCAACCAGAATTCCTACGAGATAGTAAAAGCTTTCTTCGGTCCTACCAAAGCAACCTTCTATCAGATCTTTGCCTGGACATTCCGTGCCTCACTGAAGAAAGAATATAAGCCTGAAGATGACGACAAACTTATTGAGCGGGTTGTCCTTTTAGTAGAAACTGGTCAGCTATAGACCATATTATAATACCAGCCGTTACGCTAACGTTCATACTGTGCTTGGTTCCGAACTGAGGAATCTCTATACAGCCGTCGCACATATCAACAACCTCTTGCTGAACACCTTTCACCTCGTTGCCCAATACCACGGCATATTTTTTATTCTTATCAGGTTGAAAGTTCTGCAGCATGGTACTGCCCTCGCATTGTTCAATAGCCAAAACGGTATAACCCATAGTTTTCAACCACTCTACAGCATCCTGTGTCTGCTGAAAGTACTTCCATTCTACACTATCCTCAGCTCCAAGGGCCGTCTTGTGTATCTCTGGATGAGGAGGCTGGGCAGTAATACCACAAAGACAAATACCCTGTACCAGGAAGGCATCACTAGTACGAAATACACTTCCTACATTATACAAGCTTCTTACATGATCCAGTACAACTACCAACGGAAGTTTGTTAGAGTCCTTGAACTCCTCAACACTCTTCCTGCCCATTTCTGTTACCTTCAGTTTCCTCATCCAATCAAAGTTTTCCACAAAATTAACAAAATATGTTGATAACTATGGTAAAACCCTGTGGAAATATATTGGATTATTAACAAAAAAGTGTGCATAACCCTGCCTAAAATAGTTATTAACAAAAGGCAGGAAAGATATTAAAGCCGTTTCAACACAATTTTCTTGAGTTATTAAACCAATATATGAGATAAAATTTTTATATTTGCAAGTTATAAACAGGTGTTGAAAACTTTCTTCCAAAAAGTTGAAGCAGAACATATAAAAAGAAGTAAAAGAGCAAGTTAAAGAGCAATGAGGTATAATGAATGATTGTTGATAAGTATGTTGATAAGAGCACGGAAATGTGAATTGTATATTTATGCAGCATATTATCCTTAGTTATTAACATTATCAACACCCCATCATCATCATCATTAAGTATTCTTTTTAAAAGAGGAAAAATAAAATATAATAATATATGGTTGATAAAAAGTGGAAAGAACTGGGATATATAGATGAACCCATCCCAGAGGGAGTAGATATTAAGGCCGAGATTAAGCGTATGTGTAAAGAGAAGAATGCCGTTATTATGGCACACTATTACACAGACGGGGCCATTCAGGATATAGCAGATTTTATTGGCGACAGTCTTGCCCTTGCCCAGAAAGCAGCCAAGACGGATGCCGACATCATAGTAATGTGTGGTGTTCACTTCATGGGTGAGACCAACAAGATTCTTTGCCCCAATAAGGTGGTGTTGGTTCCTGATCTGAATGCTACCTGTTCACTGGCTGAGAGTTGTCCTGCAGATGAGTTCTCTGCCTTTGTAAAGGCTCATCCAGGTCATACGGTTATAAGCTATGTAAATACCACAGCTGCCACAAAGGCTGTTACGGATGTTGTTGTAACCAGCAGCAATGCCAAGCAGATTGTAGAGAGTTTCCCAAAGGATGAGAAGATAATATTCGGTCCTGATGAGAACCTGGGAAATTTCATCAACAGTATTACTGGCCGTAATATGGTATTGTGGAATGGATGCTGCCATGTTCATGCTAAGTTCTCCTTGGAGAAGATACTGAAGCTGAAGGCTGAACATCCCAAGGCTAAGGTACTGGTGCATCCTGAATGTAAGGGTGCTGTGGTGAAGGTAGCTGATAAGGTAGGCAGTACAGCAGCCTTGCTGAAGTTCAGTATCAGCGATGAGGCAACAGAGTTTATTGTAGCAACAGAGAGTGGTATCCTGCATGAGATGCAGAAGGCCTGCCCACAGAAGACCTTCATTCCTGCTCCGCCAGACGACAGTACCTGTGCCTGCAACGAGTGCAATTACATGAAGCTTATCACCATGCAGAAACTCTACAACTGCCTGAAATACGAATGGCCAACAGTAGAGGTGGATAAGGATGTAGCAACCAAAGCTGTTAAGTCCATCAACAAAATGCTAAAGATTTCAGAGAAGTTAGGATTGTAGATAAAATTTAATAAACTCCCCTAAAGGGGGAGCTGGAGGGGGCTTTTATGGAAGAACTTCCACACCTTATAATAGACCTTGCCTACATACTGATAGTAGCTGGTGCCGTAACAATCATCTTCAAGAAGTTACGTCAGCCGCTGGTATTGGGTTATATTGTAGCAGGTTTTCTGGCTGGCCCTCATATGCCTTATACACCGTCCATAATGGACAGTACAAGCATAGACGACTGGAGTCAGATAGGTGTGATATTCCTGATGTTCACTTTGGGACTGGAGTTCTCCTTCAGGCGTATCGTAAAGATGGGCTTGCGACCTATCATATCTGCCTTGCTTGTCATGGCCTGTATGATAAGTGTGGGTAGTGAGGTAGGATGGCTCTTTGGTTGGAGTGATATGGACCGACTCTTCCTGGGAGGTATGCTGGCCATGAGTTCTACTACCATCATCTATAAGGCTTTTGATGATTTAGGACTGCGCATGCAACCCTTTGCCTCTAATGTGCTGTCGGTACTGATACTGGAGGATATACTGGGTATTTTGCTGATGGTAGTGCTTAGTGCCTTGGCTGTCAGTCGTAAGTTAGAGGGTGTGGAACTTGTCAACAGTCTGCTGACACTGGGTTTCTTCCTGCTGCTATGGTTCCTGGTAGGAGTATTCCTGATACCTCTTTTATTACGCAGGTTCAGAAAGTACATCAATACCGAGACCTTGCTGATAGTAAGTGTAGGTTTATGTTTTATGATGGCTGTTATAGCTACGGATGTAGGTTACAGCCCTGCCTTCGGAGCCTTCATGATGGGAAGTATAATGGCTGAGACAACGGATTCGGAACGTATTATAAGTTCCATCAGTTCGCTGAAGGATTTCTTCGGAGCCATTTTCTTCGTTAGTGTGGGCATGTTGGTAGATCCTAATATCCTGATGGAATACTGGCTGCCCATCATAGCTATTACATTTGCCGTTATACTGGGTCAGATGATATTCGGAAGTTTAAGCTTCCTGGTGGCAGGTAACAATCTGAAGGATTCCGTCAAGTGTGGTTTTTCGCTTGTTCAGATAGGCGAGTTTGCCTTCATCATTGCTGCTTTGGGTGAATCTTTGGGTGTAACCAGCAAGTTTATCTATCCTGTGGTGGTAGCTGTAAGTATCATCACAACTTTCTTTACACCTTATATTATTAAGCTGTCCGACCCCTTCTTCAAAAGGTTAGAGAAAATTATTCCCCAGAACATTTCCAATAGGAAGTTTGCCTATTTGAAGCGTAAGCACTCTGTCATCCAAAAGAAGTACAATATCCGCAATGCTTGGAAGTATCTGATGAAGTCTATTCTCATTCAGACGGTTTCCTATCTTACACTTTGTTCGGCCATTGTAGGAGCTAGTTTCTCCAGTCTTCTGCCTCTTTCTCGTCAGCTATGCGGACATTGGTATGGCAATATTGTTTGTGGCGTTATAACCATACTGTTGGTGGCACCTTGCATCAGGCCTGTTGTGGTACGCAAGAATAATTCCATAGAGGCTAAATACATCCGCAAGTTCAACAAGTTTCATCGTCTGATGCTCAGACTGGTAATAGCCTTAAAGTTCTATTTAGGCTGTTCGGTTATCTATTACATACTGGACTTCCTTTCTCCGCTCTGGTGGTTCTGGCATATTGTCATAAGCATTATACTGATGACGGGTATCATCTACAACAGACGTATCAAGCTAATGAGCATCCGCATAGAACGTACCTTCCGCAATAACCTGCAGAGTAAGGAAGAAAACAAGCGTTTACCTTCCTATATGCGCAAACTGAAGGGTAGGGACTTACAGATTTCCAGCTTTACCATTCCCCAGAATACCAAATGGGGTGGTAAGACACTATCGCAATTGAACTTTGGACGCACAGAACACATTCATATTGCTGCCATTACGCGAGGCAACCAGCGTATCAACATCCCTGGCGGTAACAACAGAATTTATCCGGGCGACATCATAGAGATTGTATCGGACGAGGACGGTACACGTTCCTTCCAGATGAAGATGGCTCAGTCAGTCATCCTGGTTGACGAGAGTAATTTGGCAAAGAACAAGCTCTCCATCATCAAGATAGATATTTCCAACATGAGCCCTCTTTGTGGCAAGACGCTTATAGAAATTGATTTCCGTAGTCGTTACAACTGTATGGTTGTGGGCATAGAGGATGATATGGGCAACCTACAAGTTACAGAGGCCCAGCGCAAGTTCCAGGCAGGCGAACGCATCTGGGTAGTAGGCGAGGAAGCCGACCTGGCAATGCTAAAGATGGGGATTTAAAGTTTGTTCTGTTTCAGCTTCTCTACAAAATCATCTACATTAGCTAACAGCCTTGGGATATCTAATTGCTGAGGGCAATGAGGAACGCAGACACGGCATTGGATACAATGATTGGCCTGACGCAACTTAGGAACACTTCTGTCATACCCAACCAGGAAGGCTCTGCGTGCCTCTTGATAGTTCTTAGCCTGCTGACTCTCTGGCACATTTCCCTTGTTAACGCACTTGTTGTAATGCACAAAGATGGCAGGGATATCCAGGCCATAGGGACAAGGCATACAGTACTTACAGTCGTTACAATCTATGGTAGGATAGCTGTTGATAAGTGTGGCTGTCTCACCCTCTAACCACTCCTGTTCTTCCTGCGAGAGTGGCTTTAGAGGCGAATAAGTACGTATATTATCCTCCAGGTGTTCCATATAGGTCATACCACTCAGAACAGTCAGGATATTGGGTTTACTGCCAATATAGCGGAAGGCCCAACTGGCAACACTACTCTCAGGATCACGTTGTTTCAGATGTGCTACTACATGGTCGGGCACTTTGCTTAGGCGTCCACCTAGAAGAGGTTCCATGATAACGGCAGGAATCTCCAGTTCCTCTAACCTATTGTAAAGATATTCGCCAGAACGACCCTTATCCTTATCGTTGTGCCAGTCGCAATAGTTGGCTTGAATCTGCACAAAGTCCCATTCATATTCATCATGATGATCCAGCATCCAGTCATAGACGGCTACATCGCCATGGAAGGAGAATCCCAGATTGCGGATACGTCCTGCCTCTCTTTGCTCCATCAGCCAATCTAGCAGGCCGTTATCCAAATAACGCTGGTGCAGGTTCTGCATTCCTCCACCTCCGATAGAGTGCAATAGCAGGTAATCCACATAGTCTGTTTTCAGGTACTTCAGACTATTCTCGAACATCTCCTTACCAGCCTCAAAGCTATACTGACTGGGACTGAAGTTAGACAGCTTTGTAGCCAGGAAGTATTGGTCTCTGCGATAGCCGCTCTTCTCCAGGGCTATACCCAGGGATTCCTCACTTTTACCCCTACAATAGGCTGGTGATGTGTCGAAGTAGTTAACACCATGATCCAGGGCATATTTACAGAGACGGTTGCATTGCTCCTGATCTATCACATCCTCGTTCTCCACCTTCTTGGTCGGCAGACGCATCCATCCGTAACCCAAGATACTTACTTTCTCGTTAGTCTTAGGATTCACCCTGTAGGTCATCTTATCTGTAGGAACCTTACCGGTATGGTGACCCATATAATCTATCTTTCCGTTACCCTCAGTACCACCGGCACCACAACTTGCCAAAGCTGTAGTAGCTGCCACAGTACCTGTAACCTTCAGAAAATCTCGTCTATTATATTGTTTCATAACTACTCTAAACTCTAAACACTAAACTCTCAACTAAATCTCCCTATGCACCTCATGCCCCTCTACGTAGATAGCGCTGAAGGGACGTGATGGACAAAGATTCTCGCAGGCACCACAACCAATACACTTCTCCTCGTTTACTACAGGGATGAGTAATACCCGTTCGCGAGGAATTTCCTGATTGTCGGCATCCAACCAACGACCTCCGTCTTGGTGAACGCCTGACTGCAAAGGAACCATCTGAATAGCCTGAGCAGGACAATGACGGGCACAGTTGCCACAAGGGATGCCATCGGTGGCTGGCAAACAGTTATCCTTTATCCAAACGGCATGTCCCACCTGTATGGCTGTCTTCTGCTCCTTGGTAATGGGCTTGATGGCGCCAGTAGGACAGACATTACTACAACGGGTACATTCTGGTCGACAGTAGCCACGTTCATAGCTCACCTCTGGCTGCATAAAGCGATCCAGGCTGTTGCTGGGGCGCAAGACATCATTGGGACAGCTGTTGATACACAACTGACAAGAGGTACAATGTTCTGCCAAATTCCTGGCTGATATAGAGCCTGGAGGGGTTATAAGTTTCTCTCGTTCAGGCTTCTTCTTATCTTCAATCTCAGCCAAACCACCATCCGTGGTCTTCTCCTGAGCCTTCAGTAGGGAAGTACCAGCCAACAATGCCATACCTGTTAGAACGGCACGACGTCCTTCATCAGGGGAACATTGAGAATTGTCTTTTTCTTGGCTATCTTGAATTTTGAATTTTGAATTTTGAATTTTGAATTGAATAGCTTTCTGACTACACTTCTCTATGCAGTCTCCACAAACTACACAACGACTGTAATCTATCTCGTGCGTCTTGGCATTGATACAAGAGGCCTTACAGTTGCGTTCGCACTTACGACAACCATTGCAGGCGTTGGTGTCTATGGCAATCTTCAGACGTGAATACTTAGCCAGTATTCCTAGGAAGGTTCCCACAGGACAGATAGTGTTGCACCAGGTTCGTCCACCCCTCCAAGCCAGAATGCCAATGATAATCCATGCAGCAAGGGCAGCTATGAGGGCAGGAATACTCTTCAGCCACACATCCACCTCGTAGAAGGCATAGCTGCCATAGTGTTCAGCAATCATGGCTAAACCATTATTGGCCAGTTTATAGAGTGGGGAGAAGATGGTTCCCACAATCTTGCCATAGGTGCTGTAGGGAGCTATAAGACCTACTATCCAAGCCAGATTGGTGGTCAGCAGAAAACCTGTCAGAGCTAAGATAGATGCCCTAAGGATGCCTTTCTCCTCAGAGTAACTGTACTTGTTTCTTTTCTTACGGAACCATGCTATTACATCCTGCATCACACCTAAGGGGCAGATGATGGAGCAATAGATACGGCCGAATAGCAATGTCAGGGCCACAATAAAGAGCAAGGCTCCTATGTTCATGGCTATCAAGGCAGGTAGGAACTGAATCTTAGCCATCCATCCTAGGTACATATGAGCCGTACCAGTAAAGTCTACCAGCAGCCATGTAATCAGAATCCAGAAGATGAGGGCAAGAGTGATTCGGACTTTTCTAAGCATAAAGTATGAAATTGGTTAATATTGAGTTAAAAATGGGTCTCAGACTTTAATTATGCACTATGAACTATTATGGGGGGCAAAGCTATGGATTATTTTTGATTATCAAGGATAATCATCCTACTTTTTTTAAGAAAGGACCCTAAAAATGAATGATATTCTGCCAATAAACAATAAATCCACGAATGGCGATGTGCCTCTCGCGGATTCATTCCTTTATTATTATAAACCAAATGTATTTATCTGCTACTTTGTTTTCAAGTTATCAGGAATCTGAACAGGAGTGGTAATGAGGTTTATTTCATCATGGCTAGAGAAGTCAATCTCTACTTTCTTCAGATTAGAACGTGATTTGTTTGTCAAGCTGTGAATATCAACCACTTTACCATCCAGTTTAACTGTAGCGGTTTTGGGGTCAAAGAATTGATGAGACTTAATAGGTTGCTTTACAATATAGGATTCCTTTTTATCACCGTTTTGACTCTCTACCCATGTTCCAACAGGAATATTAACAACGAATACCTTTCCATTATTTGATATAAGAATCAAAGCTTCTTTAGAGTTCTCTGTGGTATCACCTTCAAAAGGAATTTGAACAGATTCAGTAATCAGGTTTATTTCCCTTTCGTGTGCGTTCTGTTCCATCTTCTTCAGTTCGGAAGCAGGTATATCGGCTAACTCGTGAGGATCTACCACCTTACCATTCAGTTTTAATGTAACACCTCCGGGACCCCAGTATGGACTCTTGGTTGACTTCTCCTGAATAAAAGATTTGTTAACATCGTAAGTTTTTCCTTTATCAGTTACTCCTGTATATTTTGCCTCTCTCCATATACCCTTGGGGATGGTTATAGCAAATCTATTAGGATTATCCTCTTTAAATGTGATTAGCTTCTCGCTACTATTCTGCGTTTCCTGCAGATTTTCTTCTTCTTTAGGTTTGGCAAAGGCAACAACGGCTAATGCCATCAGAGCGGGAAGGACGATGGCTTTGGTCATCATCCAACGGTTGGATCTGTTCTTGTGCATCATTTTGATTTGTTTTTTTAGAGTTGATATTTTATTGCATCGATGCCTTTTTGTTCAGATTTTTACAATCCGTAATACATGCTTTCAGGGATTTCTACAGGCGTTGTGATGATGTTTATCATTCTTCCTTGGTTAAAGTGAATCTCAATCTTCTTTACCTCTGATGCCGGTAATTTAGGTAGCCTGTTGATATCTATATACTCTCCGTTGAGTTGTATATGGGCCTTATGGTCGCCATTGATCTGTAGGGCAGGAGAATGTACTATGGGATTGTCCTCTATGAAGGAGATATTGTCCGTCTCGACCCAAGTCTTCTTGAGCCAGGTTATGATAATCCTTTCTCCGTCTTCTGTTAGTTCAAAGATTCTCTCGTCAGCAAATTCCTGATATTCTGTATGCTGTTTCTGTAGCTTCAGCGTATAGGAATGGTAGGCAGCAAAGGAGAGTCCACCCAGGAAGACACCAGCTATAAAGATGGCTGCAACACGCATCCAGCGAGGCAGGAGCCTTCTTTGCTTATAGTTCTTCTGCTCAAACCGTTGCCAAGCCGCTTCAACATCCTCTGGCTGATTTGTCTGCTTTTGGCGATAGCCTTGTTTGGCTGCTGCCATCAGACGGTATGCCTGGCGGGTCTCATCGTCACTATTGATGATGTCATGGATTTCCTGCTCGGTATAGGTACTGGGGGTATCAAGCATTTCCAGTAGTCGGTTCATGTTTTCGTTTGTCTTTTCCATAACTTCTGCGGTTTAGAGTCTGAATTGTTCTTGAATGCTTTTGATGGATTGGCTAAGGTACTTATAGACGGTCTTCAGGTTCATATCCAACCTGCTGGCAATATCCTTTAGCATCAGGTCTTCCTGGAATCGTAAACGGAAGATGGTAAGATGCGGTTCCTCCAGATGGGTCTCGGCATAGTCGCAGACGGCCTCTATGGTTGACATCCGTTGTTCTATCTGCTGCCAGTCGGATGCTGTATCCTGCGAGTACAGCTCTCGTACCTTCTCGGCCAGCGTCTTCTGCCTGATACGATTGATGCAACTGTTGCGCACTGCAGTCAGCAGGTAGGCCCTTGCCTTGTCGTCGGTAGGCAGGATGTTACCCTCCATAAGCCTTACGAATATATCTTGTACCACATCCTCGGCTTCTGAATCATCGTACAGGAGTGTTCTGGCCAGATGAATCATCTCGCTGTAGTGGTGGCTGAATAGTCCGTGTAGTCTTTTCTTGTCAATCATAGAATGTTCTTTTCTCGCTCCCTTTTTGGAGGGTGCTTCTATACTATATACAATCTGGAGAATGGTTTTTCTACGGAAATCCCACTTTTTTTATTCTTGCTCACTTTTTTATATTGCAGAACCATCCTGAATACAATAAATCCACGAAAGACGATGTGTCTCTCGCGGATTTATTCATTCCTTTATTATTAACAATCATTTCTCTGAAAGCGATACGCCGTTTCTCTGTCAGTAACATGCCGTTTCTCTGCCAACGAAACGCCGTTTTGCTAAACAAGGTTACTCTTTAGGCTTTTGTTCGGTCTGTGCAGGAGGGAGTCTAAACGTTATAGGAAGACGGTAATTACAGCGTACAGGTTTATCCATTTGCGTGGCAGGCTTCCATTTAGGCATAGCAGATACCACGCGGATGGCCTCTTGAGAAAGTCTGTCATCAGGTGAACGTAATGCCTTTACATTAGTTACTGAGCCATCCACTTCAATTACAAAACTTAAAGTTACACGTCCCTGAATACCCTTTGCTTTACATTCCTCTGGGTATTTGATATGATCTGCTATCCACTTGTACATAGCTTCCGCACCACCAGGGAACTCAGCACTAGTTTCATAATCTACGAAGACTCTTTCTTCAACAGTCTCTGTAATAGGTTTTTCTGTCGGTTCACTTGTAACAGTTTTCTGTGTATTAGGGAGTCTGAAGACAATGGGGAGTCTGAAGTGGGAACGTACAACCTTTCCTTTATCCTTGGCAGGCTTCCATTTGGGCATAGCCTTAACTACACGGATGGCTTCTTCAGAAAGCAAGGCACTAGGTGATTTGAGAACTTTTACATCTGTGATGGAACCATCCTTATTGACTACAAATTGAATCATTACACGCCCTTGTATACCCTTTTCCCTACATTCCTCTGGGTATTGGAGATGATTTGCTATCCACTTGTACATAGCTGCATCACCACCAGGGAACTGAGCGTTTTCCTCTACTATATCGTAGATTTTATCGTCATCTGCTGGCAGGGACACTTCTGTGTTCACCTCAGGGGGTGTAGTACTCTCTTCCACAATGGGTTCAGTAATTTCTTCAGTAGCAGGGATTTCCTCTACTTTAGGTTTGGCAAAGGCAACAACTGCTAATGCCATCAGAGCGGGCAGGACGACGGCTTTGGTCATCATCCAGCGATTAGAATTTGTTTTGTGCATCATTTTAATTCGCTTTTTTAGTGAATGGTGACTCAGATTGTTGCCAAGGGTCTGCAGTCGATTGCCAACGGCCTTTGTCACGAGTAAAAGTTGATATGTCTTTGCATCGATGCCTTGATTAAGTACAGCGTTGTCGGCCTCGTATTCGTGAACGGCCTTCAGGTCGCGCCCCAACAGATAGACAAAGGGGTTGAACCACTGGATGGCTTTCACTACCTCCAGGAGCAGCAGATCCCAAGAGTGACCCAGCCGGATGTGTGCCTGTTCGTGAGCCAGAATTGGCTTACGCAGACGCTCGTAATCCGAAACGCTTATTATTATATAATGTAGGAAGCTATAGGGCGCAAATTCGCCACCACGTATCACTATGGTATTCCCTTCCTCATCACGGGTGCTTGTACCACCCTTAGTATCTCGCCAGAAGCGGAACAGTTGGAACAGGAAGAATCCAACGGAAGCAAATAAGCCTGCAAGATATAAAGCCCCCTCCCAGCTCCCCCTTTGGGGGAGTGCCTTTTCACTTTTGGCTTTATTGTCAGATTCGAAGGGGATTATCTGTTCGTTTTCTGTAATGAGGCTGTTCTCTTCGTCCATGGGAGATGGGTTAGGGGTGAGGTCTTCTTTTGTTTCAAAGAAACTATCCCAAAGTTCAATGGCGGATTCCTGTGCATTTACTGCACTCCCCCAAAGGGGGAGCTGGGAGGGGGCTTTAATTTGTATGGCTGGCAGCACTAGCGAAGCTATCATAGTGGTAAGCAATGCTATACGGTTGAACCTATGAAAGGTCTCCTTACTCAACAGCAAAGCAAATCCTCCATACAGGAGTGCCAGCAACAAAGCAGACTTTATTAAATAGATTATCATAAATCTGATAAGCGGTTAGCGGTTAGTGTTTAGCGGTTAGCGACAATTCTCAATTCTCAATTGAAGCGTTGCGTCCTTAATTCTCAATTAAATGAAGTATCTCCTGGAGATCTTCATTTGATAAATCTTCGTTCTGAATCAGGAACGAGCAGAAGCGTTTGGCAGAGTTGCCAAAGAGAGTAGTCTTGACATCGTTCAGCACCTGGGTGGTGTACTTCTCGCGCGTGAGCATGGGCGAATAATAAAAGGTACGACCCGTAACATCCTTTCTGTGATGCTCTACATAGCCCTTGGCCTCCAGAATCTTCAGGAAAGTACCTACTGTTGTGTAGGCAGGCTGAGGTTCGGGGTACTGAGCTACAATCTCGTGAACGGTAAGTGCCTGTGATACGTCCCATAGTACATTCATTACCTCCATTTCCGCTTTGGTCAGCGCTTTCATTACCTTATTATTATTCATGTGTCTGTTGTTAGTTTTTCTACTGCAAAGTTAGGGAAATAGCATATTGGCTCAGAAAAAGAACAAAAAAAAGAGGGCAGAACCCTTATTTTTTAACATTTGTATTTAGTTTGCTAAGAACTATTATTAGTTGTTAACATTTCGCAGACCACTTTTGTCTATAAAAACATTACCCAAGAATAATTTTACTAAGATATTTTGATAATAATAAATAAAAATCCGTAACTTAGCAGCAGAAAACATACAAACCAGGTATTAAAACTAATACACAACACACAAAATGAAAAAGATTTTCGCCGTATTGCTGTTTGCTATGAATGCCCTTGTGGGGAATGCTCAGGAGGGAAAATGGAGTGGCATGCTTGACTTGGGAGACGTTAAGTTTCCCTTGGTCTTTAACTTTACCAGCGAAGGCTGTACCGTTGATTTCCCTGCTCAGAGACAGAAGAACATCAGGGCAGAAAAGAGCTACACAACAGACGGGAAGCTGAGAGTGAACATCCCTGCAATCAATCTTGCATTCGAAGGCGTTGTGGCAGAGGATGCAATCTCTGGTAATTTTATTCAGGAAGGCGTGTCCTTTCCTTTCATACTAAAACCCGGTGAGATTGAAGTGAAACAGAATCGTCCGCAAACACCCAAGGAGCCTTTCCCCTATCAGACAGAGGAAGTAACCTTCCAGAGCGATAAGTACACCTTGCATGGTACCCTATCGTTACCTCAGAACTGCAACGCCAAGACACCCGTTGTTCTCCTGATTAGTAGAATGGGACAGTATGATAGGGATCAGGAAAAATATGATCATAAGCCTTTTGCCGTCATAGCCGATGCCCTTGCCCGTAATGGCATAGCCTCGTTGAGGTACGATACCCGTTGCTGGGGTGATACCATAGATTTCTACAATACCTTTACTGCGTATGATATGAAGAATGATGCTGAGGCCGGCATCAAGTTTCTGCGCAAGCGTTTCAAGAAGGTTGGGGTTATCGGTCACCAGGTGGGTGGTACTATTGGCCTCATGCTGGCAGCCGAGGGAAAGACGGACTTTGTTGTCTCCCTTGCAGGGGTTATAGTAGGATTCAAGGAGACTCTTATATGGCAGAACTGTGTAGCCTTGATTTCTCAAGGATATTCAGACGAGGATATAAAACAGTTTATGGATGCTTGTGAATCGGCCTATGATAGTATTGCCGTTGATAAGCCGGTTAAACTGGCAACAGTATCAGAGAATCTGAAGCCAGGGCTAGAGTGGTCCGTAGGGCAGGTTTCGAAGACTTATTTCAAGAGTTTGCTTGGGCTGAATGTCAGTCAGTCGTTGCTGAAGATAAAGTGTCCCGTCCTAGGCCTGCATGGTGAGAAGGATGAAGAGGTGAATGGCCGGAATAACCTTTCGATGTTAGACAAAAGGCTTGATGCCTCCAAGCATGAGGTTATGTCAATGCCGGAGCTGAACCATCTTTTCCAGCATTGCACATCAGGCATTGCCGGCAACTATCCGATAATTGAGGAAACCTTTGCCCCAGAAGCCCTTCAGAAAATCATAGATTGGATTAAAGAAGGGAAATAGGGTTAGTGGTTAGCGGTTAGCAAACACAGCGACAGCAAATTGACTTTCCCCTTCGGGCCGTCGAGCTAAACCTTCTTCACTCTTCATTATTCACTCTTCACTTTTAATGGTGTCCAGTTCTTAAAGAAGCGGAGCACCTTCTCTTTGTCGTACCCCTGCCCTTCCTCTAGGAAGCTGGAGTCTTGGATATGAAGTACCTTTCCCTCTGTGTCTAATACTACGAAGACGGGGAAGCCAAAGCGTCCTGGGTTGTTCAGTCTTCGGAGCATGGGCTTAGCCTTGGCCTCTGCCTCCTTGTTGCGTGGGTTGTAGTTGACGTGAATATACTCGTAGTTCTCCTTAATGAGGGTGCTAATGGTAGTATCCTTGTTAATAAAGTCGGCAAAGCGCAGACACCAAGGGCACCAGTTGCCTCCCACCTGACAGACAACGAACTTCCCCTCTGCCTTGGCTTTCACCAGCGCTCCGTCTATCTGCTCCATAGGGTCAATCTCCTCGTTATATACCTTCTTCAATCCCGTCTGGGCACTTATGGTGATGGCAAACATGGCTGCCATCATAGTTGTCAGTATTCTTGTTGCTTTCATATTGTTATGATGCTATTCTTACTTTAACTTTGTAGTGATGATATTTACGCTGAAGGGGGCTACGGGGAAGGTGAGCTGTCTGCCCTCTTCTGCTATCTGAATCTTAGCCGGACGGGGGACAATGTTATTGGGATACTGCATGGTGTTCTCGTCTTCACCGCTCATACCTGCCAGACGGACCATCTCGGCCTTTTCTGCTGTTCCGTTGGCAAGGTTCAGGGTGCCCCGAGTGCCTGTGCTGCAGAGGTTCACAATCTTGGTATAGAGGGTGTTGGTCTTCTCGTCTAGGGTGCTGTTGCAGTAAACGCCATGCAGTTGCCCTTCCTCTTGCAGGGGGATGTTCCATTGCAAGTCTGTCTTTACCAGACGGTTGCCCACATGGTTGGGGAAGAGCTGCTGTACCCAGTAGCTGGGGGTACCGAACGACTGGCTGCTGTTGAACCTGATCATATCTGGTTGCCACTGCATGCTGTTCTCGTTGGCAAAGATGGGTGCATAGCTGCTCATACGGACTATGTCGGCATTGTTCTCCATACCTATCATAAAGACGGCCTCGCCCATGGCGGCATTCATGTTGCCTGTGGTGCCGAAGCCCTGTGTAACAGCATATTCGCCTGGGTAGATGATGGGCCCACGGCGGTCATAGTTGTCGAAGCGGTTATACTGACTTACAAACCATGCGGGGTTGCGGTAGTAATGCTCGTCCAGAATGTCAACGGGATGGCTGTTCCTCCACTTGGGCGTATCTGTGCCCCAAGACTCTACGTTGCCTATACATTGTACCTCAGGGAAGCGGGCCTTGATGGCATCATAGAACATACGGTAGCGTTCAGGGTAGTGGTCGCTCTGGTCGCGATTGTCCTCCATGTGCCAGTTGTAGTTCTCATTACCTATTTCTATATAGGCGATGTTGAAGGGCTCAGGATGTCCGTTCTCGGCTCTCATTTTACCGTAATGACTGGTAACAGGTCCGTTGGCATACTCCAGGGCACCCAGGCACTCGTCAATCCAAGGCTGCAAGCTGTCTAGTGGTGCACATCCTCCGTGCCAGATACCTATATTTACCACATAGAGGGGTTTGGCGTTAAGATCCTCGCAGAGTTGCAGGAACTCATGGAATCCCAAACCGTCGGTGGTGGGATAGCCCCAGTTGGCATTCATGTGGCCGGGTCGGCGTTCAATGGGGCCAACGGTACGTTCCCAGTGGTAGGCGTTCTCTGGCTTGTGGCTACCCTCCACATAGCAACCACCAGGGAAGCGCATAAAGGCAGGATGCAAGGCCTGCAGCTTCTCAGCCAAATCTATACGGCATCCGTTCTCTCTGCCCTTAAAGGTGGGAGGGAACAGGCTCACTACGTCCAACAGAACGGTACATTTCCCGTCGAACCACAAATGGAATTCGGCCTGCGGATCGGAAGCCTCAGGGACAATGGTAGTCTCTATCTTCTGCCAACCTTTCCCTTTGCCTTCCCCTTTGCCTTTTGAATTTTGAATTTTTGAATTTTGAATTTTAATCAGTGTCTCGCCCAAGATCTTTCCATCCTTGCTCCTAAGGGAAGCACGCATGGGAATCTCTCCCCCTCGGGGGAGTTGGAGAGGGGTCACCCAGAACGACAGTTTGTACTGCGTTCCTGCCACCGTATTGATACCCCAATAGCCTATATTGCTGATGCCGCCGCCTGCATCCGTGGTCTTTACCTTCAGGGCGTGACCCTGCTTCTCGTTGAGCAAGTTACTCCTTACCGTATCGATATCTGCGCCCTTATGCCTCCAGCAACTAAGCAACGTGAATCCCTCGCCCTGCGCAAATTCCTCAAAAGAGCGGTTCGCAATCAGCTCGGCATACAAACCTCCGTCTGAGGCAAAGTTGATATCCTCGTAGAAGATGCCGTACAATGTAGGACTGATTTCTATGCCTTTCTGTGCAACATCCACACCTATATTTACTTGTGCTGTTGTGTTCATGCAAAAACAAGCTGCATGCAATGCAATAATTGTCTTAAAACTATTCATGGATTCAGATGTTTAATGTGAATTTCCCGACAAAGATAGCCGAAAGATGTCAAACGGCAAAAAAAGTGGAAGGAAACCTTGCCGACCCCAACGGAAAATACTATTTTTGCAGGCGTGAAACGTATTTCTATATGAAAAAAGCCTAATTTCACTAACCATATTAAGCTAAATTTAAACCATTATATTTATGAATAAGATGAATTCCATTTTCCACCATCTTTTTCCCTTCCTTTTGGGAGGGGTTAGGGGTAGGCTGCTATTAGCTTTGACCCTTGTCAGTACTTTCGTATGGGCTGTTCCCAGAGCAGAGTATCCACGTCCACAGTTCGAGCGTCAGGACTGGGTGAACCTGAATGGCGAATGGAGCTACGCCTTTGATTTCGTTGGCTCCGGAGTAGAGAAACGTATGTACGAGAGCAAGGGCTTCAATGGCAAGATTATCGTTCCCTTTGCCCCTGAGAGCAAACTCTCTGGCGTGGGTTATACTGATTTCATTAACAATATCTGGTACCATCGCCAGATTCAGATGCCTGCTGACTGGGCAGGACGTAATGTTATGCTCAACTTCCAGGCTGTTTATTACAACTCAGAGGTTTATGTGGATGGTAAGTTGGCTGGTCGTCACTTTGGTGGCAGCACAGGCTTTGCCGTTGATGTTACCCGTTTCCTGAAGGATGGTAAGGCACACAACTTGGTAGTGCATGCCTACAGCGATACCCGTACCCTGAAGCAGTCGGCAGGTAAGCAGAATGTCCGCTACAGCCAGTTCGAGTGTATGTACACCCGTACTACAGGTATCTGGCAGACTGTCTGGATGGAGCCCGTTGCTCCCAAGGGCCTAAAGAATGCACAGGTCATCACGGATATCGACCAGAAGCAGGTCATCGTGCACCCCCACTTCTATGCTCAGGATGGTGGTACCGTTACTGTTACCCTGAAGGATGGCAAGAAGGTGGTAGCCAGCAAGACTGCCAATGCTACGGATGCCTCAACAATCATCCTGCCCGTCAAGGCTCCTAAGTTGTGGAGTCCTGAGAGTCCCTTCCTCTACGACCTTACCTACGAAGTAAAGGATGCTCAGGGTAATATTATAGATAAGGTATCTTCTTATATTGGCATGAGAAAATTCCATTGCGTAGGCAACAAGACATACCTCAATAATGAGCCCTTCTACCAGCGTCTGGTTCTCGACCAGGGGTTCTATCCTGATGGTATTTGGACGGCTCCCTCTGATGAGGCTCTCAAGCATGATATTGAGCTCTCTATGCAGGCAGGTTTCAATGGTGCCCGTCTGCACCAGAAGGTCTTCGAGGAGCGCTTCCACTATTGGGCAGACAAGTTGGGTTATATCACTTGGGGCGAGGCTCCCTCTTGGGGTATGAATGCCAATGACCCTGAGGTGGCTCGTAACTTCACGGCTGAGTGGACAGAGGAGATTGTTCGCGACCGCAACCACCCCAGCATCGTTACCTGGACACCTATGAACGAGGAGTTTTGGCCCGACCGTGTTCAGTTCCCTCGCTTCGTAACTGATTTGTATAATCTGACTAAGCAGCTCGACCCCACTCGTCCCTTCCATGATGTCAGTGGTGGTGTGCATGTCAAGACGGATATCTACTCAACCCATAACTACGAGCAGAATCCTCAGCGTCTGCAGGAGCAGATTTACAAGGATGGTAAGTGGTTCCAGGTTCCTCACGGACCCATCGACCTGTATTGGACCAATGTCGGCTACAACCGTCCTACTGATGTGAACCGCTACGAATACCCTCGCTATACAGAACCTACCATGCCTTACATCCTGGATGAGTTTGGTGGCATCAAGTGGGTGAAGGGTCAGGATAAGGCCACTGGCAACAGCAATGCCTCTTGGGGTTATGGCGAACCGCCTCATTCCTTGGAGGAGTTCTATGCCCGTCTGGAGGGACAGGTGGATGCCCTCATGAATATCTCTGAGAATGTATGGGGTTACTGCTATACCCAGCTTACCGACGTAGAGCAGGAGCAGAACGGTATCTATTTCTATGATCGTACCTCTAAGTTCGATATGGCGAGAATAAAAGCTATCTTCTCGAAGAAGCCAGCCACAAGTAAGTGAAGAGTGAAGAAGGTTTAGCTCGACGGCCCGAAGGGGAAAGTCAATTTGCTTCCGCTTTGCTCGCTAACACTAACTAATAACTCCTTACCGGTTCTCCCTCCATTACGGGAGGGGCCGTGGGAGGGTCTAATAACTGTTTAATGAATATAAAGAATAACTATTTTTCCCTCCCCTCGGGGAGGGTCAGGGTAGGGGTTGCTCTCTTATTTGTGGCTCTTGCCGCAAATGGGGCTGACCTTACCAAATATTGTAACCCATTCCTTGGTACCGCTACATTGTGGACACCAGAGGATTTGGGCTATACCCGTACTGAGGTGAAGCGTGCCTGGGGAGCTGAGACTTTCCCTGGTGCTTCCGTTCCCAATGCTATGGTGCAATGTACACCCGTTACTATGTATCATAGTGGTAGCGGCTATCAGTACGAGGACCATCAGATCTATGGCTTTGCCCACTCCAGCAAAGGACATTGGGACCAGTTGCACATCCCCATGCTGCCTGTTACAGGACGGTTCTATCCCTATAACTACTGCTCGTGGTTCAGTCATGAGCAGGAAGAGGCACACCCTGGCTACTATAGTGTTTTCCTGCAACGATACAATGTAAAGGCTGAACTGACTACCACCTTGCGCTGTGCCTACCATAGATATACATTCCGTCCGCAGGACGAGAAGCGTCTTTTGGTGGATATCACCAAGAACAATGCTCATCCCCGTCGTTGGCGTATCGAGAAGGCTACGGCCGCAAATGCCTTCCAGGGCTTTCAGGACGGACACGGACGCATGTACTTCTATGCTACTGCCAATCTACCTGTCAAGGACGTTCAGCTGCTGACAGAGAAGAAGCAGACCATTGCCGTGGTGGATTTCCAGAACAACAAGGGTGCCGAGCCTCTGGAGCTGAAGATAGGTTTCAGCTTTGTCAGCATAGAGAATGCCAAGGAGAACTTGGAGGCAGAACTGCCCGCTAACATTGGTTTTGCCGATGTCTACAAGGCTGCTGATGAGACTTGGGAGAAGATTTTCTCGCACATTCAGGTGGAGGGTGGTACCGAGCGTCAGAAGGGCCTCCTCTACAGCACCCTCTATCGTGCCTTCCTATGGCCTGTGCTCCGTAGCGATGTCAATGGTGAGTATTTGGATGCCCGTAATCAGGTGGTGAAGGGCGACTTCCGCTACTATACCGACCCCTCCTTCTGGGATACTTATCGCAACAAGTTGCAGCTCTTGGCTATGATAACGCCTGATGTGGCTTGCGATATCCTGAAGTCCTGCATCGACAGGGGCGAGAAGCATGGCGGCTATATGCCTACCTTCTTCCATGGCGACCATGCCAGCACGATGGTTAGCGGCATGTGGGGCAGAGGCATTCAGGACTTCCCCTTGGAGAGGGCTTATAAGTTGATGCTGAAGAACGCTACCGT
Organism: uncultured Prevotellaceae bacterium; assembly: GCA_946415645.1. Classification (GTDB taxonomy): domain Bacteria; phylum Bacteroidota; class Bacteroidia; order Bacteroidales; family Bacteroidaceae; genus Physcousia. The sequence goes on from CAMKTJ010000001.1 coordinate 52,574, forward strand.
TCCTGGCAGAGGTGGTCGTCCCTTCTTGGAGGAATACATCCAGCGTGGATGGATAGCTGAGAAGGATACTACCAATGTGCCTACCGAGGATGAGTACAAGGCAGCTGTTACCAAGACGCAGGAATATGCCTATGACGACTATGCTGTGGCTCAGGTGGCCAAGGTTTTGGGCGACAAGAAGAACTACAAACTGCTCATGCAACGCTCTGGCAACTACAAGAACCTCTTCGACCCTTCCACAGGTTTCTGGCGAGGCCGAATAGAGAGTGGCGAGTGGATAAAGGACTTTGACCCCTACTATCCCTATTATGCCTATATGTATCGTGAGGCCAACGCTTGGCAGAGCCTCTTCTTTGCCCCTCATGACCCAGAGGGTATGGTAGCCCTCTATCCTAACAAAGCAGCTGTAGAGGCTAAGTTGGACAGCCTCTTTACAGAACCTTGGCGAGGCTACGAGGCTTGGAACATGACGGGCTTCATGGGTAACTATTGTCATGGCAACCAGCCCGACCATAGCGTTCCCTATACCTATTATTTTATAGATAAGCAGGAGAAGACCCAGCATATCCTCAATGAGTTGATGGACAAGTACTATGATATGGGCGAGGATCATCTGGCTTATGCAGGAATGGACGATGCAGGCGAGACTTCCTCGTGGTATGTCCTGAATGCCATTGGCCTCTATACCTATTCGCCTGCCGACCCAGAGTACATCGTCACCGTTCCCCTCTTCCCCAAGGTCCGTTTCACGATGGGCGATGGCAGAAGCGTTACCATCCAGCGTCAGGGAAATGGCGAGAAGATAACCCGCATCCTTTGTGGCAACAAACCCCTCAAAGGTTGGTTTATCAACCACAACGATATGCTAAAAGCAGGTAATCTGACCATCATAACAGAATAAAACAATCTTTCTAATAAGCCTAAAGAGATGTGTCTGACGCTATTGTCAGGCACATTTTTTTGTCCTCACACTTTCCGTCAAAGAAAAATCATTACATCGCACAGAGGGCACACAAGCCCCCGCAATTTCCTATACGAGGGAAAATTTACTGCCTCACTAGGGAATTTTTGCGCCATAGTATAGTAGCAAGTGTTACTATTAATACCAGCAAAACGGCGTATTTTACGACCACTCAAAGCTTTTCGAAAAATCAGGACACTATAACGTCGCTTTTCACAGTTTCACAGTTTCACAGTTTATTTTTTAAGCCCCAACCCGAGGAAAACATGCGTGCCAAATGTTAATATATGTTTATATATATTAATATATATTTATAATTATATAGATATAATAAGGTATATCTATCTCTCTTCCGAGGGGTACCCCCTTTAAATTTTAACTGTGAAACTGTGAAACTGTGAAAACGCCCCTTGGCTACAATGTAAGGCATTTTTGTTTTTTTAAGAATAGCCTTGCCGTATTTCTAAGAATAATCTCTATCTTTGCATCCAACGAACTTAAAAACTACACACACACTAACAACAAAAACAAAATGAAGAAGACTCTTCTTTTTGCATTGCTTGCAGCCATCGCGATGACTAGCTGGGCACAGGTTAATCCTACTTCTGCCTTGGTTGGCTCGTGGTCGGGCAAACTTGAAGGAGGACCTATGACTCTGACAATAGTATTTAATCTGGAGCAGGCCGATGGTTACGTAAAGGTCACAATGGACTGCCCCGACCATGCCGTACAGGGCCTTTCCGCCAAGAAGGAATGTCTGACGGACGACTCGCTGGCTGTGAAGATTGAATCCCTGGGCATCACTTATTGCGCCCGGCTGAAGGATGGCAAGCTCGACGGTACTTTCTCGCAGAGGGGCTCCACGGCTCCCCTTGTGCTGGAAGAACTAAAGCGTCCACAGCATCCGCAACCACCCTATCCCTACACGACAGAAGAAGTCTCGTTCCGAAACGAAAGGGACAGCGCAACATTGGCCGGAACATTGTGCTGGCCTGTTGGCTATAACCCGAAGGCGAAGAAAAAGCCCGCTGTTGTGCTGTTCATCTCTGGTAGTGGGCAGGAGAACCGTGACGAGGAAATCTACGACCACAAGCCATTCCTCGTTATCGCCGACTATCTGGCCCGTCAGGGCATTGCCTCACTTCGCTACGACGACCGCGCTTTTGGTGCCTCCAAAGGAGGAGATTTACGGAATGCCACATCCGAGGACTTCGCAAGAGATGCCGCAGCCGGACTCGAATATCTGCGCAGCAGGAAGGCTTTCGGGAAAGTCGGCGTGATTGGACACAGCGAAGGCGGCCTTATCGGCTTCATACTCGGAGCACAAGGACTGACCGACTTCCTCGTCTCTTTGGCAGGACCGGGTGTGAAGGGCGACACACTCTCTGCTTCTCAACAGAATCGTGCATTGGAACTTATGGGTATGCCTGCCAATGTAACAGCAGAGAAAGTCCGTCAAAATGAAATGATTCAAAAGAGACCTTGGCTAAGGTGGTTCATCGACTATGACCCGTCCGAGAACATCAGCAAGACCAAATGTCCCGTCTTTGCCCTCAATGGCGACCTCGACTGGCAGGTTATCTCCTCGTTGAACCTGCCTGGCATCGAACGGAATTTGCTGAAGTCGAAGAAAAACCGTATCAAGGAATATCCCGGGCTCAACCACCTTTTCCAGCATTGCACCACAGGTGCCACCAATGAATATCGCCAAATAGAGGAAACCATCTCGCCCGAAGTCCTCAGCGACATCGCAGAGTGGATTAATGGCTTAAAAAAGTGATTTAATGAAGAATAGTATGAAGAGAAACATCCTTATCGCATTGTTTGCAGCCATCGCAATGATGGGACAGGCACAGGATACTATTAACAAGAATGTACTTGGTCGTACAAAGAACAGCATCACCTTTGTGGTAGACAAGCATTTGGAGCCAATAGAGGATAAGTATCCCAGTATCTATGATGGTGAAAAAATAGCCCATTATTGGGTATCTGGGGAGAATATCTCAATGGACTATCATAACATTCTGGCTATTAGCTTTGCCAACAAGAAGAGTATGAATTATATGGGGAAGGATGCCTTCTACCAAAGTATCAAGCACGCATACGAGAAACATAAAGGCTTGGTGCTGTCACCTGACATGATATGGCTGGCCATCAGTCAAGGCTTTGCCCGATACGTGAATGCGCACCCCGAGGAGATGCGCCACCAGCTTGCGAACCATGAGGGAAAGTTGGATCTGGTGATATATTCGGACGGCAATACCGATTGGCCTCAGTTGGTAAACAACTTTGCTGCAGAGATTGCCAAATATACCAAGAATGATGTTGCACAGACCCTAACGGCCGACTTCACGACAACCACGGCAGCAGAACGCATAGCATCGCAGATTACGCTGATGGAGAGTGTGAAGACATACTTCCAGTATAAAGAATATTATGGAGCCTGCGGTATCCCCCACATTACGCTGAGGGGAACGCCCGAGGACTGGCAGAAGGTGCTGGACAAGACCCTTAAACTGGGTGTGGGCAAATTAGCAAAATGGACAAATAGCCTGGAGCCGATACTGACGGAATTCATCCTTACCGCCAAGGGACAACCCAATGTTAAGTTCTGGAAAGACATTGTAAAGAAGCGGTCCGTTTATGAACTGGAAGGCGGTGGCTGCAGCTTTAAGACACCAACCAAACTGGATGGGTGGTTCTTGAAGCTATTCCCAGATGAGAACGGCAAGACACTTGATAATATCTATCATACACAAGATATGCCTGCCGAATATGTGCGTGTAGGATTTAAGCGCTGCGGTATAGACCCTACAACAGGTGATATTAAGGAAGAGACAGATATGGAACTCTGGGCAGGTTTCGTTGGAGCCATAGAGGATACCGTCAAGAATACCATAATCCCTAAGATTGGATGGCTGGTACGCAAGGCTGAGAGTGATCAGGATGTCTTTAACAAACTTAGTGCTGCCAATGAGAACGGTATGATAGACCTTCGTGTACAGCAAGTGCCCCAGGCTCTCAGCTGGATTAAGCATATAAAGAGCCTGAAGTTGGAATTCACGACAGAAGATGTTGAGTTGCCCGAATGGATGGATAAAATAACCATAGACAAATTCAGCATCTGCGGCAAAATATCGGAGGAAAAGAAAGAAGCTATAAAGAAGCGCTTCCCCCAAGTAGAATTCACGAAGTGGTGAAAAATAACTCAAAGAACTATGAAAAGAAACATCCTTATTGCATTGCTGGCACTCGTGAATCTGACGTGTTGGGCACAAGAGAAATCCAAGGTAAATCCCGGTTGGCTATGGGAAATCAGTGGTAATGGGCTTGCCCAGAAATCTTATCTGTTTGGTACTTGTCATGGAGAAGGACACAATTTTACCAATGAAGAGATTTATGGCAGCATCTATGGCCTTGCTGACGCTGTGAATCAGGCGGAAACTCTTTTCCTTGAAGTTTCTGACAACCAGAAACTGAAGGCCGAATTAAACAAGGAAGATATGGAGAAATTCAAGGAGATGATGGATAAACTCAAGAACCCTGGGCCTGAGTCCATGATGCCAGAAGGGGTGTATTACAAACCTTTCTTCGACAGTCTATCCCACTTTAATGAATTTCATTCGTTTATGACATACAAGATGAAGGATCCTGAATATTGGAAGAAAAATCCAAGCTACTGGAGTATGCGATTGAGCTTATATTTTTTTACAATGCCAAGAAAAAACGTCAGGACGGTTGATGGCGCCATGCGAGAAGAGTTTCTGAAAAGAGGAAAAGAGGTGGGAGGTCTTGAATCTAGTGCTTTTGGATTTTCTAAAGTATTGTCAAAGTACATGAATACATCCAGCCTGGATACAATGTCTATGAAGAATCAGGTGAATCTTGTTTATGCTTTTTCAAAAATCTGCAACAACGACAGCCTGTTTCAAGGCAATACATCATATAAAAACTATCTTGTCAATGATACTTGTTATTTCAGCAGGTGTTTACAGGAAGGGCAGAATGAAATGAAGAAAAAGATAGGAGATCAAACATATAAGGCCCTTGAAGAATCGAGAGAATACGAAAACCAGCATCTTCTGAAGGAAAGAAACGAGGCATGGATTCCTATTATCCGAGAAAACATTGCCCAGCGTCCCTGCCTGATAGCCGTCGGTTGCAAACATCTGATGGGCGACATTGGCTTAATAGCGATGCTTCGCAGAAAAGGCTATACCGTAACGCCAGTGTTCTAAGTCTCCTCTCAATGGAGACTTTTTTGTGCCATAAATTCTTTTCCCTAAGGATAAAACATTCCTATACGCGATAAAAAGATATGAAACTCTAAGGGAAAAACTATTTTCAAGCTTTGAAAATTTATAACCAAGCCTTGAAAATAAATAACCAAACCATGAAAATATATTTTCAAGCCTTGAAAATAGTTTTGTTAGGCGTATTAAACTCTTTTCTCCTTAGGATTCCCATGTTTTGTCCCTAAGGGAGAAAAGGTTTCTGACGAGAAGAGGAAAAGGAACTAATTTAGAACCTCCCCAAAGTACGCTAAATAATTGCATTGTCTCCTAATCGCTTCAAATATTTAAATAAAATTAGCAATCAGGGAGACGGGATATTATTCTTTGTTATATCTTTGTGGTCAAAAATTAAAAATAATATGGTTGTTACCTCAAAATTTGACTCTAAGGGAATCAAGGGAAATCTGGTTACGTTCTTGGTTGCTGCACTTATGCTTGTAGGTAGTCATCTGACGTTTGCTCGCAAACGCGAGATTATTATATCGCTCATCGTGGTAAGTATTGCAGAAGTCGTTGCCCTATTGATCTGGGCTATTCGACTGAAGGTAATAACGGTAGTTGATCAGGGGTTTGAAGTGAGGCGTATTTGCTTTCCTTTCCTGAAAAGATTTTATCGTTTTGCAGAGTTCGATTTTTATGTAATTGAGCAAAATGAAGCAAGAGAGGGCTTCTATTTGTTGAGTCAGGGAAAACGTATAGTATCCTTCTCTTCAAAGGAATACGAGAATTATGAAGAGTTGAAAAGCCTTCTGTCTGTAGTAGGTACGAAGGAATGGGGTACAGACGACAATCGTGCTGTTGATTCTGTGCTTACAAAGAAGCTTCTTGCGGGTGTTTTTTTTAGTCTTATTTTGATGCTATTTCTTGTTTCTGCGCCTATTTTTGAATATATTTTTGATGGACAGGTAACTTTAAGAACCTGTTGCTTCGCATATGTGCCTGGGCTGTTTTTTCTCTTACTTCTCATATATACCCTATATGCCGGCAGACGACTCACCATTTGGCGTGGAAACATAGAGATACGTAGTTTGCTATGCCCTTGGAAAGTGAGATGCTATTCGCTTAGGGACTTCGATTATGCTTTGGAAGTCTTTACGCCTGGTCAATATGGTTCTGATGAGGTGTCATTGTGGCTTATTCGCGATAATAAGTTGGTCTTAAGCATCTCACAGGACGTCTATGCCAACTATGATGTGTTAACGCATGCTATTGGCATTAAGCCTGCCAAAACCGTTACAATGCAATGGAACCAGAAACTGAGATATCGTTTTGGAAAGACAATTCAGATTTAAGTGGAATGGTGTAAAATTATGTTAATTATTCTTTTAGCATAATTCTTTTAGCATAATTTTATTGGCATAATAATGAAGAATCCATATCTTTGCCACAGCAATTTAAAAGAAATGATATGGAAATTAATCCCTTCATCATTGCAGGCAAGATTCCTGCACCCTATTTCTGTGACCGTCAAGATGAATTGAAGCGCCTCACACGGTGCATTCAGAATCAAGAGAATGTTGTGTTAGTGTCTCCGCGACGCGTTGGTAAGACGGGGCTTATTAATCATTGTTTTGACCAACCAGATATCTCTGAGAAATACATAACTATTAATATAGACATCCTGCATACATCTTCTTTGCGTGAGTTTATTCTGGAATTAGGAGCAGGTGTCTATCGGAAAGTAGCCAGTCGTAGTGACCGACTTTTGAAATTATTTGCAGCTACTATGCGTTCCTTGAGTGCCAGTTTTGGTTACGATTCCGTTCAGGGAACACCTACATTTGATATAAAAATTGGCGATATTTCTGTTCCGGAATATACGTTAGAGGAGATTTTTAATTATCTGGAGCAGGCCGATCGTCGCTGCATTATTGCTATTGACGAGTTTCAGCAGATAATCTATTATCCAGAGAAGAACGTTGAGGCACTATTACGGTCGCATATCCAGCGGCTGACAAATGCCAACTTTATTTTTGCAGGCAGTGAACGACGCGTAATGTCTGAAATGTTCTATGCTTCTAATCGCCCGTTTTTCCAGAGTGCTACGTCTATTCAGTTAGATCCTATTTCTCTTCCTGTATATACAGACTTTGTACGACATCATTTCCATAAAGCCACAAAGAAAATAGATGCAGAAACCATAGAAATGGTATATAAAAGTTTCTGTGGGGTAACACTCTATGTTCAACGAATTATGCATGATGCCTATGCTGCGATTGGACAGGGAGAGACTTGCACTTTAGATTTGGCACAGCAACTTATAGAACAGTTTGTATCTGAAAACGCCACACGCCTACGTGAACAAATGGCGTATATCTCAGAGCAGCAAAAAGAACTTCTCTATGCAATCCATCACGAAGGGAAAGCTGAGCGTATTACATCTTCTGCTTTTATAAAGAAACATCGTCTTCGTTCGGCCAGTGCCGTTCAATCAGCAGAAAAGAGATTATTGGAATACGATCTAATTTCCAAACGTGAGCGTACCTATTTCATTTCTGATCCTTTACTGGAACTTTGGATGAAACAGCAGGGTTTCTAACTAAGATTCATCCTTTGTCAGCATGAAACGATGTATCATTCTTTTGGCCCTCTGCTGCCTTACCATATCCGCAAGTGCTCAGAGTCAGTATTCCTGGGATGACTTTGTACAGGAATATGCTGCTGACGATGAAACGCTTCTAGATGAGGAGGAACGACTGGTGTACCTGGAGGAACTGAAGCTTCTGCACGAACATCCTCTGAACATCAATACTACCAGCATAGAGGATTTTCAGCAGATACCTTTCCTAAATGAACAACAGATAGAATCCATTCATGCCTATATCTATCTGCACGGACAGATGCAGACATTGGGCGAACTGCTGTTGTTGCCTCTCATAGATGCACAAACCTATCGTTGGCTGCATCTGTTTGTTTATGCCGGAGAAGCAGAAAAGAAGGAGAAGGAGGGACTTTTCAGTCATCTCAAGAATGATTTCTCTACCAGAATAGATATCCCCTTTTATAAAAGAAAAGGCTATAGCGCCACCAACGGCTATGCTGGCAATCCGCTCTATCAACGCATCAGATACGAGGTGGGCAACAGCAAACACTTCCGTGCAGGTTTCCATACGGAGAAGGATCCAGGCGAGCGTTATTTTGATTTCTATAGCGGCTTTGCCCAATTGAAGGATGTAGGTATCCTAAAGACTGCCGTAGTGGGTGATTATCGCATTGGTTTGGGTGAGGGAGTAGCCCTGGGCGGAAGCAATTGGTTTAGCAAATCAGCTCCTGCTAGTAAGATGCAGTCAGGCATCAAACCCCTCAGCAGTACTGATGAGATCAACTTCTTGAGAGGAGCTGCTGCTACCCTGAGACTTGGGAAAAAGTGGGAACTGACCACTTTCGCCTCCTACAGACAAAAAGATGCAACCATAAATAAGGATGGGGAGATTCAGACCTTGCAGACATCGGGCTACCACAGGACAACATCGGAACAGAAGAACAAGAATAGCGCTACGGCTACTACAGCTGGTGGTGGGTTGGCTTGGCAGGACAAAGGGTTCCACTTAGGTGCCACAGGTTACTATATGCACTTTGATAAGGTAATGAATCCTGGCACAGCCACCTATCGGCTTTACTACCCCAAGGGGCAGAACTTCGGAGTAGGGAGCCTTTACTACGGCTACAGCAAATACCGTCTCTCTCTGGCAGGCGAAACGGCTTACAGCACAGAGAAGGGTGGCATTGGAACCCTGAACCGCATGCAATGGATTATCAGCAAACGCTACACGCTCTCTGCCGTTCAGCGTTTCTATGGCTACAAGTATTATTCTTTCCTAAGCGGAGCCTTTGCAGAGAACTCTTCTGTACAGAACGAGAGTGGTGTGTTGCTGCATCTGAAAGCGCAACCCTGGCAACGTTGGCAGTTTATCTGCTATGTGGATTTCTTCCATAACCCTTGGCCACGCTATCGCATGACTCGCGCCAGCACAGGTCAGGAGTTCATGTTACAGGCCATACATAAGTTGAACACCCACAACACGCTGGAGGTGCGATACCAGTTGAAACGTAAGGAACAGGCAGACATAATGGAACCTCATCATCGTGCCAAGATGCAATGGACCTGCACACCTTCCTCTATCTGGAAGCTACAGACAACAGGTTGGCTGCATACAGTACTGGGTAGCACAGGATGGAGCCTGCAACAGACGGCCAGTTGCAACATTCCCAAACCCAACATCCGTCTGGCATTGATGGCGGCCTATTTTAATACTGATGATTACAATTGCCGCATCTACCTGTATGAGCCTTCGCTCTACAGTAGCGTTTCCTCTGGTCAATACTTCGGCAAGGGTATTCATAGTGTCCTTGCTGCCAGATGGACAAGTCGCAACAAGCATTGGATGTTAGAAGGCAAGTATGCACTCTGCAAGTACTTCGACCGCACAGAGATTAGTTCCGGTCATCAAACTATCTTCAGTTCCTGGAAAAACGATGTTTCGCTTCAGGTTAGAATAGTGTTTTAACAGGAAGTGGAGGCATAGCACCATTCTGCGTACATACATAAGCACTTACCTGAACAGCTATGCCGTGGGCCTCAGCAACATTCTTTCCTTTCAGAATAGAGGCTACAAAGGAGCCTGTGAAGGAATCGCCTGCTCCCACGGTATCTGCCACCTGCACCTTAGGAGTCGACTGAAACGAGACATTGCCGGGGGTAAAGACATAAGAGCCGTTTGTGCCACAGGTAAGCACTAACATATCCAGATTGTATTTGCCCAGGATAAGCCAGCATTTATTCTCAAAATCCAGATCAGGGTATCCGAACAGTTGTCCAACAAGTTCCAGTTCCTCATCATTAATCTTAAGGATGTTACAATGGCGGATGCTATCTTGAATAATCTCTTTGTTGTAGAAATGCTGGCGCAAGTTGATGTCGAAGACCTTCAGACAATTGGCAGGCGTAGCATCCAGGAACTGATGGATGGTAGTGCGACTGACACTATTACGCTGAGCCAGAGAGCCAAAGCATACAGCCTGACAGTTGCGGGCAATGTCGGCAATATCATCATTGAAGGGAATATTGTCCCAGGCAACATTTTCCTTTATTTCATAAGAGGGGATTCCTTGTCCGTCAAGTGTCACCTGAACGGTTCCTGTGGGATATGGAACACGAGGCAATAAGTAGTTCAATTGGTGTTGCTTCAATGCTTCAACAGTCTCTTCTGCCAGAGGGTCATCGCCCAAGGCACTGACGGCTATAGTATTATCCATACCAAGGAACTGCCCGGCATGATAAGCAAAGTTGGCAGGTGCTCCACCTAGTTTCTTACCTTCAGGAAGTACATCCCATAAGACTTCTCCCAATCCTACAACATATCTTTTCATTGTTTTCATTTGATTACGTTTCTGGTTACAAAGATACAATGAAGTGAGTTAATAACCAAATGAAAGAAGGGGATAAAACAAAAGTAAGGGGACTTCACAGCTCCCTTACTTCTTAAAACTAAACCTTAACTATGAAAAAATCTAATGTAATGCAAAATAAGGGATAATTAAGCAAACAGACAAGTATATAACCATGAAAAACATATTAAATTCACACTTTTTAACTTAATTATGGCGAATGGAAAGGCATTTCTGAAGAAAAACAAGCGAAATGTGGCGAAAAAGCAGTACCTTTGCAGCGCGAAATGCGCTTTCGGTTTTAAATGAAGAAATTACTGATAGAGACATACGGCTGCCAAATGAATGTAGCCGATAGTGAAGTTGTAGCCAGCGTGATGGGTATGGCAGGCTATGAACTGACGGAAAATATGGATGAGGCTGATGCAGTTTTCCTGAATACTTGTTCCGTTAGAGACAATGCCGAACAGAAGATTATCAGTCGGCTGGAATTCCTGTATAGCTTGCAGAAGAAAGGAAGGCGTATCATCATAGGCGTGTTAGGCTGTATGGCAGAACGCGTAAAGGATGAGTTGATAGAGAAGCATCACGCTGATATAGTGGTAGGTCCGGATGCCTATATGTCTTTGCCCGACCTGATTGCTCAGGTGGAGTGCGGACACAAGGCTATCAACGTAGAACTTTCTACCACAGAAACCTACAAGGATATTATCCCCCAACGTATTTGCGGAACCCATATAGGAGGTTTTGTGACCATTATGCGTGGTTGCAACAACTTCTGCCATTACTGCATTGTACCTTATACCAGAGGTCGTGAGAGAAGCAGGGATGTGGAAAGCATCCTGCGTGAATGTCGCGATCTACGTGACAGAGGCTTCAAGGAGGTAACTTTGTTGGGGCAGAATGTGAATTCATATAAGGCCCCCTCTCCGCTCCCCCTTTGGGGGAGTACCCCAAATCCAGAATCATTTAATAATAGTGATGAAACACTCCCCCAAAGGGGGAGCCAGGAGGGGGCTTCTTTTCCGGAGTTACTCAGACGCGTTGCCCGTGCCGTTCCTGAGATGAGGGTAAGGTTTACCACTTCTCACCCTAAGGATATGAGCGATGAGACCTTGCGTGTAATAGCAGAGGAACCCAATATCTGCCACCACATTCATCTGCCGGTTCAGAGCGGAAGCAACCGCATTCTGAAACTGATGAACCGTAAGTACACCCGTGAATGGTATCTGGATCGTGTGGCAGCAATCCGTAGGATTATTCCCGACTGTGCTATCAGCACGGATATCTTTGTGGGATATAGCAGTGAGACAGAGGAAGACCACCAGTTGAGTCTGAGCCTAATGAAGGAATGCGCCTATGACAGTGCCTTCATGTTCAAATACAGCGAGCGCCCCGGTACTTATGCCAGCAAGCATCTGCCTGATGATATACCAGAGGACGTAAAGGTGCGCAGGCTGAACGAACTCATTGCCCTACAGAATGAACTCTCGGCCGAGAGCAACAAGCGTTGCATAGGCAAGGAATTTGATGTGCTGTTGGAAGGCGTAAGCAAGCGCAGCAAGGATCAGCTGTTTGGTCGTACCGGTCAGAACAAAGTGGTTATCATAGACCGTGGACAGCACCATATAGGAGAGACGGTGCGTGTGACAATAACAGAAAGTAGCAGTGCTACCCTCAAGGGAGTTGTTAGACTCTAGACGTTAGATATTAGACTTTAGTAAAGTGAGAAACAGAAAGAAGAAAACATCATCCTGGCGAATGCAGGCATTCACCAATACCATCAGTACTACCATGGTGCTGATACTATTGGGTATGGTGGTACTGTTGATGCTTACAGCCAACGTGATAGGCAATTCAGTAAAGGAGAATCTGGTGGTAACAGTGGTGTTACAGGAAGATACACCTACTGAAGAGGCGCAGACATTGCAGAAGAAACTCTGTGCCAAGACCTATGTCAAGAGCATAGAATATGTAAGCAAGGAGCAGGCGCTGAAGGAGCATGTTGAGAGTATGGGCATGGATCCCTCTGAATTCCTGGAGGCCAACCCTTTCTCTATATCCATGGAGGTAAGCATGAAGGCTGACTACTCTAACAACGACAGCCTGCTATGGATAGAGAAAGAACTGAAGGAGACAAAGCATGTGAGCGAGGTGTACTACCAAAAGGATCTGGTGGAGAATCTGAACCACAACCTGACGCGTGCCTCTCTGATACTCTTGGGTATAGCAGCTTTGCTTGTCATAGTATCTTTGAGCCTGATAAACTCTACTGTTAAGCTGAACGTTTATAACCACAGGTTCATTATTCATACAATGAAGTTGGTGGGTGCCAAGTGGAGTTACATCCGCAGGCCCTTCCTGATTAGCAGTTTCTGGATAGGACTGGCATCTGCCATTATAGCTGATGGTGTTCTGTTCGGACTTATCATGTGGGCGGCCAATTACGATGAGGCTATCCTGCTGTATGTAACTCAGCAGAACATACTGATTATGGCAGGAAGCGTCTTGGCTGTGGGGCTCCTCATTACAATCGTTTGTACATACGTTTCTGTAACCAGACAGTTGTATATAAAGGCTGAAAAGCTATACTAAAAGTCCCCCAAAGGAGTATTATAATTTTTGAATTTTGAATTTTGAATAAAAAAGAAATATGGGTAATTTCGCATTTACAAAGGCAAACTACATTCTTTTGGCCATAGGAATGGCCATTGTCATCATTGGCCTGATTCTGATGGCTGGTGAAGGAAGCTACGAAGGCGTTTTCAATGCTGATATTTTCAGCGCCCGTAGAATTAAAGTCGCTCCGCTGGTTAGCTTGGCTGGTTTTATCTTCATCATGATAGCCATCATGTACAAGTCCAAGAGTGAGAAGAAAGTTGAATGTAAGAAGGATTAATAGATATGAGTGATCTTCAAGCATTACTGTTGGGGCTCATTCAGGGTCTGACAGAATATCTTCCCGTAAGCAGTAGCGGACATCTGGAGATAGGTAAGATGCTTTTGGGTATCGACCCCGAAGCTGGTGGCCTGCAGTTTGATGTTTTGGTACACGTTGCCACAGTGATGGCTACATTGGTTATACTGATGAAGGAAGTATCATGGATACTGAAGGGCCTGTTCAAGTTCGAGTGGAACGATGAGACCAAGTACGCCCTTAACATCATCGTCTCTATGATACCTGTGGGTGTTGTGGGCTTGTGTTTCAAGGATAGCATAGAATCCCTCTATGCCAATGAGCATGTACGTACTATGGTAGTGGGTGTCTGTCTGCTGATAACAGCATGTCTTCTGACCCTTACCCATTTCTATAAGGCCAATGAGAAAGAGAATATCTCGCCCTTGCATTCCTTTATCATAGGTATTGCACAGGCCGTGGCTGTTCTTCCCGGCTTAAGCAGAAGTGGTAGCACCATAGCTACAGGCTTGTTGTTGGGCAACAAAAAAGAGAAGTTGGCTCAGTTCTCCTTCCTGATGGTGATTCCTCCTATTTTGGGAGAAGCCCTGTTGGATCTGAAGCACTTTATTTCGCCCAGCGCAGAGTATTTGGCAGAACACGGAGCAGCTTCATCCATACCGGCCACTGCTTTGGTAATAGGATTCCTGGCAGCGTTTGTGTCTGGTTGCTTTGCCTGCAAGTGGATGATATCCATAGTTAAGAAGTGTAAGCTTATCTACTTTGGTGTCTACTGCGCTATAGCAGGAACATTGGTGCTGATATTTGGATAATTGAGAATTGAAAATTGAGGGCGCTCTGCGCCAATTGAGAATTAACTAAAGTCTAAGGTCTAAAGCCTAAAGTCTCAAAGAATGAACTTCCAAGCTGGAGAGATACTATACTTCGACAAGCCGCTCTACTGGACCAGCTTCAATCTGGTTGCCAAGGTACGTAGTGCCTTGTGCCACAAGATAGGAGTGCGTAAGCTGAAGGTGGGACATGCAGGAACATTGGACCCTCTGGCAACGGGAGTTGTGACTATATGCACAGGTAAGGCTACCAAGCGCATTGATGAGCTGCAGGCTCATACCAAGGAATATGTGGCAACACTGCAGCTGGGAGCAACAACCCCTTCATTCGACTTGGAGACTGCCGTTGATGCTACCTTCCCTACAGCGCACATCACAAAAGAGCTGATAGAAGAGGTGCTCACACATTTTCTGGGGAGGATAGAACAGGTGCCGCCAGCTTTCTCGGCCTGTAAGGTAGACGGACACAGGGCCTACGACTTGGCTCGCAAAGGAAAAGACGTACAGCTGAAAGCCAAGATACTGGTCATTGATGAAATAGAACTGCAGGACTTCAACCCTGAGACCATGCAGATGACCATCCGGGTTGTATGCAGCAAGGGCACATACATCAGGGCCTTGGCAAGAGACATCGGAGAAGCCTTGCAGAGCGGTGCTCATCTGATAGCCTTGCGCAGAACCAGGGTAGGGGATATAAGAGTGGAGGATTGCATGGATGTGGAGGACTTTCCCAGGTGGTTGGAAAATCAGGAAATAGAGAAAGAAACAGAGTCAGATAACGATATTAAAAGAACGAAAACGAAATAATCTCATGAAGCTATCACAATTCAAGTACAAACTAACCGACGAGAGAATTGCACAAGAACCTACTCCCTTCCGCGACGACTGTCGCCTGATGGTGGTACATGCCAAAAGTAAATACATTGAGCATCGTAAATCATTCCGTGATGTGCTGGAATTCTTCGACGAGAAGGACGTCTTTGTCTTCAATGATACAAAGGTGTTTCCTGCACGTCTGTATGGCAACAAGGAGAAGACAGGTGCCAGAATTGAGGTATTCCTGCTCCGTGAGCTGAACAAGGAGATGCGTCTGTGGGACGTTCTTGTTGACCCCGCCCGTAAGATTCGTATCGGTAATAAGCTCTACTTTGGACAGGATGAGTCTATGGTGGCTGAGGTAATTGACAATACCACCAGCCGTGGACGTACACTGCGCTTCCTGTACGATGGTCCTCACGAGGAATTCAAGCGTGCCCTCTATGCATTAGGAGAGGCTCCCATACCCAAGCATATCATTAAGCGTCCTACAACAAAGGAGGACTTGGAGAACTTCCAGTGTATCTTTGCCCAGAAGGAGGGTGCTGTTACTGCTCCTACAGCAGGTCTGCATTTCTCTCCCCAGCTGATGAAGATGATGGAGATTAAGGGCATTGACTTTGCCTATGTTACCCTGCATTGTGGTTTGGGTAACTTCCGCGAGATTGACGTAGAAGATCTTACCAAGCACAAGATGGACAGCGAGGAGATGCACGTAGATGCCAAGGCTTGTGACATTATCAACACTGCCAAGGCTGAGGGGCGTAAGATTGTTGCCGTTGGTACAACTGTACAGCGTGTGCTGGAGTCTGCTGTCAGTGCAGATGGCAAGCTGAAGGAGTATGACGGTTGGACCAACAAGTTCATCTTCCCTCCATACGATTTCACATTGGCTGACGCTATGATTGCCAACTTCTACCTGCCCTACAGCACCTTGCTGATGCTTACCTGTGCCTATGGTGGATATGATTTGGTTATGATGGCCTATAAGGAGGCGCTGAAGTACAACGAGAACGATCCCGAGAATCGCTATCGTTTCGGTACCTACGGAGATGCCATGCTAATTCTGCAGGATTAATGCATAAACTCTATATAAGCTTAGGTTCTAACCTGGGCAATAGGGAAGAGTTGCTACGCCGAGCCATTGAACTCATCAACGAGCGCATTGGCTCGGTGTTGCGTACCTCCAGTTTCATAGAGACGGAGCCTTGGGGATTCCAGAGCGAGAACACCTTCCTGAATGCTGCCTGTCTGGTTGAGACTGAACTCACGCCTATGCAATGCCTAAGGGAGACCCAAAAGATTGAACGCCTCCTGGGTAGAACTCAGAAGAGTACGGACGGTAAGTATCATGACCGTCCCATAGACTTGGACCTGCTGCTCTATGATGATCTGCAAGTCAATGAAAAAGACTTGATCCTTCCGCATCCTCATATGCAGGAACGTGACTTTGTCATGATCCCCCTGAGGGAGATTATGGAACCTTGAGCATTGAACATTGAGGGCTTCGCGAACAGGCCTATTATGTTCTTGAGCCTGTTATTCTGATATGATAAAGAAAAAATGTTCAATGTTCAATGTTCAATGTTCAATGTTTTTTTGTAATTTTGCACCCGAAAACTAAATGTGGATAGATTTGGGCTGCTTGCAACCACAGTAAAAAATGCTAAAAAGAGAAGCTAACTAGGTGTTTCTCATGCATTTCTGCCCGATTTCTCTCCCCATACATTATTAATTATATATATTAAATGTATTATGGGATACTTATTTACATCCGAATCAGTTTCTGAAGGCCATCCTGATAAAGTGGCCGATCAAATCAGTGATGCCGTACTGGACAAACTGTTGGCTTTCGACCCTCAGTCGAAGGTTGCCTGTGAGACACTTGTTACCACTGGTCAGGTTATTATGGCCGGTGAGATTAAAACCGAGGCATACGTCGACCTTCAGCGTATTGCCCGCGAAGTGATTAACCGTATTGGCTATACCAAGAGCGAGTACATGTTTGAAGGTAACAGCTGTGGTGTCCTGAGTGCCATTCACGAGCAGAGTGCCGACATCAACCGAGGTGTGGAACGTACTGACCCTGAGAATCAGGGTGCTGGTGACCAGGGTATGATGTTCGGTTATGCTACCAATGAGACGGACAACTACATGCCATTGAGTCTTGACCTTGCACACCGTTTGCTAATGGAACTGGCTGTTATCCGCAGGGAAGGAAAGGTAATGACCTACCTCCGTCCTGATGCCAAGAGCCAGGTTACTATTGAATATAGCGATGAGGGTATCCCTCAGCGCATTGACACTATTGTTATCAGTACCCAGCACGATGAATTCGATACGGATGAGGCTATGCAGCAGCGTATCGCCAAGGATGTAAAGGAGATTCTGATTCCCCGTGTGCTGGAGAGCATCAAGAACCAGAACATCCGCAACCTCTTCAACAGCCAGATTACCTATCACGTGAACCCAACGGGTAAGTTTGTCATCGGTGGTCCTCACGGAGATACCGGTCTGACCGGAAGAAAGATTATTGTTGATACCTATGGAGGTAAAGGCGCCCATGGTGGTGGTGCTTTCAGTGGTAAAGACCCCTCTAAGGTGGACCGTTCAGCAGCCTACGCTGCCCGTCATATTGCCAAGAACATGGTGGCTGCCGGTGTTGCTGACGAGATGCTGGTTCAGATTAGCTATGCCATTGGCGTTGCCGAGCCTGTAAGCATCTACGTTGATACCTATGGACGTAGCAAGGTTCCCTTTACCGATGGTGAGATTGCCCAGAAGATTAAGGAGCTGTTCGACCTCCGTCCCTATGCCATTGAGCAGCGTTTGAAGCTCCGTAACCCCATCTATGAGGAGACTGCCGCTTACGGACATATGGGTCGTGAGCCCAGGATTGTTACCAAGCGCTACGAATCTCTGTACCGCGAGACTAAAGAAATAACAGTAGAGCTCTTCACTTGGGAGAAACTGGATTATGTAGAAAAGATTCAGGAAGCCTTTGGAATATGCCAGAAGTAAAGCGCATCTGTATCTATTGCTCCAGTAGCACAAAGATTGACGACTGCTACTTCCGTGATGCCTATAAACTGGGTCAGCTTATGGCTGCCCAGGGTATAGCTGTTGTCAATGGTGCCGGTAGCATGGGACTGATGCAGGCTTCAACAGACGGATGCATGGAGGCAGGAGGTGAGGCTATAGGCATCATCCCCTCCTTTATGATAAAGGAAGGCTGGTGTCATCAGGGAATGACACAGATTGTGGAGACCCCTGATATGCATATTCGTCAGCAGAAAATGGCAGAGTTGAGTGATGCTGCCATTATCCTGCCTGGCGGGTGCGGTACCTTTGCGGAACTGATGGAACTCATCACGTGGAAGCAACTGGGTCTTTACCTGAAGCCTATTGTCATCCTGAATACCAATGGGTACTACGATTCCCTGTTGCAGGCACTGCAGCAAGCAGCCGAGCAGAACTTCATGCGTCAGCAGCATACCGCCATTTGGCGTGTTGCCGAGACTCCTGAGGAAGCCTTGAAAATGGTTTTGGAAACACCCCTTTGGGATACCAGCATACGCAGATTTGCAGCCATATGACAGAACTCCCGTGTGATACCATCAGCATCCTTGCAGCAGATACCGTTGCCACTCAGGAAGAGACTCCCGCTCCTTTCTACGAGAATCTGGGTTTCTTCCAGGGTGATTCTCTGATGCACCCTGAGGTAAAGATGGGTCACATAGGATTTGAGGGCGTACTCAGACCCTATCAGTTGTGGCGCGATGATTGGGTAACAGTGTCTGTCCTGTTGTGCTTTGTTCTTCTGGTGCTGGCACAGAAGAATATCAGAACCTATGTGGTTGCACAGGCAAAGGAATTCTTCTTCCCTTCCAAAAACGTCACCAAAAAGGAGAAAGTCAGCAACAATTCAGAGCGATTCATCCCCTTGTTGCTGATGCTGGTAATAAGTATCATGGGTGGTTTGGGTGTTTATATGTACACGCAGAGTCTGCAACATCTCTTCTTGGGGCAGAAATCACCTTATCTGCTGATAGGTTTATATATGGGCGTTTGGGTTGCATATTTTATCTTAAAGAAGATATTGTCGAGTTTTGTTAATTGGATTTTTTTTGACAAAAAGAAAATTGGAGTTTGGAAAAAATCCAATTTATTCCTGTTTTCTGTTGAGGCGTTGCTGATTTTCCCAATTATAATTATTACCATATATTTAAATCTTCCACCTTACATTCCGCTATGGATTACCCTAATTATAGCACTTCTTATCAAAATCTTACATCTATACAAAACTTTTCTAATCTTTTTCCCTAAAATCTATGGCACTTTGCATTTAATTGTGTACTTTTGCACCCTTGAAATCATGCCATTACTGGCTGTCTTTATGGCACTGAAAAGAGTGACTAACGTATAGGTAGTAAAATTCTAGGACAATTATGATAAAGAAGATACTGGTATCACAGCCCAAGCCCTCTTCAGAAAGATCTCCTTATTACGACATTGCAGAGCGTATGAATGTGGAGATTGTATTCCGCCCTTTTATTAAGGTGCAAGGTATTACGCCAAAGGAATTCCGTGCACAGAAAATCTCTATTTTGGACCACACGGCAGTTGTTTTCACCTCAAGGCACGCCATTGACCATTTCTTTACCCTGTGTAAGGAGATGCGTGTTGCCATTCCCGAGGATATGAAGTATTTCTGTATCACGGAGACCGTTGCACTCTATATTCAGAAGTATGTGCAGTATCGCAAGCGCAAAATATTCTTTGGTGAGACAGGTAAGATTGATGACCTGGTTCCCTTGATGGCTAAGCATAAGACTGAGAAGTATTTCATCCCTACCAGCGATGTTCATACCAGCCAGTTCGGTGAGATGCTCGATGCCAAGAAGCTTGTTCACTCAGAAGGTATCATGTACCGTACTGTAAGTAACGACTTCCAGGAAGGTGAGCCCTTTGATTATGACCTGCTGATTTTCTTCAGCCCCAGCGGTATTCAGGCCCTGCTGAAGAACTTCCCCAACTTCAAGCAAGACAAGATTTCCATTGGTACATTTGGTCCTGCTACCGCAAAAGCTGTTCAGGATGCCGGTCTTCGTCTTGACTTCGGAGCCCCCTCACCAGAATACCCAAGCATCACCTCTGCTCTTGCTGCGTATGTGAAGAAGGTAAATGGAATCGATTAAAGAACGTTTTACACTACCCAAAGAAGAACGTCTATGCAGCCGTAAAGCTCTGGAGGAGCTCTTCGAGGGAAGTAACAAATCTATTATGGCCTACCCCATAAGGGTAGTGTTCCAGAAAACTGAAGAGACAGGAACCCGTATAATGGTTTCTGTCTCTAAACGCTTTTTTAAACGTGCCGTTAAGCGCAACAGGATAAAGCGCCAGTTGCGTGAAGCCTATCGCCTGAACAAACATATCCTGAAACCCACAACTGGAGGTCTAAATATAGCTTTCCTATGGGTCAGTAATGACCTAATCCCTACCCAGAAGGTGATGGAAAGGATGCAGAACCTTCTAACTAAGATTAATGAATCCGTTACAGATACTCCGCCCTCTGTCTGAGGTTCTGGCCAAGATACTGATACTGCCCATACGGTTCTATCAGAAATTCATCTCGCCGCTTACTCCCCCTTCCTGTAGGTTCACTCCCACATGTAGCCAGTATGCCATAGAGGCGCTACGCAAACACGGGCCTATCAAGGGCATGTATCTTGCCATCAGAAGAATCCTACGCTGCCATCCTTGGGGCGGTTCCGGATATGACCCAGTACCATGACAATCCCCTACATCAACTTTCATACGCATCACCCAGTCTATGAAAACGAGTTATCATTAGGCTGCGAGGAATACGGAATGGACCGCAGATGGGAAACTCCTCTGCCTGAACAGGAGGCTGCTTTCCGTAAGCACGTCCTGGAGAGTGAACAGAATGGAAAGCCCTTGGTGATTCATTGTGTAAGGACTTTGGAGGATATCCTGCGCATTCGCAAGGAGATGCAACCCCTTCAGCCTTGGATTATGCATGGCTTCAGAGGTAAGCCACAGCAGTTGCAGTCGCTCCTCTCGGCTGGGATATACGTATCCTTTGGATTACACTATAATAAAGAGAGTCTGATGCTATGTCCCTTGGAAATGATGTTCCTTGAGACGGACGACATAGCTACGCCCATAGAACCTCTATATAAAGAGGTAGCTCAGCTGAAGGGAATCTCCGAAGTGACATTAAGAAAGAAAATATGGGAAAATGCCCGCCATTTATATCACATTTAAGCAAAATTCTCAATTCTCAATTCTCAATTCTCAATTAATATTTGTATTTTTGCACGAAAATAAAATTTGCTCGAAAATATTAACAAAATAAGCAGATAGAAATATGGAATTCAACAAGATTACTGCTGCTGAGGCAGCAGCCCTTATCCAGAACGGACAGACAATAGGTCTGAGTGGTTTTACGCCTGCTGGTGTTCCTAAGTGTACTCCTGCAGAGATAGCAAAGAAGGCTGAGGCTGAGCATGCTGCCGGTCGTCCCTTCAAGATCAGCATCTTCACAGGTGCCAGCACAGGTCAGAGCTGCGATGGTGCTTTGGCTAATGCGCAGGCTATTGACTTCCGTGCTCCCTATACTACCAATCCTGATTTCCGCAAGCATGTAAATCTTAATGAACTGCATTATTCCGACCTCAACCTCTCTAACATGGCTACCCAGATTCGTCAGGGTTACCTGGGTGATGTTGACTGGGCTATCATAGAGGCTTGTGCCATAGAGAAGGTGGGCAACAAATGCCACATCTATCTGACAGCTGCCGGTGGTATCAGCCCCACTGTTTGTCGTTTGGCTAAGAATGGTATCATCATCGAGCTGAATGCCTTCCACAGTGCCGATAGTAAGGGTATCCATGATGTTTACGAGATTGAGGATCACCCCTTCCGTAAGCCCATTAATATCTGCAAGGCAACAGACCGCATTGGTAAGCCTTATGTAGAGGTAGATGCCGACCGCATTGTTGGTGTTATAGAGTGTGATGTACCCGATGAGGCTCGTGCCTTCAAGGATGCCGACCCCATTACTACTCAGATTGGTCAGAACGTGGCCGACTTCCTGCTTCACAACCTGAGGTCAGGTCTTATCCCCAAGAGCTTCCTCAACTTGCAGAGTGGTGTAGGTAGTGGTGCCAATGCTGTATTGGGTGCCCTGGGTCAGTGCCCTGAGGTTCCCGACTTCCACATCTATACTGAGGTGCTTCAGGATGCTCCTGTTGGTCTGATGAAGCAGGGTCGTGTGCTAAGTGCTTCTGCCTGCTCACTGACCGTTACCAACGAGTGCCTGAAGGATATCTATGCCAATATGGACTTCTTCAAGGACAAGCTGGTGCTCCGTCCTTCTGAGATCAGCAACAGCCCCGAGGTTATCTCACGCATTGGTGTTTGTGCTCTGAATACAGCCATCGAGTGCGACCTCTACGGCCATGTTAACTCTACCAAGATCTGTGGTACCAAGATGATGAACGGTATTGGCGGTTCTGCCGACTTCACCACATCTGCCTACCTCTCTATCTTCACCTGTGGTTCAACTACCAAGGGTGGTGCTATCTCCAGCATCGTTCCCTTCGCCAGTCACATCGACCACACCAACCACTACATTGATGCTGTCATCACAGAGTACGGTGTAGCCGACCTGCGTCACAAGAGCGATATGCAGAAGGCCGAGGAGCTTATCAAGGTGGCACATCCTGACTATCGCCCCATGCTTCAGGACTACCTGAAATATGCTGCCAAGAAGGGTGGACACACACATCATGAGTTGGCTGCTGCCTTCGCCATGCATGACACCTTCCTGCGTAAGGGTGATATGCGTCTGACAGACCTTGCAGAGTACATTAAGTAAGAGAAAAATTAAAAGAGAAAAGATAAAAGTTAAATACTATCTCACTCTTGAGTTAAAGAGAACCCCGAAAGTTGGATAAGACTTCCGGGGTTCACTTTTTTGCGACTAAACAGATTGTTTAGGAATTATATTTTCAGCGAGCTTAGGTCGAACTGGAAAATGACATTCTGGTCTGTTAAGCCCACCAGTACATTGTCAACTAACTCGGCCTGTATGATAGGTTCGCTGAAGTGTAGAAGAATATTGCCATCTAAGTCAATAATGTAAAAGTCCTTGTCACAGAATATAAGACTATGAGTCTTGGATAGCTTTCGGTACGTTTCGTAAACGTCGTTTCTTTTTTTCCTCTTCAGTTTGCCCATCTCTTTATAAGTCATTTTACGAGGAGTAAAGCATTGCTTGTCCGCTTCTTTCATATAACAATCTACATGGTAATCCTCATCCTTCAAATTCTTTCTCTCTGAGAGTTCTGTTCCGTCTTTGCGGTCAAAGCGCATTTCGTAAGGCTTCGTGTCGCAATAGTAATAACCATATATGTTTTTCCCATACCCTGTATTCTCAAAGAAAAGGGTGTCATTCTGAATATAAAGGTATGAAAAAGAAGCTTTCTTGGGTAGTTCCTGTTCCCAAATGGGATGCAGATTATAATCCAGACAATACAGGCTGCTGCGGTCAGCATAGTAAATATGGTTATCATCAATACAGAAGTTGGAATTAAGCTGATAGAAGTTTGAATCCCCATTCGGAGAGTAGTAAGTGACAAAACCTGTTCCAGTCGCCATTGCAAGCCCAATTCCAATAGCACTTCCTAATGCAGCTATCCATGCTCCCTTATTATTTTGGTGAATGTTTTCCACATCAAAGCTGGACATTTCTCCTGTATGGGCATTCAGTTTGAAAATCTTGTCAGAAGAGATTAGCATATTCCCGTTATCAAACGAAAGCATTTCCCTCCAACCGCCTTTCCGGGAAATATCGACAATCCACAGATACTCTCCCTTTTTCATGGATATACCATTTAGCTTGTCGGATTTGGCTGAAGGATAACCAAGCACTACGCTATCTCGCACGTCAGCATAAAACGGTTGGAACCCTTTCTTCTCCCAGCATATATCTCCTTCTTCGTTCAAGAAGTATGTCTTCTTATCGCTGTATAATATAACGCCCAGGCGCGTAGCAATATAATAGTCCTTGGAAAAGTCTACGTCAGTTGTCCACTTCATCCGGTGCTCTGAAATATCATAGAGGCCTAATTCCTGCTGTTCGGAAGCTTTCCTATCCCCAATCCTTATGCATAGCTGAGGTTTCCCTTGCACAGGGGTAAAACCATTAATGTGCTTCCCATAGAAATGTTTCTCTACTTTGAATTCCGTTCCATCTGCCAACGTACCTATGCTAATAGAGTCCTTGCCGTATACTGATGTTGCTAGGATTAATGCAACAAGAAGAATCTTTTTCATATCTTTACTAATACCAAATCTTTTAGATTTATCGTACAAAGATACGAATGTTCCTCTAAAAACTATAGAATCTCTCCCTTTAAATTTTCTTAAAAAGATGTTGCCGCATCAAAAATCGTTCTGGCATATATCCCCTTTGTGTTTTTCATCTACTCCGACCTGACTGGCGATCAGGCCGAACTAAACGGACAGTCAGCTCCGGGCTGTCTACCATGCCCCTTGCTACTCCCTTGCTACCCCCTTGCTACTCCCTTGCTACTCCCTTCCTACCCCCTTGCTACAAAGGAAAGTAATGGAACACCTAAGGAGGAGTAAAGGACCACTAAAAGAGGGTTCCCAGGGCTTTCATTTGTTACCTCCCCGAGCCTACACGTGTAGACTCCTAGGGTTAGCACGTGCAGACTCCGGAGGCTGCAAACATTATACCCTAGTAAAGCAACACGGCCTTTCTCTCACAACGATACGGAATACAAACACAGGCAAAAGTACCCAGGGAGTACCGCCGGGTTACCTCTAGGTTCAAAAACAAAGGGGTAAACGCTCGTTTTATGGGTTGCGGATGCACTATGCACTATGAACTATGCACTATGAACTGTTCCCTCGTCACTTCCTTTCCTTCCAGAAGCTGGGCATGAAGAGGAAGAGGATGGTGAAGATTTCCAAACGGCCTATTAGCATATAGGCACTCATGAGCCATTTTCCTGCTGCGGGTACATTGGCAAAGTTGCTGGCGGGACCTGTAGCGCCTGTGGCAGGACCGACATTGCTAAGCATACTGATACTACTGCCCAAGGCAGTATCTACGTCGGCACCCAACAGGCTGTAGCAAAGCATGGCTATTACCACCAGAATAATATAAAGGTATACAAATGCCAAAGCCCTACGGACTCTGTCATCGGGAACAATACGTCCGCTGATTCTGACACCTATCACGGCTCTGGGATGAAGTTGAAGGACAAATTCCTTCAGTACGCTCTTGGCACATATCAGTACACGAATCACCTTTATACCGCCGGCTGTACTGCCTGCGCAGGAGCCAATGGTCATAATGACTACGGTAGGCATCCAGAACGAGGCACCCCAAGCTACATAGTCGAACTTCTGGGCAGCAAAGCCCGTACTGGTCATAACGCTGCTTACATGGAACAGTGCTGAGCGGAATGTCTCTTCCAATCCTACAGGCAATGTTCCCTCTGCTGTCTTTGGTACAGGGGCAAAGTAGAACAGTAGCATAAAGCCTACCACGGCAAAGGCTATGATGGCAAAGAAGGTACGGAACTCCTCGTTCTTGAAGAGTGTGTCGCTCCTCTTGATGCTGAGGTAATAGTAAAGAGAGAAGTTGACGCTACTTGCCAACATAAACAAGCAAGCTACATATTCTATATAAGAACTGTGGAAGAAGGCCATACTCTGGGTATGCGTGCTGAATCCTCCCGTTGCAATAGTGGTAAAAGAGTGGCAGATAGCATCATACAAGTTCATGGGGCCTATCCAATAGAAGAAAGCGCAGGCAGAGGTCAGGAACAGATAGATAAGCAGCATACGGCGTGCTGTAGCGCCAATCTTGGGACGTAGTTTGTCCAGGCTTAATCCTGTAACCTCGGCAGAGTAGATATTGCTGTTCCTGAATTCATAAACCGGTATCAAAGCAAAGGAGAATACCACAATTCCCAAACCACCTATCCATTGTGTAATGGCTCGCCAAAAGAGCAGGGAACGTGGCAGAGCGTCTATGTCATTGATACAGGTGGCTCCCGTTGTGGTAAAGCCGCTCATGGTCTCGAAGAAGGCGCTGGGCAAGTCCATTCCTGCAATGAAGAGGAACGGCACCATTCCTATCACAGAGAAGATAATCCAGGAGAGGGCTACAACCAGATAGCTGTCTGAGCGTGTGAAGCGGTCGGACTTCTCCCGTTCCCCCAGATACTTGAAGCAGGAACCCAGCACAAAGGCAAATGCTGCCGTACCAAGGAAAACCTTCCAGCAAGGCTCGCAATACAGAAGTGCTACCAAGAGGGAAAGCCCCAGGAAAAGGCTCTCCATCATGATTAGGATTCCAAAGATGCTCTTCTTCACTTTTCTTTAGTTAACAAGTTGACAAGTTGACGAGTTGACAAGTTTGGGGTTAGCGTAAGACTCCCTCTCCTTCGGGGAGGGTAGTGGTGGGGCTACTTTTTGTCTAGCGCGTGCTTGGGATAGTCGATGGTATAGTGCAAACCACGACTCTCCTTGCGCTCTATAGCCTGACGGGTAATCAGATAGCCCACATTAATCATATTGCGGAGTTCGCAGATATCCTTTGTAGGCTTAACACGCTTGAACAGATGCTCTGTTTCTTCGTACAACAGATCAAGACGTTCCCAGGCACGATGCAGGCGGAGGTCGCTGCGGACGATACCCACATAGGTGCTCATAATCTGGTTCACCTCCTTGATGTCCTGAGCTATGAGGACTTTCTCCTCGTTGGTCATAGTGCCTTCATCATTCCATTCGGGCACTTTCTCGTTGAAGTCGTAGTTGTCAATATTCTCGAGCGAATGCTTAGCAGCAGCGGCTGCATATACAACGGCCTCTATAAGCGAGTTGCTGGCCAGACGGTTTCCTCCATGCAGGCCTGTGCAGGAACATTCACCAACGGCATACAGACGACTGATACTACTCTGTCCGTCAAGGTCAACCTTGATACCGCCACACATATAATGGGCACTGGGAGCTACAGGGATATACTGCTTGGTGATGTCGATACCAATGCTCAAACACTTGGCATATATGTTGGGGAAGTGATGCTTGGTCTCTTCCGGATCCTTGTGTGTAACATCCAGGCAAACATGGTCAAGGCCGTGAATCTTCATCTCGTGGTCAATAGCACGGGCAACAATGTCACGTGGAGCCAAACTCAAACGTTCGTCGTACTTCTGCATGAACTCCTCGCCATTCGGCAACCTGAGGATGCCTCCGTAACCACGCATGGCCTCTGTAATAAGGTAGGCAGGATGTGTCTCGTTGGGATTGTAGAGTACGGTGGGGTGGAACTGCACAAACTCCATATCCTTCACCTTACCCTTGGCACGATAGACCATGGCAATACCGTCACCTGTTGCGATATTGGGATTAGAGGTGGTGGCATAGATGGCGCCCGTTCCGCCGGTAGCCATAAGGGTTACCTTAGACAGATAGGTGTCAATCTTGCCGGTCTCGGGATTCAGGATGTAAGCTCCATAGCATTCTATATCCGGAGTTCTGCGGGTAACACGGATTCCCAGATGATGCTGGGTGATGATTTCAACGGCAAAATGATTCTCCAGAATCTCTATGTTGGGGTTGTTGCGAACAGCCTCCATAAGGCCTCGCTGAATCTCGGCACCTGTATCATCGGCATGATGCAGGATGCGGAACTCAGAGTGTCCGCCTTCACGGTGAAGGTCGAACTCACCCTTCTCGTTCTTGTCGAAGTGTACGCCCCACTTAAGCAGATCCTTGATGCCTTCAGGGCCGTTCTTTACTACTTGTTCTACAGCTGCAGGATCGCTGATATAGTCTCCTGCTATCATAGTATCTTCTATGTGCTTCTCGAAGTTATCCACCAACAGATTGGTGACAGAGGCGATGCCTCCCTGAGCCTTCGCTGTATTTGCTTCTTCCAGGGTGGTTTTGCATACCAGGGCTACCTTTCCTTTTCCTGCATTGGCAACCTTCAGCGCATAGCTCATTCCTGCAACACCACTACCAATTATCAGAAATTCAAATTTCCTTATCATGATAATTTGCTTTATTTTAAGCCTTTTTCCGGTGCAAAAATACTCAAAAAGTTGTTTACTTGTACCTTTTCCCGTTTTTTTCTTTAACTTTGCATTGGAAAAAGAAGAGTGAAGAGTGAAGAATGAAGAGTGAAGAATCTTTGTTTACAGACATTAAACTCCATAAATGTCTATTTCTAACAGCGTTTGTTATTGTATTATGCAGTTGTGGCTCCCATCGCACTGTTCAGACTCCTTATAGCGTCCCTATTCATATTACGGAAAACGCACGGGTGGAGTTTAATACTCCTGTTGTTACCACGCAAGAGGTAGCTCAACCCGCCACGTGGAAGGATACCATACAGGCAAGATTAGATTCACTCTGCCAGCAACCTCTCTTCGAGACTACCCAGCTGGGCCTTTATGTCTTTGACCTTACAGAGAATCTTCCCCTTTACAGTTTCAATGCAACCCAGCGTATGCGCCCTGCTTCCACCGAGAAGCTTATTACCAGCATCAGCAGCCTTCATTATCTGGGGGGAGATTATAACTTCCGAACGGATGTAAGGATAAGCGGAACCGTTGCCAACGGAACGCTGCAGGGCGACGTGTATGTTGTGGGAGGTATGGACCCTTTGCTGTCTCCATCAGATCTTAACAGTATGGCAGCTGCTCTGCGTAATGCTGGCATCAGCAGCATAAATGGCAACATGTATATAGACCTCAGCATGAAGGACGACCTTGCCTATGGATGGGGTTGGTGCTGGGATGATAACTATGGACCGCTCTCTGCCCTGATGGTTAATGCCAAGGACAACTTCAGCAGCGAATGGGGAAAGGCACTCGCTAAGGCTGGGATTAAACGTAGCAAGATGGCTATCAGACAACAGGACGCAGCGGCAGATAGTAAGTCGGTCTGCTGCATTACGCATACCATAGACGAGGTGTTGCAACCTATACTCAAGAACAGCCAGAACATCTTTGCCGAATGTCTGTTCTATCAGTTGGCAGTCTATTCCGGTCAGAAGAAGGCAGGACGGAAACAAGCGGCCAAGCTTATCTATGATTTGATAGAGGGAATGGGTTTGGATACTGACCAGTACCAGATTGCCGACGGCAGCGGGCTCTCCTTATATAATTATGTATCGCCAGAGTTACTTGTCCGTTTCCTGAACTACGCCTTCAGTAAGCCCGAGATATACAGTCACCTTTATCCTGCCCTCCCCATAGCAGGAGTTGACGGAACATTAAGCAAGCGCATGCAGGATACTCCTGCCTATGGTAATGTACATGCCAAGACAGGAACACTGGATGGTATCTCCTCGCTGGCAGGTTACCTTACGGCCCGCAACGGACATGTCTTGTCGTTCTGTATCATCAATCAGGGTGTAAGTACCGGCAGATTGGGTAGGGACTTCCAGAACGAGGTCTGCGAGGCCCTATGTGAATAAGAAAATGCACACAGTATTAACATATAATTAATGTACAAAATGAAGAAATTCTTTTATCTTATCATTGCCCTGGCACTCAGTACCGGCAATGCAATGGCATTCGAGAATGAACCCGCAGAAGGTCTCAGCTTTATGGGAATCTTTGGTATGAATGTTTCAAAACTTCAGAACAGCAGTTTTTTAGGATTACCTTCTTATAGTGCAAAGGCTGGTGCTACATTAGGTATTCGTGCTGACTATATGCTCCCCAAGGCTCACGGTACTTATCTTACAGCAGGTATTGACTGGAGTATGAAAGGAGGAAAATCATCGAATAGTATTTATTTCGAGAACAATCCAGAACCTCTAGGCTCTACTAAGTACGTTCTTCACTATATTGAGGTGCCTGTTCGTGTAGGTTTCCGTTACAATGCTCTCGAGAATTTAGGACTCTACGGAGAGGTTGGTCCCTATTTCGCTGTTGGTGTAGGTGGCCGTCATAAGTGTAACATTGATGCAGACGGTACTGATGCAAGAGATGCTGAGGATGCGGAATCTTTTAATGCCTTTAAGAATTATGATGATCGCACACGCTCTTTCCAGCGTTGGGATGCAGGTATCGGTTTCCGTATAGGTGCAGAGTATGAGCAGCGTTATAATGTGATGATTGGAGCTGATTGGGGTTTGGCTGATATCTATCGTACAAGTTTACGTGACAGATACTTCGACCAGACAGGAATTTCACTTCCCAAAGTTCACAACTTCAACTTCAGTATAACTGTAGGTTACAGATTCTAATACGTCATCATTTGATGACTACGATGCGGGTGACAATAGCTTTGTTGCCCGCATTATTGTTTGCTACTACATGGTAGATGCCAGATGCTACGCGCTTTCCGTTCATATTGCAACCGTTCCAGGTAACAAGTCCGCCAGAAGAGACACCACTCCAAACCAACTGACCGCTTGAACTGAGGATTTTAACCTCGGCATCCATGGTCAAACCTGTTATGGCAATGGGGCCAGTGTAGTCTGATCTGACAGGGTTGGGATACACAAGGACGTTATCCTTAACCAACTCCTCGGCTGCACCTATGGCATCGCTCATATAGCTGCACAGGCCTTTTTCTGTTCCTATGGCAACCTCGCCGGTGATGGCATTAACGGCAATATCCTGAATGGCATCGCTCAGCAGAGGAGAGTCTGCTGTGGTAAAGTGGTGGATGGTCTCCTGGCCGTCGGCAGAAATCAGGAATACACCGTTATTTTCCGTTCCTACCCACTTCCTGTTGGCACCGTCAACGGCAATACAGGTTACTGGCAGACCGCTCAGCAGATAATCTGCCAAACCGCTGCCGTCATTGCGGTTTACCTTGACCTGTGTGACACGGAAACTCTTGTCGAAGACCTTCTCCGGTTCGTCTATTACAAACAGGCCCAAAGTAGTTCCGAACCAGATCCTTCCATCCAAGTCTTCACATATTCCATAGAACTCTATTGGATCATAGACGGTTTCATCCTGGTTCACAATTTGCTGTATCAGGATGCATTTATCATCTTTGTTGTTTTCAAGGGTTCCTTTGGTGTCTATACAGAATACTCCCCTCATCTCCAATCGTCTGCTTGTCAGGAATACCATTCCCTTGTTGTTCACGACAATGTTGTCACAAAGGGAGGCCATCTTTATAGGCTCATAATATAGGGCGTTCCACTTTCCGTCGGGTCTCAGCACACGTACAATGGTGTCCGTCAGCGAACAGAGCATCCAAAGGTTGCCGTCGGCATCATACTTCAGTCCGGCACAAGAAACATAGTTCATGTATTTTGCGCTCAAAGGCAAGATGCTGCGCAAGGGACTGTTGTCTGAGTTATAGAGCTTTACGAATTTGCCGTTCTTGTATTCGCAGAGTCCGTTTCTGTGAAGCGATGCATAGTGGTGTGTGGGGTCTTTGGGATCCTGAACCAGGTCTGTTGTGTTTGCCAGTATGATGTTCTTGTATTTCTCAGGAATCTCCGTCATCTCCTCGAAGTTTGTCCACTGATCATCCTCCACATACATTGCTGTTGGCTTCTTGAAGTAATCATAACCGGCTACCGTATTGATACCACCTGCTACCAGCAGACGGTTATCTGCCCAGTTCAGCTTGTAGGCAAGATTACGTATAGGGCTGTTGGGTATAACGGAAGATACAGCTACCTGCGTCTGTTTGTCTGCTATCTTATAGCCCTGCAGGCCCTTGTACTGGTCGCTTACCCAATAGGTGCCACTCAGATAAGTGACATCGCTCCAGGTGTTCTCTTCCTTGATGATAGTAAAGTTGTTGATATCAGATCCGTAGCAGATATTCTTGTCATCACCCCAGAAGAGCATATCGTTTGTTTCGCGGATGTATGATACTGTGCTGCCATTGATCTTGGAAATGGAACTCATGTGTTGGGTATCTATCACAAAAAGGCTGTCCTTACGTACTCCCAGCAATTTATCCTTATAGAAAAGCAGCTTGGTCCAGTCGGTACTTCCCTGATGTTTCTTCCAGTTTGCCTGCAGCTGCATATTGTCGGCTTTGGAGCAGACGTACAAACCTGTGGTTGTTCCCAGGTAAATGTTGTTGTCATTAACGGCAATACATGTGGCATCAAGGCCTACTCTGTAGGTGTTCCTGAAAACGCCCTCCTTCATGTCAACCTCAATCATTCCGAATCCTGTTGACAGGTAGGCTGTAGAGCCGTAGATGTACATGTTGCTGATTTCCTTTCCTGAGAGGGATTTATCCTTCAGGGCGGGTAGGTTCTGCACGTTGTCGTCGGCATCCAACAGGTCTATGTTGCAATTGGAATAGATAAGGATAATCTTCTTGGCTTCCTGGCTGTAGCCAATATCCACGATGTCCACATCATTCAGCAGCCCCAAATTGTCATAGGTTCTGACCTCTGTGTCTTCTGTGTTGTATGAATAAAGGTCGCCATTTGCTACCGTATAGATGGTTTTGCCTGCTGCCACATTCTTTGTTGCATTGTGGTAGCTGAGGTAAACCTTCCAAGAACCTATCTGTGCTGCCTGCAGGCAAGTGCAAACAGCAAACATCAACAATACTGCCAGAAATGATGACTTCTTCATACAAGTAATGCTTTATAATTATTTATTCTTCAAAAATCCAACAAGTTTGGTGATGGCTCTTCCCCTGTGGCTGATAGCGTTCTTCTCTTCTGCTGCCATCTGGGCAAAGGCCAGTCCGTTCCCTTCCAGGGGGGCAAAGACAGGGTCGTAGCCAAAGCCGCCTTCCCCGACTTCCTGGGTTAGTATCTCGCCTTCCACTATTCCTTCAAAGAGGTGCTCCTCTCCGTTCATGATCAGTGCCACAACGGTACGGAAGCGGGCACTACGGTCTTCTGCCTCCTCCAGTTTGTCAAGCAGGCATTGGATATTGGCCTTGGCATCATGACTTTCGCCATAGCCGTTCATGGCACCAAAACGTGCTGTATATACGCCTGGTGCGCCTTCGAGGGCTGTTACCTCCAAGCCCGTATCATCAGCAAAGCAGTCAACGCCGTAATGCTCGTGCACATAGCGGACCTTCTGCAGGGCATTGCCTTCCAATGTATCTGCGGTCTCTGGTATATCCTCATGACAGCCTATGTCTGCCAATCCTTTCACCAGAAACTCATCGCCCAATATCTGTCTTACCTCCTCCAACTTATGGGCGTTGTTGGTGGCCATGATTATTTCTTTCATCTCTTTATCTTATCAAAGCCTTCGCCAAAGACACCTTCCACATTACCCATCGAGACGAAGGCTCGTGGGTCAATCTGTCTGATGAGGGCAAAGAGGGCGCGGCTCTCATATTTCTTAGCCAGAATCAGCAGTACCTGACGCTTCTCCTTGCTATAGAAGCCTTCGCCATACAGGACGGTTACACCGCGTTCCATCTTCTGGTTCACCTGTGTGGCTATCTCGTCGTACTTGTCGCTGACAATAATAAATTGAACACTCTGCCTGAGACCGTTGGTCACATAGTCCAGGAAGAACATAGACATAAGCATCGTCAGGTAGCCCACTACCATAGTCTCCAGATTGTGGAAGATAAAGTAGCTGCTGCCAATGATGGCAAGGTCTATACAGAGCATCAGTCGGCCCAGTGATATGTTCCAGTATTTGTTGATACTGCTGGCTATGATGTCTATACCTCCAGTGCTACCGCCTGCAAGGAATACCAGTGCCAGTCCCAAGCCCTCCATAAGGGCGCCTATCACACAGGCCATGAACTTCTGGTCACCCACAATATGCAACAGGTGTTCATTCCCTTGTGCATCAACGGTGGTTATACCCTCCTGGAAGATGTTTATCAGGAATGAGATGATGGCAATGGCTATCACCGTCTTCACACTGTACCTCCACCCCATTATCTTGGCACCAAGTAATATCAGGAAGACATTCATCACCAGATAAGTTACACTGGGATGGAAGCCTATGGTGTAATAGATAAGTGTGGCAATACCGTTCATACCACCGCTGATAAGCTGGTATGGAAGCAGGAAATAGACATAGCTTATTACATAAATAACAATACCTAACATCATGAGCAAGTAGTTCTTGCACATTTCCCATATTGCTGCTTTAGTCAGTTTTACTGTCATGCTCTAATTGCTTTAAATCCGTTACCATATACACCCTCTGCCCGGCTCTGTGAGACAAAGGCAGCAGGGTCTGTCTCTTGAATCATTCTCAGAATCTTTACAGATTCGCGTTTGTGGACAATGGTTATTAAGACTTTGATGCTTTGATGACTGTAGAAGCCCTCGCCATCCATAGACGTTACGCTGTGGCACGTCTCAGTGATGATGCGCTGGCTTATTTCATTAGGTTTGTTAGTGAATATAATGAACTGGATGTCTTGTCGGGCACTGTTGATAAGCATATCTAGTGCGTAGGTATAGACAACCAGTGTTACGTAGCCGAAAACTACCATCCTGACATCGTGGAAGATGGGCCAACAGGATGCAATGACCAGAAAGTCCAGAATCAGCAGGGCTCGGCCAAAGGATATATTGCGGTATTTGTTCACCAAAGCGGCTATGATATCCCATCCGCCTGTGCTACCGCCCGACAGGAAGACAATTCCAATGCCCAATCCGTTCAGGATGGCACCCAAGACGCAGGCCATGGAATCCTGTCCCTCGCCTAAGATCTGCATCAGAGCGCCGGCATCGTCGGTCATCATTTTCTGTCCTAATTCCAGATAGGTTGAAAGGGCAAGTACGGCATAGGCGGTCTTGATGGTGAACTTCCATCCTAATAGCCATAGGGCAAATATCAGCAGCACACCATTAGCTATCAGTATGGCATACTGAACAGGGAAGCCTGTAACGTAGTACAGAATGGCAAACATACCCGTCATACCACCCGTTGTGATGTGGTAAGGGAGCAGGAACGCTGCCCAGCCCAAGGCATAGACAGCCATTCCTGTGTTTATAGCCAGGAAGTCAACAATGAACTCCCAGATACGTCTCAACTTCAGTTTTTGTCCCATTCCTTTTTATTATTGAACATTGAACATTGCCACTTCGTTCTCGCCGCTGGCTCGCGACCCCTTCGGCGTTGAGCATTGACCATTCCGCTAACCGCTCCCCTCCATTACGGAAGGGGTCGGGGGTGGGTCTTCTAACCCCTAACCGTTAACCTCTAACCCCTAATTATTGGGTTTCACCACGATATTTACAATCCTGCCAGGGATGGCAATGGTCTTTACAATCTGCATACCCTCAAGGTGCTTCTGTGCATCAGGGGCAGAAGTTGCCATCTGAACCATCTGGTCTGGTGTGGCATCAGCAGGGAATTCCATAGCAAAGCGTACCTTGCCATTGAACTGGACACCCAACTTAACGGTACTCTCAATCAGATACTTCTCATCGAAGGCGGGCCACTGAGCATCGCATACACTAGTGCTGTTGCCCAAAGCCTCCCACAACTCTTCTGCGATATGTGGAGCGAAGGGAGCTATCAGCACAGGTAATACTGACAATACCTGCTTGCTACGGCATTTCTGGCTTGAAAGTTCGTTAACTGCTACCATGAAGGCAGAGATACTGGTGTTGTATGAGAACTCCTCAATATCTGCAGTCACCTTCTTGATGAGCTTGTGCAATGTCTTCATATTGTCGGCAGTGGCCTCTGAGTCATCTACAGTCAGATTGCCTTCCTTGTCCCAATACAGACTCCAGAACTTCTTCAGGAAGCGGAAACATCCGTCAATACCGGCTACGTCCCAAGGCTTAGACTGCTCGATGGGACCCAGGAACATCTCGTACAGACGCAGGGTGTCGGCACCATAGTTCTCGCAGATGTCATCGGGGTTTACTACATTGTACTTCGACTTAGACATCTTCTCGATAGCCTGACTGACAATGTACTGACCGTTATTGTTCAGGATAAACTCGCCATCGCGGAACTCAGGGGTCCACTGTCTGAGTTTCTCTACATCCAGCACATTGCCGCTTACCATGCTGATGTCAGCATATACGGGGTCTGCCTCTGTGCCCTGATAGTAGTACAGGTTCTTCTTCTTGGCATCGTCGTATTTCTCTTCCAGAAGGTCGAAGCTGACAAACTTGTTGGTGTTACGCAGACGGTATACGAAGCTTGACCATCCCTGAATCATACCCTGGTTGATAAGCTTCTGGAAGGGCTCGTCCTTCTTGCTTACGCCCAGGTCGAAGAGGAACTTGTTCCAGAAACGACTGTAGATAAGGTGACCTGTAGCATGCTCGCTACCACCTACATACAAGTCTACGTTCTGCCAGTAGCTGGCTGCCTTCTCGCTAACCAGTGCCTCTGTGTTCAGAGGATCCATATAGCGCAGATAGTAGGCGCTTGAACCTGCAAAGCCAGGCATAGTGTAGAGTTCTATGGGGAAGACGGTCTTTTCGTCAATGAGCTTCTTATCAACAATCTTCTTGTTCTGCTCGTCCCAAGCCCATATCTGTGCGTTGCCCAATGGGGGCTCGCCTGTCTCGGTAGGCAGGAACTTATCTACCTGAGGCAACTCTATGGGCAGACATTCTTCAGGAATCATCTGGGGGATACCGTTCTTGTAATATACGGGGAAAGGCTCACCCCAGTAGCGCTGACGACTGAAGATGGCATCACGCAGACGGTAGTTCACCTTTACACGGCCCAGATTGTGTGCCTTTACAAAGCGCTTGGTCTCTGCAATGGCCTCCTTGATAGTCTTGCCATTCAGGTTCAGACTCTCGCCATCATATTTCACGCTCTTATCAGGACTGACAGGTGAGTTCATCACAATACCCTCCTTGGCATCGTAGCTCTCCTCGCTTACATCGGCACCTTCTACCAAGGGGATGATAGGCAGGTTGAAATGCTTGGCAAAGGCATAGTCACGACTATCATGAGCAGGTACAGCCATGATGGCACCTGTACCGTAACCAGCCAAAACATATTCTGCTACGTAGATGGGGCACTTGTCGCCCGTAATGGGGTTGATACCGTATGCTCCACTGAAGACACCTGTTACGGTGTGGTCAATCATACGCTCACGCTCGGTACGTCCTTTCACATACTTGATGTATTCGTCAACGGCAGCACGCTGGTCTGGTGTAGTCACCTTGTCTACCAACTCACTCTCAGGAGCCAATACAAAGAAGGTTACACCAAACATGGTATCGGCACGGGTGGTGAAGATAGTAAAGTCTACATCGCTGTCGGCTACCTTAATCTCCACCTCAGTACCCTCAGAGCGTCCAATCCAGTTCTTCTGTGTCTCCTTGATACTCTCGCTCCACTGAATAGTCTCTAAGCCATCCAGCAGACGCTGGCTGTAGGCGCTGACACGCAGACACCACTGGCGCATCTTCTTCTGTTCTACAGGATAGCCGCCACGTTCGCTGACGCCATTCACAACCTCATCGTTGGCCAGTACGGTTCCCAATGCAGGACACCAGTTCACCATTGTTTCGCCCAGATAAGCCAAACGGTACTGCATCAGCAGTTCACTTTGCTCTTTCTCGTCAGAGGGCCATGTGCCTTCTTTCTTGAACTTCTCAATGAGCTTCTCAATGGGCTGTGCCTTCTGCAGTTCCTCGTCGAAGTATGAGTTGTACATCTTCTGGAATGCCCATTGTGTCCACTTGTAGTAATTAGGGGTACAGGTACGTACCTCACGGTCCCAGTCGAAGCTGAAACCTATCTTGTCCAACTGCTCGCGGTAGCGATCAATGTTGGCAAATGTTGTTTTCTCGGGGTGCTGACCTGTCTTGATGGCATACTGCTCGGCAGGTAGTCCGTAAGCATCGTAGCCCATGGGGTTCAGCACATTGTAGCCCTGCAGTCTCTTGTAACGGGCATATATATCGCTGGCTATATAACCTAAGGGGTGACCAACATGTAGTCCCGCTCCGCTGGGGTAGGGGAACATGTTCAGTACATAAAACTTCTTGCGGCTCTCATCTTCAACCACTTTGTACGTCTTGTTGGCCACCCATTTCTGGTGCCATTTCTGGTCAATTTCTCTAAAATTGTACTCTTTTGCCATATTATATTTAAGTGAATTCCTTATTTTCGGGGACAAAATTACGAATAAGTGAGCGGAATACAAAATAAAAATATTTTTATTTTATTTCCGAGCGTGAGAATTCCGCCTGTGCTTGAGCACCTATAGGAGCGCAAGAATTTCGACGTATGTCCCCCTAAAATCACATAAAACCGGTTGTGTATTCTTCAAAAAGATACGATTATACCCTTTTTATAGCCTCTGAGGTTAAATAAATCGGGGGAAATTCCCTATTCAATTGATTTAAATCAAGAAAATTAAAAAAAATAACAATCTACAATATATCTTAAGTAGCGACAAATAATAAAAACTTTAACTTTGCATGGACAAAAAAGTGAAAGCGCCGTGATGGCACAGAACTTGTTGGTATAGAAAAGCATTCATGCAAAGATATTTCGTTTAGTTAGTTTTAGGTAAAAAGAATTTGAGAGATTAAAGATTAGTCCGGCGGACATTTTTTCGTGAGAAAAGATGTCCGTCCTTTTTTTTTATAGTTCATAATTTAGTTGACGAGTTAACAAGTAAACGAGTTGACAAGTTGTTTGCTATCCTCTAACCTCTAACCTCTAACCACTAACCGCTAATCCTTTTATATTATCCTATAATTATTTGCTATTGTGACAGCCTCGTGGACCTTTTTTACGGACAGTTTCTTTAGTATGCGTGTTATGTTGGCTTTGACGGCAGATAGGCTCACGTTCTGGTAATCCGCTATTTCCTCGTTTGTCATCCTTATCTCTGCAGATTTCAGGATACGTTTTTCTGTGTCAGTCAGAAGGGTGGTGTAGTTAACACTTTCATATATCCTTGTACCTGGATTGTAGAGGTAGCATTTCCCTAAATCCGTTATGACGGAACTCTCTATATGCTTGCGCGCTGATGGGGTGATGGTAAACAGTCCTAACCTAATTATACTCTTGGAGTCAACCACCAAGGGCGTGAACTTCTGGCTGATATAGAATTCCCTTCCGTCTATCATGATGGGGTAGTCGGTTATGCAGACATGTGTCTTGTATTCCTCCAGGCTCATCTCGTGACGCAGATGCAGAATGCTGCGTTTAATCTGCAGCAGGTATTCCAGCAGTTCCTCTGGTATATATGACCAGTATGGATTGGGGCAATCCCTCTTCTTGTCCTGAGGCTTTGCGTTCTCCAGGAACAGCAGTTTCGGAGTCATATATAGTATCTGGTGATTGTCAAAGTCCATCAGTAGACTGCTGACATTGTTCAGTCTGTCATACGCTTTCACTCCGCGTATGAAGGTGTCTATGTCCACGGGCTCTGTCAGCTCGCCTTTGCTTGAGGAGTTGTTAGAAAGTAGGTCGTGTGCATTCATCGTGCTAAGCGATTATTTAGGATTCTATGTTGCAAATTTAATTATTCGGATGGAATATTCATAATGTTTGATGGTTAAAAGTTGATAAAAACTTCATATTTGTGTACTTTGGTACATGTACTAAAGTATATATTTTTAGAATTGGTATGAAATATATTTATATTCATTTTGCACCAATTTGCATAAACTTCTACCTTAGCGGCCGTTTATCCTTAAAACTTGTTTAAAGCACATACGAAGATTGCACACAACTTTTATTTACCAAATATAAACATGAAGAAAAAAACAAGATTGTTGCTTTTGGGAGTTCTGTTCTCTCAAATTGCTTTTGCACAAACGACGGGTGAACACTTCCTGTACACCTATGACGGTGCAGGTAACATCACATCCAGAGTCAGAACGTACATCAGGCGTAATCAGAAAGCCTTGAGCAAGAGCCCGGAGGAGGAACCCCAGGTCAGCATCAAGACAAATGCCTCATGGTCGGATGTACAGGTAGAAATCAACCAAGAAGTGAAGGACGGAGATATGCTGTATATATATACAGACAGAGGACTTTTGGTTGCCTCGCTCCGCCTGGAATCCAGTAGTGTCTCTTTCAACCTCTCTAACTTCAAGAAAGGAATCTACCTGTTCAGATACAGCAGGAACAAGAACGTAACAGAAAGTAAAATCGTCAAGACAAACTAATAACAGATGAAACGTTTTTTCTTATATCTATTAGCGATCACGCTATTACCGCAGGTCATATCTGCAGCCGTACTTGTGGGCAAGACTGAGGGAGCATTCTCCGTTTCTCCTACAGGTGCCGCCACATATACCATACCTATTAAAGTTCAGAGTGGACTAAGTGATTTTGTCCCCAATATCTCATTGGCGTACAGTAGTCAGTCCGGAAACGGAATTGCCGGAGTAGGGTTTGGTATATCAGGCCTCTCTTCCATATCAATTACACCTAGAAGCACGTATTTTGACTATGATGCCGAAGAAATCAAAGAGAGTGAAGACAATGCCTTTACCCTTGATGGTCAGCGACTCCTGCATGCTAACCGTGGTGAGGTAGATAACGGCCAGACGGGTGCCGTGTACAGGACAGAGAACGAGCAGTATAGTATAATCAGTATTACTGCTTCCCAGAACGGCACGCCCGCCACATTCCAGGTCAAGGCTACAAACGGTATCACCTACAAGTACGGCAGTTCCACGGGAAGACGTACCCAGAGCAACGGGAAGGCATACCAGTGGGCCCTTGACTATGCAGAGGATGCCCTGGGTAACTATATCCAGTACACCTACTCTCAGGAGGGCGTTCTGTACCCCACCTCCATTACATACGGGCGCAACATACACGGAACGGCCGGTGTGGACTGCACCATTTTATTTAACTACGAAAGCCGTCCGGACAGCATCCCGGTATATATGTTCGGTGAACAGCGTTTTCTGAAAAAGCGTCTTAAGAGCATCGTCTGCAAGTATGACGGGAACGTATACAGGACATATACACTTAATTATACGGTAGATGTGTTCTCGCATCTGACATCCGTTTCGGAAACAGGAATCGGCTCTGCATCAGTACCTCCCACCACTTTTGAATGGGAAGTACCTTCTGAGTTCCGGTTGGATTGTAGCAGCCGAGACATAGAAGGCTCAGATGATGATGAAGATGATGATGAAGATGATGATGAAGATGATAAGGTAGATTACTATTATTTCTCATCGGATCTGGACGGCGATGGATTTTCGGAAATGATAAAAGTCAAAAAGGAAACATTTTCCAATTATGATACAAGGACTGATTTTTATATAAATAAATGGGTACCAGGTAGCGAGAGTTATGCATGGGTAAACAGCTATTCCATACATTCAGGCTTCTTTGATACTCTTTATGGCAGTTATGCCATTCGCGCATATAAACAGAAAGGAAATTCTCTGGTCTTGCCTTGTTGTACGGTATACCCAACTGATCGATTGCGCTCCCAGATGTCCTTTATCTTCCCTGAAAAAAACTGGGTGTTTGATATCCCGTTGAAAGGCCGCCCCACAGAAGTAGAGGAGATTCCTGCTTATATATATATGGATTCAGACGGGGATGGGGTAGATAATATTTTTGTCATAGAAAAGGAAAAGAAAAATAATAAATACCCAGCTTATTTGGCTACAATTGATTTTTTGGGAAACGAAATAACAACAACCCCATACAATCTGAGTCTGAATGGGGCTCCAGATAAAATTCGATGTGCAGACTTCAATGCAGATGGAATGGTAGATTTACTAATTACCACCTCAGAAGGATATTACATATATTGGAATAGAAGCGGATGTTTTTCGGAATCGGATAAGTATTCTAGCACTGCATTCAAAAGGTGTGATATCATAGAGCTTGGTGACTTTAACGGTGACGGCCTTGTAGATTTAATAATAAACAAACACGATTCTAACGAGTGGTATATTGCAGAAAATACGGGTAATATTACTAATGGTTTCTTTAGCTTAAATATGATTAGCGCCCTTAAAGATAAAGATGTGAGGATGTTTGATGACGATGATAAAAGGGACAAAACATATTGTTTGGTACAGGATATAGATGGAGACGGTAAAAGCGATGCTATGGTAGGTTATCCGTTCCGAAAGAAAAATGGAGGAAGCTTCTGTATATTAAGATCCAACGGCATCGCACTTACTCTTATGGAGTATTATCAGCATCCCAATTCAGGAGAATTCCCGAATATTGGTCATATAATCCAAGGTGATTTCGAAGGACAAGGCAGACCTGAAATTCTGTACAAGGGAAAAGGCATAGATCAGGAAACCACAGGTTGGAATCTTTTGCAGAATACTACAATCATTCCATCTACTCAAAAGATTGTTTCCGTAACTGATGGCCTTGGTGCAGAAGACAGCATAAGTTATGGTATACTGACAGATAAGGATGTGTATCAAGTAAATGACAATTCTTCGCTTTCCCAATCTATTACATACTTGGTTGGTGCAATGCCTGTGGTTAAAACCAGAACGGAAGTAATATCAACGGATAGCCGTACCACGGATTATTCTTACGCCAACGGTTTGGTTCACATGCAGGGAAAGGGATTCTTGGGATTCAAAGACATAAAGACGATATCCAGTACAGGAATTGTGACTGAAACGCATAATGAGCTAAATAATACATTCAGGGTACTGCTTCCTAAGAGGGTTATACAAAGCAATACTTGTGGGGATATCCTCAGTCAGAAGACTTTTACTACGACTTTAGACTACGAAGATCTCAGGTCGTACAAGACAAAAGAGACTTATAGCACATCCAACAAACCATTTGATGATTTTACAGAGAGTGAGGAAAGTAAGGAATTTATTAACGGTTCCCCCCGCTTTCAAGGGAGTTATAATGATTTAACTCAAACGGAGACTTTTACTACGTTTTGGGAAAGTCCGCGTGAGGATGTCTATATAAAAGGACTTCCTGAAGAAATCCAAATCGGCAAGGGGAATTTGACGTTTGATACGGAAGATGATCTTATTCTCGATAATATTCTCTATGAAAGAGATCCCGCTACTGGTCTCGTTCTTAAGGAAACACGTAAAAGAATCTATTATGAAGAAGATATTATAAGCACAGACGGCTATTCCTATAACGAGTATGGTCAGGTGACTCAGCACTATACTGTTGCATACAATTCTACAGACACCCTTGTAACAAGATATGAGTATAACGCAAAAGGGCAATTGTCTAAGGAATATGATCCTAAGGGGTTGTATAGGAGATACACCTATAACTCAAATGGCAAATTGGCATCGGTCCGTGATTTTGATGGTATAACCATCCGATACACATACGATGGTT
The DNA here is from genome assembly GCA_946415645.1 of uncultured Prevotellaceae bacterium. GTDB lineage: Bacteria > Bacteroidota > Bacteroidia > Bacteroidales > Bacteroidaceae > Physcousia. Next base: position 96,052 of record CAMKTJ010000001.1, read on the forward strand.
TTTTAAGAGAAACAAGCAGGAAAAGAGCAACAGTAGAAACTTGCCAAACTACAAGGACACGTTCCAACTACGGAGGCGGGGCCTATTACGTCATGGAGTCTGTAACTGGAAAAACGCCTGTAACTACATATTATGATGCATGGGGAAGAAAGATTGCAGAGTCTGCACCTCTTGCCAATGGATCGGCCATGTACACGGATTATCGATATAACTCTAATGGACAGCTCGATTTCGTCTCATTCCCCCACAGGAAAAACGAAACAACATCCGAAGGTACTACTTACACTTATGATGCATTATTCCGAAAGATAAGTGAAGTGGATTCAAATGGAAAAACAAACACATGGTCATACAGTCCCAAGCAAGTTACAAGTTGTATAGATGGTGTAACGACAACCACAAAATATTTCACGGAAGATAAAATATCCGAGGTGGAGGATGCTGCGGGAAGTGTGAAGTATGACTACAATGCAGACTTAAATGTTTCTTCCATAATCAGTGATGCTGGAACCGCACAATATCAGTACGATACCGTTGGCAGGTTAGTTCAGACGAGTGACATGAATGGTGTTGTCAAGCAGTACGAATATGACCAGAATGGCTATTTGTGGAAAACAACTATAGACGGTAGCACAGTAGAAACAAACTATGATAAGTATGGCATACTACGCAGTAAATCATGGGCTGATGCTGGCGAATCTCCTCACACCGTTGCTTATACATACGATAAGAAATTTCGTTTGATTAAAGAACAGGGTGAAGGATACTATTATACCTACAACTATGATTCGTATGGAAGAACAAGTGGAAAGAACTATACCATTCCAAGCGAGATTCCGAACGAGGATAAAATCTTGTATCTCTCTCTTGGTTATGATTCTGACAACCATGTTGGTGGTTTATACAGTCGAATTTGGAAATCCAGCGAAGATGATGAAGCTTTTGAGATTTCAGAGCACTTAACTTATGTGAACGGTTACAAGGTCAAGGATGAATTGAATGATACCATTGTATGGGAGATGAAGAAGCAAAACAAATGGGGCAATGTGACTGAACTTGAAGATTTTATAGGCAACACATTGTATTCATTTGACGACTACGGGCATATGCTTTCCATTGAGCGATCTGATGAAAGTTGTGTAAGTGATCTAAGAGAAACATATACATACGACATACATACGGGGAATATGATTAGCAAGAATGGTATTCCAATTACGTATGATAACATGAATCGATTGACAGGATATGGAGACTATACCTATAGTTATGACGAGAAGGGTAACATTACCCATCAACCACTCGTTGGAAATTTATCATACAATGGTTTTAAAGTGGATGACATGACTTCGGAAGGCATCAATTTCCTTGATGGAGATCTTCATGTCAGCTATTATAAAGCTATAGAAAGACCGAAATGCATTGAAAATGATAGGTATAAGGCCGAGTTCTATTATGATGGAAACGGAGACCGCATCATGATGAAAGTCTATGAAGACGTATGTGGAATTTTTGAACCTCTCTTTACACGATATTATTTGGGACCAAACGTAGAGATGACTGAAGATGCAAGCGGCCATCAAACCAATCTGTACTATGCAGGAGGGGATGTTTATACTGCGCCTGCGGTCATGCTTTTTGATAAGAAAAATACCACCAGCATTTTCTCTATTACCAGAGACAATCTGGGAAGCGCTTTACTATATGTAAATTATCGAGATGACTATTACCGGAATTCATATTCGCCTTGGGGTGTCAGAACATATCGAGTAGGTAATAGCACTTACTTCTATCAGCCAGGAGCGGAACCTGGGTATGGTCCTTTCTTCAGAACCTATACAGGTCATGAAGATCTGTGGATGTTCGGCCTGATAAATGCAAACGCCCGTCTGTACAGTCCCTATCTTGGGCGCTTTGTTAGCCCTGATCCCCTGCTTAACAGCGAGGGTGGTCCTCTTGATTACAATCCCTATATCTATGCAAGGAATAATCCATATAAGTACATAGACAGAAACGGAGAGATTTGGTGGTGGGCTATTTTTGCAGCTTTAGGTGCAGGATGTAATATTTGGCAAAACTGGGACAACATACATTGTTTTGGTGACGCTCTCATTTATGGAACAGCGGGTGCTGTGTCTGGTGCCTTGGGCGGACATATAGGTTCGGCTGCTGCAGTCTCTCTTGGTCTTGGAACAACAGGTGCTTTAGCAGGAACTGTTTCGGGCGCTATAGCCGGATTTATTTCCAGTACTACCGAAGGAATGCTGAATATGGCATATTCTGGAGACCCTAGTAAATTCAGTTTAACAAACTGTCTTATACAAACTGCTCTTTCTGCAGTTACAGGAGGAGTAGTGGGTGGTATTCATGCCAGCATGAAAGGATTACCCTTTTGGAAGGGTGATATGCCAATGCCAATAAAAAATCCCAACGCTTGTAATATGCCTGAGTGGCACTCCTCTGACAACATAACTTTACCACATGATGGTATAAATACTAACGCATTGGATTCCAGGGATATTTCAGATTTTTCTAATCTTAATTCATGGCAAAAAGGAAAGATGGGAGAGGACATGGTGAGAAGTTTTCTACAAAAACAAGGGCATAATCCAATTCCTCAAGTATCCACTGAAATTGAGGGTGTTACTAATAGATGGGATTTTTTCTTTCACGAAAATGGGGTTAATCATTTTATTGAAGTAAAAAGCGGATTTAATCCGCGATTTACAACTAATCAAAAAATTAATATTCCTAAAATGAGTAATGGAGCTTCCTATATATTTAAGGGTAAAAATGCTTTAAAGATTCCTGGCGTTAATGTGGGGACTCGTGTAAATACACCATCTCAAGTCACACTTTTCAGATGCTGGTTTTGATTGCGAAAGGTTTGGAGTATATATACAGGAATACTCTTGTTGATCTGTTAATACTTTTTGAATTGATTTGCATTAGAATATTTATTCTCTTCATGTTTTTGTGTGATTTATTTTTCATTTACGCAGATTTTCCCGAACTTTGTACGGATAAATATGACTTTTCTATTAAATACAAATCTATTGACAGGACACATGAATAATAAAAGATGAGAACGAAAAAAGAACTTAAAATACAAATATGTGATGCTTTTAAAGAACGACTTTCTGCCGAAGGTTTTAAGTTCAGGAAGTGGGACGACTCTTTTTTAAGGAAAGAGGACGATGATATCACATTTCTGATTACACTCTATTATTCGACTTATCCCGATTGTTATGGATTAGATATTATTTACGGCATTCATTATGAACGTCTTATTTCTATTGAGAGGGAATTAAGTGGAAGAGAAAAACCTATGAGACTTGTAACAGGAAAATTCTCGCAAATGATTGTTCCTGATAAATTACGAGAATTGGGCAGAAATGATTTTTACACTTACGACAGCGAAGAGGAATTTAATCGTAAGGTTGATCTTATTGTAGAAGGCATTCACAAATATGGTATTCCGTATTTGAATATGCTGTCTGAGAAGGAATGCACCTTGCAACAGATGGAAAAGGAAGGTCTATACACGTATCCACAGCTTTTGCCATTAGCATATCTGTTATGGTGCAAAGACAAGAAAAGATGTTTGGATGCGGCCAAAGATGTTCTGAATTTCTATGCGCAATATGGTACAGACACAAATGAGCAATATAAAGAATATTACTCATTTTATGAACGTCTAAAACAATTTGCTGAAGAATACCAAGAATAATCCTTCTCGTATTGTAAAGTAACCTCACATTCTTGATATGAAAAGTGGCTGGCCGAAGAAATATCGGTCAGCCATTTTACTTGTTAAATCGGGCCATGTCCCATGCAGGAAGTGACACCAAAAGTGGTAGCAACGCCCGTCTGTACAGCCCCTATCTTGGCCGCTTTGTTAGCCCTGACCCTCTGCTTAACAGTGAGGGTGGTCCATTACTCTATAACCCCTATGTATATGCTAATAACAATCCGTTCAAATATATTGATAGGAATGGGGAGTTTGTTTGGTTAGTTCCAGCTATATTTGGTGGATTTGCTGCAGCAGCAGTAACAAGCTATTATAGTGAAAACGTCTTAAAAAGCATTGGTTCTTTTGTATGCGGTGCTGTTGCAACAGGTCTGTCAATAGGAGTTGGAGTTTACGTTGGAGCCGCTGTAACAGCGGGCTGTGCTTCTGTAGGAGCCGTTGGTGTGGCACCATTCGTTGGTGCTGCTGCAGGTGCTGCTGCTAGCTATTTAACTTATAATCTTTCTTATTCTGCATTAACAGGGACACCCTTCAATTTCAGTTGGAAAGATATGGGGATTGAGATGGGTATTGCCGTAGCAACAGTAGGGGTATGTACAGTCGCTAGTAAACTTGCGCCAAAGGCCTCAAAGATTATGCAAACTCGTCATAGACCAACAGCGAAGGAGCCGGATTTGATTTTGCCTGAGGCAAGTGAAAAAGCTCCCATTAATTCTCAACCAGATCCTGCAGATGTGCTAGAACAGGCACGTATTCAGGCAGGTCAGGGTAATAGCACAGTATATGTAGGCGTTGATGAGAATAATGTCATTAAATATGTAGGGCGTACCGATCGTCCTCTTGAGATGCGTGCGGCTGAGCACTTACGTGATGTAAGTAAAAAAAGCATTATTGTAAAATTTAAGCCTGTAAAGACGACATTAGATCACAATGGTTCAAGAGTTGCCGAACAGATATTAATAAATAAATATGGTTTACAAAAGAATGGAGGACAGCTTATTAATAAAATTAACTCCATTTCGCCAAAACATTGGGAGAAATTTGGCATTCCAGGGAAATAGATATTAACTTTGCAACATAATAATAAAGATTTCAACAATATTATGGCAAAAAGGATAGTTACAAGAATAGGAGATGTATTCTCTGTCGCGTTAGATAACGGGAACCTCCGTTTCTTCCAGTTTGTTGCAATTGATTCATCCTGTCTAGGTGGTTCGGTAATACGCGTTTTCAAAAAAGAATATCCGAAAGGATACATATTGAACTTAGAAGACGTTGTGTCCGATGATGTGGATTTTTATGCTCTAACAATACTTAGGATGGGGGTGGAAGATGGCGACTGGGAAAAAATAGGTAACTGCAAGAATATCGGTGATCCGAGCAATGTCTTATTTAGAGAGGTTAGAAAGGATGCTTTAGACCATAGTGAACGAATATGGGAAGCATGGTATATAAACAAAGAATGGTTCACAATAGGGAAGCTAACCAGTGATTATAGGTCCAAATCGGACATAGGGTCAGTCTGGGTAAGTTCTGCTATTGTATATAGAATTAAAAATGGTGTTTATCCTGGTACAGCATATTGGCCAGAAGAACACTAAAAGTTGTCATTTCTTCCTGATCAAGTTGTAAAGTAACCTCACATTCTTGATATGAAATGGGCTGGCCGAAGAAATATCGGTCAGCCTTTTTCTTGTGTATAACAGGCTGTATTGGCTCTTCTTCAAATTAGTTGAAAAATCAAAAGGCATTAGTTAAACAGTTTTTACGGATACACGTAGAAAAAATATTTCTTACGTGTAGTAGTAAATTTTCCTACGTGTGGCAGTAAAAGGGCTTCTTTTAATGGTTTTCAACTAAAATGAAGAAGAACCGCTGTATTTGGGAATGCTATTGAATACACATGAGTGGGCTAAGCCCCCCTCTATGGCCCCTTATAGGGGCCTAAGAGGAGGGGCTGTCACCCGAGGCCCGAGACGCCGAACATGCAGGATTATGCGGATTGAGTTTTTTTTGTAGGTTGATTCTTGTATAAAAACAAGTTGATTTCGAGCGAAAAGTAAGTTAAATAATCTTTTATTTAAGTTATTTTTTTCGTCTTTTATTAGGTGGGTAAAATAAGAAAGTAGTATATTTGATGCCGAAAATCCTGAAATAAGTAAAATATACACACAAAAAACAATGAAAAAGTTTCTCGGCATTGCGCTGTTTGCAGCGATTGGCAGTGCTTCATTTGCCAATAACACATCTGACGAGGATGTCTTGTTCAATCTGCTTAAGCAGGAAGTCAACTATTACTATTCCCACCTTTCACAAGATTCGCTTCCTGTTAATCAGGTTACGTTGAATGCCTTGCAGGAAAAGGGTGTCACCATCCAGAGTGACATGGGATACGCCACTGTAAATGAGACAAACTGGCGCAGGTTATCTCCTACATTGCGGATTGGTAAGACTGAATCCTATCGGGGCAGGAGTGATTCTTACCATGGTAATCAGAATGATTTGCCTCTGACGAATGATACTGCTGTTATTAAGGATGTTATCTGGAATGCCTTATGCGATAAATACAATGCAATGAAGAGTGACCTGAAATCATCCAAGGATGAGGAGGAAGAAGATACTGCCCAATGCACCATTACTATTGAACCCGAGAAATACTACGAGGCTCCGTTGCCTGAATATAAAATCGACAGGGAAAAGTGGACGGCTCTGCTGAACAGGGTTACCCAGATCCGGAAGGACAGCGTATATGCCACCTGTACGGCCAGGTTTTCTTTTACGGACCAGAGAAAGTACATTGTGAAGTCTGATGGTACAGGTGTAGTCTGTAACAACAGGACCTTTTGGGTCTCGTTATCGGCATCGGTAAAAGACAAGAAGGAGATTGCATGTCCTATGTTCAAGAACTTCTTTGCCTACAGTGAAGAAGATCTCCCTGATGAGAATACGCTCCGAGAGACAATGGTGGACCTTATAGAACGTGCCTATGCCCTGAGCAAGGCTCCTATGGCAGAAGCTTATAGCGGACCTGTTCTTTTCTCGGGCGATGCCGGAGGCGTATTCTTCCATGAGGTTCTGGGACACCGTTTGGAAAAGGACGACTCGGAATTCAAGCCTATGATGGAAAAGAATGTGTTGTCCTCTGAGATAAGCGTTACCTGCGACCCTACCTTGAAGGAGTTAAATGGCACACCACTTGACGGATACTACCTGTATGACGACGAAGGTACCAAGGCACAGCGGGTGGAGTGCATAAAGGATGGTGTCATGAAGGATTTTCTGCATGTCTTACCTCAGAAAAGTAAGGATGCACCCAGCAACGGTCACGGACGTGCGGCATTTGGCAATAAACCTATCCCCCGACAGTCTAACCTGCTGGTTGAAACAAGCAAACCCTACACAGAAGAGCAGCTGCGTAAGATGTTTGTACAGCAGCTGAAGGAGAGCGACAAGGAATTCGGCTATTATATCCGCACCGTCAGTAACGGATGGACCACCACCAGCAAAAACACTTACAATGTATCATCCTTTAACGTGGTACCCGTTGAGACTTACAAGGTATATGCCGACGGCAGGCCCGACTCTCTGGTACGTGGTGTTTCCTTCATAGGTACTCCGCTAACGGCCTTCAGCAACATCAAGGCAGCCGGTGGTAAGATTGAAACGTCGAACGGCAGGTGTGGGGCATCGTCCGGATGGGTACCTGTCTCCATCACTGCGCCCATGATTTATGTCTCACAGATGGAGACGCAGTGTATCAAGAATGAAGGGAAGAAACCTCGTGTTCTGCCAAGACCTACGCTCATAACGAAAGAGCTACAGAACGGAATGCCTACGGATTCTGTCATCTTCCGTGCTCTGGAGGATGAGATGAGCCGCAATATGGACAGCCTGAAGCAGAAGGATGGAACAAAGCCTTATTTCCTGGGCTACAAGATTCATCGTACAGCCTCGGCCCATGTAAGATCTTCATTGGGCGCCTGTGAGGTTTACACCAAGGATGACGTCAAGAACAATGGTAATGTTAGGATTGTTGTGGGCGATGCAATGAAAAGTTGTCAGACAAGTGAGGGAATAGGAGATTTGCCAGACGAAATCAGTTATAATCATTTGCGCAACAGATTGTGGAGCTGCACAGCATACGTGTTTAATAAGGCGTATGATGATTATAAGTCGAGAACAACGTGGAGGGCTCAGGAGTTCCTGAACGACAGTATCCCCGAGTGGCCCAAGATGCCTGGTGGCAATTTCGTCGAAGAATCTGCGCTGAGCAACTATCAGAAGGACACAGAGACCCTGAAGCAGTTGGTTGACACACTTTCTACCGTATTCAAGGATTATCCTGAGTTGAGCGACACACGTATTTCCGGACGACTTGATTATGAGGATGTATATCGTCTGACAAGTGACGGTCTGCGTTTGCGTACGCCCATAAAGAATGTCCGCATCTATGGAAATGCCAGCTATATTACTCCTGACGGTAAAGCCTTTAGTGAAAGACCTCAGATTGAGTACTGCGATGTGGATGACCTGCCGCCAACTGATTCTCTGATAGCGTGGATAAGAGGAATCGCGTCTGATATGGTCAATAAAGAGAATGTACAGTTATTGGAAGATGACGAGTACAGAGGTCCTGTTTTGTACGAAGATAATATGGCAGAGTCTGCACTCTCTGGTATTTACAGCAATTTAACTTGCGATTTGAATTTCAGAAGCAGGAAGTACGATAGCTCATATAAGCAGCTTGGCAAGCAAGTGGTATGTAAGAATATCTCTGTATGGCAATTGGGTAATGATTCGGTATTTAATGGGCACCGCTTGTACGGATACCGCAAATATGATGCCGACGGCATACGTCCTGCAACCGTTGAGCTGATTCGGAAGGGAATTCTGGTGAACCAGCTTTCGGGTAGAATACCTTCCCCCAAGACTTTAAAGTCGACAGGAAATGAGTGGATGCATGCCTGGCGAGAATATGGCAGCAGGAAAGATGGCGTACTCCGCATATCGTTCGACAATGCAACAAGCAAGGAAAAACTGGTAAAGAAACTCATCTCAATAGCCAAGGAACAGCATCAGGATTATGCCTATATTTGGGGATATAGTGGTCTGAAACGTATAGATGTAAAAACGGGTAGATTGGAAAAAATTATATCCGTCTCCATCTATACACCATCAAAATTAAATCTGATGGGTGATGTTTGGGCCTCCAAAGAGGAAACGGTTGAATATAAAGTATCCAACATTCATCCGAAATCAGTACTTTTCCCATCGGTAGAGCTGAGAGTGGGTACTGTAAAACCAAGGGAATGTAAAAGATTTGTGGAACTAAGGCATTGATTACTCCCCTGTGGGGAAGGCTTTCAAAAGACGCTGGTATTCCTTTTGTGTTATCTGGATTACCGTGCCGTGACGAGGGGTGAAATGACCCCTCGTTTCGGTATTCTGCACAAAGGTGAAATGCATCAGGTCATCGCTTTTGGTGAACTGGTAGTGGCCGTTGCGGTAGCAGTCGTACATCAGACACCAGCCGCCGCCAATGAGGGGGAAGACGCCGGCACCTTCCACATCGTCCTTCGTAGTCTCGCAGAAACCATCGTGCAGCGTCCAAGTATTCGGTTGATGCAAATCGCGGAAGGTGTACTGGCGGATACCCTTGTGACTGCCATCGGCCTCGGTCTTGAAGAAGAGATGGTAAAGGCCATCCTTGTCCTGCACAATGTCCGTATCGATGGAAGGAGCGTGAAAGTCGAACAATACCTGAGGCTTTCCTTCCAGTCCGCTGAAATCATCATTGGCATAACACCAATAGACGCGGTCGTAAGGGATGGAACCATCGTCGGTCAGCAACGAGAAGTAAACCATATACTTGCCTGCAGCCTTATCGTAAATGGTCTGCGGTGCCCATACACGGGTTACGTGGGCAAAGTTGGTTCCGCTGAAGCGCTCGGGGAAGTGTACGGCGTGATGTTGCCAGTGAATCATATCACGGGAACGCATGAGCACCATGCCGCGGTTGCTGGCCCAACCAAGGGATGAGCGCATATCGGTAACTACCATACGGAACCATCCGTCCTTGCAACGAAGGATATGCGGGTCTCGGACTCCCTTTGCCAAAGCTATGCTGTCGCTTCCCACAATGGGTTTGCCGCCATTCAGTGGGGTGTAGTTAAAGCCATCGTCGCTGACGGCATAGCATATCTGCTCCTGCTCTGGCGCATTACCTGTGAAGTAGGTAAAAAGGTACTTGTTCATTTTCTTGGCTGAACAAGGTAGGACAGCAAGGAAGAGAAGAGAAAAGATGATTTTTTTCATTGAACATTGAATAATGAACATTGAACATTAGCTAAAGATTAGCGTCTATATAGCATTACGTTGCTGGCGGGACGGCCTTCTAAGAGTTCTTGGCGCATATAGTCCATATAGGGTGCTACATGCTGGAAGAATATCTTGTAGCCGGCACAGAGGTAGTTAAGCCCCGGCTCGCCATCAGCAGTATGCATGAAACGGAGGCGGGGACACTCGCCATGACAGGCTTTCAGCCATTCGCATTCGCGACACTGGCGGGGTAGGGAATCCTTCTTCAGGCGACTGAAGGCTGTCTGCTTCTCGCCATACACCATCTGCGGGAGTCCGTCGGTAAGGATATTGCCCAAGCGGTATTGGGGGAAAACAAAGTGGTCGCAGCTGTATACATCACCGTTATGCTCCATCACTACGGCATGCCCGCATTCCTCGGCATAGACGCAGATGCCCGGCGGCATGCCCATCCAGCCGGCAAGTGCGGCATCGAAGACCTGTACAAAGGTCTCGCCAACGTCATGCCTTACCCATTCGTCGAAGATGGCGCAGAGGAACTTTCCCCATTCAGCCGGTTTGACGCTATAGGGGGCAATGGGACAATCCTCGTCGAAAAGCTGAGCCAGATGCCTGCCATCGGAATGCTGATGTATTCTCTCTACCACAGGGCTCAACTGCAGGAACTGGCAATGCAGTTCGTCGCGGAAGAAGCGATAAAATTCCAATGGCTTCCCCACATTGGCATGGTTGACCGTAGCCATAGCATTCCATTCCACTCCATATTCCTGCAGCATGTGTATGGCATCCATCACCCGCTGCCAGGTTCCTTCGCCCTTGGCATCACGGCGGTATGCATCATGCATCTCCTGCGTTCCGTCTATGCTGATGCCAACCAGCCATCCCTCATCGTGCAGGAACTGGCACCATTCGGGGGTGAGCAGTGTTCCGTTGGTCTGTATACTGTTGCTGATGTGCCGTCCCCTGCCATAATATTGCTGATAGCGGACAGCCTGCTTGTAGAAACTCAGGGGGCGCAGCATTGGTTCGCCACCGTGCCAGGTAAAGAGCACCTCGGGCGTCTGCTGCAGTTGTATGTAGTCGCGAACGTAGGCCTCAAGGAGGCTATCGCTCATGTTCCAACTCTTTGAATTTTGAATTTTGAATTTTGATTTTGTCAGGTGCTGCTTCTCAAGGTAATAACAATATTGGCACCTGAGGTTGCAGAGCGGTCCTGCAGCCTTTGCCATAACGTAAAGTGGACGGGCGTAGGGGTATATCATTGGGTTAAAGGTTAGCGGTTAAAGGTTAGCGGTTAGCGTAATGCTCAATGTTCAATGCTCAATGTTCAATGTTCAATGTTCAATGAACTAAAGCAGGTTCTTCGACAGATAGCGGACTGGGTACCAAACGGCGGCCCAGCCTACTAAGAGGACTGTTACGAAGATAAGTACCAAGTCCCATGGGTGAACGCTGACGGGGTAGGCTTCTACGATGAAGCTGCCCTCGCTCTCGCCCATAGTGATAAAGCCGTATTGCTGCTGGAGCCAACATAGCAGAAGTCCTAAGAGAAGTCCTAATACGGCTCCTGCCAGACTGATCATACGTCCCTCGAACATAAAGATGTGGCATATCTGCCTGTCGGTAGCACCCATGCTGCGGAGGGTCTGCACATCATGTTTCTTCTCGATCATCAGCATGGAAAGGGAGCCTATGATATTGAAGCAGGCTACCAGTAGGATGAAGGTAAGGAACAGGTAGGAGATGAGTTTCTCTATGCGCATGATGCGGAAGACATCGTCCTGTTGTTCGTAGCGGTCCTGAACGGAGAATTTCTCGCCCAGCAGGGCCTTAATCTCTTTCTTGGCCTGGGACAGGGAAGTGCCTTTCTTCAGCTTGACCTCGGCAGAGGAGATACGACCCTGATAGTCGAACAGCCTCTGGGCAAATCCCAGACTGGTGATGATGTAGTTGGCATCATATTTGCTTTGCTGCACCTGAAAGACCACCCCCGGACTTTGCAGCTCCTGATGATTGAAGGAACTGAGCGGGTTGGCCATGTTCACGCGTTCACCCCGCTTGGGTGCATAGACCTGAAGGGGTTCCGTGAAGTCGATGTTGAGATTCATCTTGGCTGCCAACTGCAAGCCTACCACACCGTATTCCAAGACATCGGCATGAAGGCCAAAGGAGCCTTCGCCATAGAGGATATCCTCGATATGTGTCTGTTTGCTGAAGTTATCTGCTACGCCCATTATGGTTACCACATGCTGCTGTCCGTTCAGTACCACCATGGCCTGTCCCTCCAGAACGGGAGTATAGACGGCTACGCAGTCCAGTTTCTTCACTTGTTGCAGTCGGGCATCATTGGCCTGAATGGTGCTTCCTTCGGTAAGGGTGATGCGCAATTGGGGGTCGAAGGCTGTGAAGAGGCTGGCCACCAGGTCGTGAAAGCCATTAAAGACACTGAGTGTACATACCAGTGCCATTGTGGCCACAGCAACACCTACCACAGAGATGCCGCTGATGATGTTAATGGCATTGTGGCTCTTCTTGCTGAAAATGTATCTTCTTGCTATGAAGAAAGGGAAATTCACTTCTTCAAAAGGTCATCGATATGTTCAACATAATCCAGCGAGTCGTCTCTGAAGAACTTCAACTCGGGGATGATACGCAGTTGCTTTCCTACACGCGTTCCCAGTTCGTAGCGCACCTGCTTCTGGTTGTTGTTGATGTTCTGAATAATCTCCTCGGCCTTCTCGCTGGGGAATACACTCAGGTAAGCGCGGCAGATACTGAGGTCGGGACTGATGCGACAGGCGCTTACACTTACCAAAACACCTCGCATAGCACTGGTTTGCTTCTGGAAGATGTCGCTCAACTCCTTCTGGATGAGCCTTGAAATCTTATTTTGTCTTGTTGTTTCCATACTTATTCTTCATTTTGAAACATTGGATCCCATGCAGGCAGGCGAACGGGTTTCTGTTTCAGCAGGTCCAGAAGCTGCTGGCTGCAGTACTTGCGGTTCACTACCACACGGAACATATACTCGTTGAACCACTCATCGGTCATCACCAGATAACCACGCATGCCGGAGTCGGAACCCCAGCTGTTCTCTACCTTCCACTTGCGGGCCTTGCCGTTCTCGTCCAGATCGACAGCCATCAGCGTCATGGCATGGGTACTGCCGCTGTCGAAAGTCTGGATGCGCTGCTTCTTGTTCATACCGAAGGTAGTACCCAGCAGGTCGCCATAGGAGTAGTTCTTGACGTCCAGATAACCTACGGAACGGTCCAGGAACTTGCCCACATCGCAGCTGAAATACATCTGGCAGCTGTCCTTCAGACTGGCAATGGCGGGAGCCTTCAGGTCCTCGATGTCCAGATTCAGATACAGCCAGTTGTGACCATCATAGAGGTGGCGGTCATAGTCAATCTCATATACCTTGTTGTAGGGACGACTGGGGTCGTTCATCAGCATCACATAGTCGGCATTCAGATCCTCGCTGCCGCTGCACACCTCCTTGTAGAACTGCTGAGGGGTGTAGGTCTTGGCTTCTGAAATCATCTTGCCGTCCTTCTTGGGTGCCCAGGTGAACTCCTTAGGGGGCTGTCCGTATGCCATTACCAGCATGCGGTAAACGGTCTTCAGCTGCTCCACCTTCATGGCCTGCAGTGCCTTCTCGTTGGCACCTGCAGCACTCTTCTCGCGCAGCTGGATGCCAAACTCACGCAACTTACGCTTCAGGTGACCGCAGAACTCGCTGGTGCTGTTGCTGACAAAGGTCTCTGGCATCACGTCCTGAGGTACCAGACCGTATTTGGTAACCAGGTCGGCAACACCGGTATAGGTACCGCCATCAGAGAGGGGATGCTGGAAGAGCCAGCGTACCATCTGGTCGTCTAAATCCTTCTGACGGGTATCAATAACTCCCTGCAGGAACAGGTTGCTCTTCTCCAGCTGGTCGTAGAAGAACAGATATACCTGGCTGAAGAAGAAATCCTTCACGCCCAGATTCTTCATGGCACGGTTACGAAGCACATTGGTACCCGTGAAGAGCCAGCAACGACCGCTGCTTTTCTGGTCGCTGATACCCGTGTTTTTCACTTCTACGCTGAAGTAAGTATCCTTGGCCTGCGTGTTCTCCATATTCACCGCCAGCTTCTGAATGCTGACGTTGCTGATGGCATTGTGCAGTGCCTTATCGGTTGGAGTGGCGTTGTAACTTCCCTGTAAAGTATTCAATACATCGGGTGTGATGCCCGTTTGTGCCTGACAGATACCGCTTGCGGCAAGTAACAAGGCACAGAAAACACTTTTTTTCGTCATTTGATTGATTTTTATCCTTTTATTTGCGCAAAAGTACGTTTATTTCGTTAACTTTGCAAATAAATGAGGTAGATTTCTTTACTACCCGATGTACATTTGAATATAAGCTAATGAGAAAAAGTAATTACGACAAGTTTCCCTCTACCCATACCGATGGTATGGCCATTTTGGGCTGGGAGAAGATAACCACCATCCTCAATGATCAGTGGAGCAACTGTCCTGTGTGGGCCGTTGACCTCTACACCGGAACATACGAAGAAGATTTCCTTCAGGCCTTCCAAGGGTTAGGCCGAACCATTATTGATACCCGTTCCCTGATGCGCCCCGAAAGTGAGTTGCTGCAGTTGACGGAACGGTTCATCACAGATGATGTGCTCTTTGGGTACCTTTCCAACATTAAACTTTCTGAATACTTCGACCCCGATAAGGTGGAGAGCCTGAAGGCCCGCATTACCCAGGGAGAGTCCCTGATAGTGATAGGAACGGGCGCTGCCTGCTTCGTCCCCGAGGACGCCCCCGTGGCTTATGCCGACATGGCCCGCTGGGAGATTCAGCAGCGATTCCGCCGGCACGAAGTCAAGGCATTGGGCATAGACAACAGCCAAGAAGAACCATCACGACAGTATAAACGCGGACTCTTTAACGACTGGATAATCTGCGACCGCCACAAGGATTTGCTGATACAGTCGTGCCGCATCCTCTACTGGATAGACAGCAATCAGCGTCAGGAGCCCAAGATGATTAGCGACCAGCAGTTCCGTCAGGGTATGGACCGCACGTCTCGCAAGCCCTTCCGCGTGGTACCCTTCTTTGATCCCGCTCCCTGGGGTGGTCAGTGGATGAAGGAGGTGTGCGACCTGCCCCGTGAGCAGGTGAATTACGGATGGTGTTTCGACTGCGTGCCAGAGGAGAACAGCCTTTATCTGAATCTGGACGGTGTGCTGGTAGAGTTTCCTTCCCAGGATTTGATACTTATGTATAGCCGCAATGTGCTTGGCGAACAGGTATGGGCTCGCTTCGGCAAGGATTTCCCCATCCGTTTCGACTTCCTGGATACCATGGGAGGTGGTAACCTGAGCCTGCAGGTTCATCCTACCAATGAGTTTGCCCATCGTGAGTTCGGGCTTCATTATACACAGGATGAAAGCTATTACCTGCTGGATGCCGGAGACGATGCTGTGGTATATCTGGGCCTGAAGGAGGATATAGACGAGAGGCAGATGATAAAAGACCTCAGGGCTGCCCAGAGGGGTGAAATCAGCTTCGATGCCGAGAAATATGTGAATAAGATTCCTGCCAAGAAGCACGACCATTACCTCATCCCCGCAGGTACCATCCATTGCTCGGGTGCCAACAGTATGGTGCTGGAAATCAGCAGTACCCCCAACATCTTCACCTTCAAGCTATGGGACTGGAACCGCTTGGGTTTAGACGGCAAGCCGCGCCCCATCAATGTGGAACGAGGCAAGCAGGTCATCCAGTGGAACCGTACAACGGAGTGGGTGAACAAGAACATCCGCAACCACTTTGAAGTACTCTCTCAGGAAGACGGCATTATGGAGGAGCGCACCGGTCTGCACCCCAACGAATTCATCGAGACCCGTCGGCACACCTTTACCAAGGCAGTGGAGCACAACACCAACGGTGGCGTGAATGTGCTGAACCTGGTGGATGGCTATGAGGCAGTAGTGGAGAGTCCGGAAGGCAAGTTTGAACCCTTTACGGTTCATTATGCCGAGACCTTCATCATCCCCGCCTGCGTGGGACGCTACACCATCACGCCCCTAGGCGGCGAGGAGTGTAAGACCATCAAGGCGTATGTCAGACTTTAGACAACAATCAATAAATATACTACTATGAACAAGACAGACAAAAAAATCGTTTTGACGCTTGATGCAGGCGGAACAAACTTTGTGTTTTCAGCTATTTGTGATAACGAGGAGATTGTAGAGCCCGTTCGTCTGAAAGCTGTGACTACCGACACCGAGGGCTGTCTGGCTACCTTGGTGCAGGGCTTCACAACCGTTAAGGAGAAACTGGACGTAGAGCCCGTTGCCATCAGCTTTGCCTTCCCTGGTCCTGCCGACTATGAGCATGGCGTGATTGGCGACCTGCCCAACTTCCCCTCATTCCGTGGCGGTGTGGCACTGGGGCCGTACTTGGAGAGTGTCTTCGGCATCCCTGTTTACGTGAATAACGATGGCAACCTGTTTGCCTATGGTGAAGCCTTGGCAGGTGCTCTTCCCCGTGTAAACAAGGCTTTGGAGGAAGCTGGCTGCAAGCGTCGTTACAAGAATATGATAGGTATTACGCTGGGTACCGGCTTCGGTTGCGGCGTGGTGATAGACAAAGTACTGCTGACCGGTGATAACGGTTGTGGCGGTGATGTATGGTGTATGCGCAACGGCATGTATCCCTTTGTGATTGCTGAGGAGAGTGTCAGCATCCGTGCGGTTCGCCGTGTATATGCCGAGATGTCACACGAGCCAGTTGGCGACCTTACTCCCAAGGACATTGGCGACATTGCCAACGGCACCCGTCCTGGTAATATGAAGGCTGCTCAGGAGAGTTTCCGCCAGTTGGGTCAGGTAACAGCAGCAGCTTTGGTAAACGTGCTGAACATAGTGGACGGCATCGTGGTAATAGGCGGTGGTCTGTCACATAATGCCAAGTGGATTCTGCCCGGTCTGATGGAGGAATTTGCCCGTCCAGCAGGAACATTTACTGGTAATCTGCTGCCCACGCTCCAGTCCGAGGTCTACAACTTTGAAGAACCGGAACAGCGTTCTGCCTTCCTGGAGGATAAGGATGTTTATGTCAACGTACCTCATACAGATCAGCAGGTACTCTACTGTGCACAGCGTAAGGTAGCAGTCTGCATTTCAGAGTTGGGAGCCAGCAAGGCCATCAACTTGGGAGCCTATAACTTCGCACTGAACCAACTTGAAAAGTGAAGAGTGAAGAATGAAGAGTGAAGAATTTGCTGCCGCTGTGTTCACTAACTACTAACCGCTAACCCCTTCTCCTCCCTTCCCTTTGGGAGGGGTGGGGGTAGGCTTCTAACCACTCATTATTTAACCATCCAATGAAAAATTTATTCAAGTATTCTTTCCTCCCTTCGGGGAGAATTAAGGTAGGGGTCATCCTTGCCTGTGTTATTGGCTCTTTTGTGTGCTGTGATTCCTGGGATACAATCCCTCAGTCATATACCCAGTATGTAGAGCCACGTATAGGTACGGCTCATTGTCGTTACTTCCACTTTGCCCCTGGCGCCATGCCTTTTGGAATGGCCAAGCCTGGGCCCAGCACCAACGGTCATCTGGGAAACAAGGACGGTTGGGAAGCAACGGGTTATGATTATCGCGACGGCTCCATAGAGGGCTTCCCCTGTACCCACGAGTTCCAAGTGGGTGGTATTGTGCTGATGCCTACTTGCGGAAAATTGAAGACTGTTCCAGGTGCAGTGGATTCTGAGGGTGAGGGCTACCGTTCTAAATTCTCACACGACAACGAGGAAGCCACAGCTGGCTACTATTCTGTTTATCTTCAGGACTATGGTATTACAGCCGAAGTGACAGCTACTCCGCGTGTTGCCTTCCAGCGCTATACCTATCCTAAGTCGGAAGAGAGCAGAATTCTCTTTGACATCGGTAACCGTTCAGGCGAGAGTGGTGCTGTGAAGGATGCCTACGTTGAGGTTTGCGAGGATGGCAAAACCGTAGAGGGTTATGTGATCACCCTTCCCGAGTACGTTAAGAAGTACCAGCCAGGTGCTCAGGTGCCTATCTATTTCTCTGCTGTTCTTGACAAGGAGATTACCTCTGTTGGAGCTTTCAATGGGGCTGATGTCCGTGAGGGTGAGAGAGAAGCTAATGGTCCTGGTGCCGGAGTCTATGTCACCTTCCCCACAGAGGAGAATGAACAGGTAACCGTAGCAGTAGGTATCTCTTATACATCTGTCGAGAATGCCCGTCTGAACCGCGAGACGGAGGCCAAGGATATGACCTTTGATGAGGCTGAGGAAAAGTGTCACAATGCATGGGAAGAGATGCTGGGCCGCATAGATATCAGAGGTGCTAAGGAAGAAGATTACAAGAAGTTCTACACGGGCCTTTATCATGCCATTCTGGGTCGTGGACTTTGCAGCGATGTGAATGGTGCCTATCCTCGTCATGACGGTGGTATAGGTCAGTTGGAGATGAAGGACGGCAAGCCCGTACACAATATGTATAATACCGATGCTTTCTGGGGCGGTCAGTGGAACCTCGGCCAGCTATGGATTCTGGCTTATCCCGAATATACTTCAGATTATATCAGCAGTCACCTTCAGGTCTTCAAGGATGCCGGTTGGATGGGCGACGGATTGGCTAACAGCCGTTATGTATCGGGTGTAGGAACCAATCAGTTGCCACTGCTCATCAATGCCGCATATCAGTGTGGTATTCGCGACTTCGATGTAGAACTGGCTTATGAGGCTTGCCGCAAGAATGAGCTGGACGGTGACAATCGTCCTTTCGGAGCCGGTAAGTCTGACACCAAGGAGTTTGTTCAATACGGCTATGTGCCTCATGTTGAGGATGCCGACGGACCAGCCGAGAAGTTCCGTTTCTCTGCTTCCCATACGCTGGAATATTCCTTTACCTCTTGGGCAACGGCACAGTTGGCTAAGGCATTGGGTAAGCCCGAATATGAGCAGCTGATGTACCTCTCTAAGGGCTGGGAACGTATCTATGACGAAGAAGAGAACTTTATGCACCCAAAGGATGCCGAGGGTAACTTCATTCCCAACTTCGACCCGATGGAGGTCTGGCGCGGATTCCAGGAAGGCAATGCTTGGCAGTATACCTTCTATGCTCCGCATGATGCCAAGGCTCTTGTGGCTAAGGTGGGCGAGGAGGAATTCAATGCCCGACTGGATAGTATCTTCACTCTCTCGCAGCCCAAGATTTTCAGCGGTGGTACCGAGGTAGGTGCCTTTGCAGGTTTGCGTACGCTCTACAATCAGGGTAACCAGCCTTGCCTGCATATCTCATGGCTCTTCAACGAGGCTAACCGTCCCTCCAAGACGCAGAAGTGGGTGCGTGCTATCTTGAACGAGTTCTACGGAACAGATGGTATTCACGGCTACGGTTATGGTCAGGACGAGGATCAGGGGCAGTTGGGTGCCTGGTATGTTATCTCCAGCATAGGCCTGTTCAGTGTGACAGGTCTGAACGACATCGATCCTACCTTCTCGTTGGGAAGTTGCCTGTTCGATAGGGTTACCATCCGTCTCAACCAAAAGTACTATCCAGGCAAATACTTCCATATCACTACGGGAGGTTCTGCACCGGGTAAACACACCCCCGAAGATATTTACATTCAAGAGTATCGCCTCAACGGCAAGAAACTCACCGATCCTCATATATCCTTTGCCGATGTTGTAAAAGGCGGAGAACTGAAGATTAAATTAGGTTCAAAACCCGTGGATAAATATTAGGCCCTATGAATAATAAAAAGCTCATTCCCGTTATGCTGTGCTTCTTCGCCATGGGGTTTGTGGACCTTGTGGGAATTGCCAGCAATTATGTGAAGGCCGACCTGAATCTCAGTGATTCCATGGCAAATACGTTGCCTTCGCTTGTCTTTCTGTGGTTCCTTATCTTCAGCATTCCCACCAGTTTGCTGATGAACAAGATAGGGCGTAAGAACACCGTATTGCTCAGTCTCGTTATGACGTTGGCTTCGCTGATTATTCCTGTCTTTACGCTCGATTTCACCATGCTGCTCCTTTCCTTCTCCCTTTTGGGAATCGGAAACGCCATTATGCAGACCTCCCTCAATCCCCTTGTGGATAGCGTTATGAAGGGAGGCGCTTCGGCCAGCACGCTCACTTTTGGTCAGTTCATCAAGAGCATAGCCTCCTTCCTGGCTCCCATCATCGCCTCATGGGGCGCTGTGAACAATATGTTCGGCTTTGGTTGGCGAGTGCTCTATCCCATCTATTTGGGCGTCGGCATACTGGCCACCCTGCTGCTCTTTGGTACAAGAATCAACGAACAGCCCAGAACCACCCCCGTCCCCTCCCTTGATGGAGGGGAGAATGCAGAGCAGGCTTCTGTTGTACATCAGTTCGCAGACTGTTTTGCCTTGCTCAGGGGTCCCTTCGTGTTGCTTTGCTTCCTGGCTATCGTATGCCATGTGGGTATTGATGTAGGCGCCAGCGTTACGGCTCCTAAGATTCTGATGGAAAGACTGGGCATCACGCTTAATGATGCCGCCTATATCGCTACTGTTTACTTTGTGGCTAAGGCCGCCGGAAGTTTCAGTGGTAGCTTTATCATGAAGTTCTTGAAGGACTGGACCTTCCTGCTTCTAAGTGTCCTGATGATGGTTGTTGCTGTCTTTGGCTTGCTCTTTGGCAAGGATAGTGCTATTATCTATGCCAGCGTAGCCCTAATGGGCTTTGGCAACGGCAATCCCTTCAGCATTGTCTTTGCCCGTGCCTTACAGGCCGTTCCCGACAAGAAGAATGAGATTAGCGGTCTTCTTATCATGGGAATCTGCGGCGGTGCAGTCTTCCCTATGCTCATGGGAGCCGCCAGCGATGCAATAGGCAATCAGTCGGGTGCTGTCCTTGCCCTTTCTGTCGGTATCCTTTACCTCTTATTCTTCTGGATGATGGGGTTAAGAGTAAAGAAATGAGAATTGCTATTTCTTTTTGCGCCTGCTAACGTTTGGCGGTGTACGCTGTAGTTGCATGGTGTTGTTCATGAGCAGTTGGATAGCATCCTTGAGATAACTGTTTGTGCGCAGTTCTTGTTCGGTGGGTTCTGTAGCGTACTTGGACCTGTTGGTTGACCAGAAGGTTGTGTCCTTGAAGGCTACGCGCTCTTCGTCCTTTGTGCGTTTGACGATGTTGTTGGCAACCCACAAAGTTGAATCGAAACCTGCCATATCTATGGCGTGAATCATGTTCTTTCCAACGCGGACGGAGTTAGTGAACTGGAGTTTTTTGTCTCCTAAGTTATAGAGTAGCTGGCGGATTTTTACACTGTCCTTCGTGATAACATCTGACATATGGGAGATTTCTGTAAAACCATGATCGTGCCGATAATCTACGTGCATGGTATAGTCTATGCTTGCGTATAGCTGTTTCTTGCGAACTTGATCGTAAAGTATTATTTGCAGACCATGCATTTGACCGTCGAAACGAAGCAGGCGGCACCGTTTGCGGTCAACGTATAGTGTACCGTCCAAAATGGGATGTGATATGATGGCAGGATGGGCTGAGAAACGTATCTTACTGATTGCTGTACCGTCTTCCTCGGTAAACTGCATATACGAGATGTCGTAAATGTCTTTTATCCTGTGGAATACGATATCGGCAGGAACAAAAGTGCTGCCCCAGATGTCGTAGTTGACCAGAACAGGAGACAGACGAAGGAAGATGTGAAGGTTGGTCCTGCCTAGGCCGGTTAGACTGGGACCATCGATTTTGCCGTTCCGTACCTGACCACGACTTCCGCTGTGGAAGATGATGTCGCGGATCTGCACACACGACTTGGCACTCATGAAAGCCTCAGCCAATTCATCGGTTCCCGGGTACTGTATAGCCATCCGGAAGAAATACTGGCTTTCAGCCCTTTTGTGCTTTTTGGCCTGGCGTTGCATCTTTTCCACCAGTTTGTAGATAATATTATCTCCACGGTTATGGGTAACGGTAACCTCTTTTAGCATGGTAGAGGAGGGTTCCATACGGATGACAGAAGGTAATTTCGATGCCTGACAGGTGATGTGCTTATAGCCTATGCATGTGATACGGATGGGTTCGGAAGGCAGACATTGCAGGCAGAACTCACCATCGTCGTTACTGATGGTGCCGCAGTTGGGAGATACATATACACTGGCATATGGTATGGGTTCTCCTGTACTGGCATCGCGAATGACGCCGCTTATGGAATCAGGCTTTTCCTGAGCGTAAATGAGGCTGGAAAGAAAAAATACCAGTGTGGTGAGGATTGTTTTCATCTGTCTTCAGGATAACTTATACCGGTCAGAATTTTACCAGTAGGTGTGATTCCTTCGGCACTTACGGTGATGCTGGTAGAGTTGCTGTTGTTCCAAAGAGTGATGTTGGCGCGCCCCTTCTCGTCCAGTTCGAGGTTGGGATTCCAATAGAGTGTACGCCGGTAATCCTGCGTATTGGGCAGCGGGCGGTTGCGATAGCAGGGGCTGTAGAACTCTTCGCTTACATCATAGCCTTGCAGAATAATATGACGGTCGCGATAGGTTTGGCGTTTATCTTTCGTTAATATGTCGTATCCTACATCTACAGTAGGCTGATTGCTTCCCGAATAGCGCTTGCTTCCTTCCATACGTGGTGCATAGTCGCTGATAAGCTTAACAGACTTCAGGGAGTTCAGGTAATCCAGGCTAATGGTATTATCGTCCAATCCGGTATAGGAGTAAGCGGCGCGGTTAGATGTACTCCAGCTATGGCCAGGATAGTATCGAGATCTGGAAGAAACACGCTTGCCTGATTTATGATGGGACGGCTCCTGGAATGGGGGGAGGGGCATGGGTACTGCATAAGAATACCACCCGCCGTAGTCTATGCCGGTGGCCTCTTGGTATGTCATGTATTGCCGGTACCTGTTCATATCTCCCACTAACAGACGTTCTGTCCATTTGGCAAAAGAGTATTTTCCTGCAAACCATCCTGGCGTGAAACCTGCATCCACGCATTCGTTGAATGCCTGGTAGGCATCACGTACTATGGCGGGATGCGAGTCATCGTAGCTTCGTAAACCGCCATGTTTGTGGCGCTTGGTATCCGTTAAACCTTGCACGTCTCCTCTGAGGCTGCTCATAAGGGCTGTACCCTGCTGTGGCGGTGCTACATGGGTGTGATAGAAGCTGAAGGGCTTGCAGAAACGGGGATAGTAAGGTGTCAGACGGACGTAGAATTCGGGGTAGTCGGTCTCGGATGCCTTTACCCATTGATGTTCCAAGCTGGGAACAGCCTTGCCTTTCTTCTTTAACTTCTCTCGCTTGCGGAGCATGCGACGTCCTTTTCGGGTTGTAGTAAGCGACTCTTCCCATTTTGTGGTGTCGGAAGCCGCCAAATCCAAAGTACACTGATTATAGAAACTGGGGAATTCCAGAACAAATCTGCCTTTGTGGGTGGTGAGCTCGCCATATACACTTTCTACCCCGACATCCGTTGGCTTGTGGTATTCGGCATGTACGCGGACTTCACGATTCAGGTTGCCCTCATCATAATAATTGCGCCCGTCGAAGGTGGCTGACTCGTTGTCTTTCAGCAGAAAGCTGTAGGCGTTGTGCTTGTCGCGCGCCTCGCCTGCATTTCCCAACAGCGGAACAACGCCTTGCAGGTTGGGATTCTTTTTATGTGAGAACCATTCACCGCCTACGGGACGAGAGAAACCGTAGGTCTTGACTTTCTGATCTGTCATACTGCCCCAGCCGTAAAGTCCTTCGTGTCCGATGGCCTGATAGCGATATACGGCGCCAAAGTAGATGGGAGTCTTCTCGTAAGGATGGTTGATACGGAAGATGCCTGGTGTAGCCATGTTTATCCAGTTGTGACGTCTCCAGCCTTGCACCATCAACAGGAGGTCAAGGTGGCGGCGGTGCGCCTCGTCGTCTTTCTCGAAATAATAATGTGGTTGTTCTACAAAGCCGCGAATCTGACTGCATAGTAGCATCTCGGTGAGGATGTTGCTGCTATCATACAGATACTCTGACGTAGCGGCGTCTCTGACAACCAGCGAGATGGTAGAGCCTGCAGCCAGCGGATTCTCTATGGCTACATGAATGGAATCGAAGGGCTCGTACTGGGGCTTTATGCCCGAGAATTGTATCTCTGCAGTCTTGATATCCTGCTGGTGGAGGATGAAGCAGAGTCGGTCGCTATACACTCGCCCCTGCGCGTTGTACACCGTAACCTGTGCCACACCGGTTGGTAGGGAGTCCGTGGGGATGCTGATTTGTGTATCCTGGGCACGGAACTTCTGGAAGTAATGCAAGGCTCCGCCTACGGTTACGGTAACGCCCAGTGTCTCGTTGGCGGCCTCGCCTCTGGGTTGAAGTGTGAGCAGTAAATGGTCTGACGTTATGTCGGTACGCACGGCACATCCGTCTTTCTCGGCTTTGGGCATACGCTGACGGATTACTTGGTTGCTGTCGCTGGTAAAGACTGTGGTGTATATGACGCCGGGTTCGTGGTCGAACTCCAATGTTCCGCGTCCCCGGTTCTCTGTCCGTTGTTCCTGTAGGAGTTCTCCTCCCTTTCCGTACAGGCGCATAACACCCGAGATGTGCTCGCCATCAGCCTCGTTAGCCTCGAAGGCTACGCGTGCACGGGTACCTTCTACTATCACGCCTCCTTCGGGGTACAGATTCACAACGGGAGAAGGTTTCTTGGCATCGGTCCGGAAATAGCGCATGTGAGGCCGTTCCGTCATATCATGACTGTAAAGGCCGGGCTCAGAGGGTTTGTCGTAGATAGGGAAGATGCGGCTGTAGAGTTTCTCGTAGTCACGATAGAACTCCTTGGCCATCTTCTTGTTGAAGAACCACTGTTCAGCAGGCCAGGTGTGGGGATGCTGGTACTCGCCCCAGTTGAGTTGCCAGCGTGTGTAGGCACGTAGTTCGTAGAAGCCGCCGTAGAGTGTGTCGTTGAGTACGAAGGACCCTGTACCCTGTCCGTCCTTCAGTTTAACCAGATGGCGCTCCAGCATGTAGCCCTCTTGGTTCCATAGCTCGGCGTAGAGCAACTGGCTGAGGTTGGTCAGTTTGCCTGTATCACTTCGGCGGACGTAGGCCTTGAAGTAGAGCGTGTCTCCTGCAAAGTAGCAGGTGTTGTCCATGTGAAGAAACACTTCTTCCTGGGGCATGCTTTTTCCAAAGAGTTCCAAGTGGTCCCTCCAACCCTCCAGCGAAGAGGGGAGGGCAGGCATCTCTTTGGTGTCCTGGAAGAGGTCGGTGAAGTTCCACTGCAGGCTGTCCGCTTCATCGGCATAGACGGGGGAGAAAGCTGTCAGGAGGGCAAACAGTATATGTAATGTGTTGTGTAGTTTCATATCGTGTGTATGTGGTTATTTTTTCTGGAAATATTGCTTTATCTGTTTCAGGCTGGCTTTGCCCT
The DNA here is from genome assembly GCA_946415645.1 of uncultured Prevotellaceae bacterium. Taxonomy (GTDB): domain Bacteria; phylum Bacteroidota; class Bacteroidia; order Bacteroidales; family Bacteroidaceae; genus Physcousia. The sequence goes on from CAMKTJ010000001.1 coordinate 121,578, forward strand.
CTATGTAGATAAGAGTAAGGGTTTGACCGTTGTGTCGGTAGAGGATGTAGGAATGCGTGCCCTTGCGCTGGGGCAGTTCATAGAAGCTGTGTGCCGGAGTTTCTTCCTGGGTTATGGCCTGCGCGGCATCTGTCTGTACTAACGATGAGATGCGCTGGCGGTCCGTAGCCGACGGGTTCTTGATCTCCAGGCTGTGGAAGAGGCTTAGGTGGAAGTCTTTCAGCCTTTTACCGCTCATCACCACTTCTGTGGCGTTCTTCTTCACTGCCAGCTCATCGAAGGCGGTCTGAATAGCCAGTCCTTTCTGTGCCCACAAGACGGAGTGCGAACCCAGGAGCAGCAGTATAATTGTGAGTAACTTTTTCATGGCTCTTCACGGGTTGGTAGTTGAAAACATTTCTGCCAGCTGCTGCTCCATCAGTTGGGAGGCGTCTGCTTCCACGGTCTGGCCGGCAATGCGCACGCTGCTGATGTCTTGCTGGTGATACTGGTGCCATCCCAGGAACGCTATGGCGCTCAGGCAAGCGGCAACGGCCAGTGCCCGTAGCGTATAATTGGCACGTGGGGTCTGATGTTGGTTCTTGCAGACATTCAGGAAGGAGAGTGTGGCTCTGATCTCATCGAAACGGGCATCCTGCGACTGGCTGGTACAAAGGAATTTACGCAGCTGTCTTTCCTCCTCCTCGGTGGTCTCTGCCAGGAAGTAACGCTGTGTCATTTCTTCCCAATAAGATAAGTCGTGCTGTGTCATTTCTTTGATTTTTTATAGGTTTCTCTGATTATGTTTCGGGCTCTGCTCAACTGCATCCTGACGGCGGCTTCCTGCATGCCCAGTGCTTGGGCTATTTCCTTGTACGTCTCGTCGTTGATGTCGTGTCGTGTCAGGATGTCTTTCTGCAGCGGTGTCAACTGGTTTTCTATTAGCTTCTTTACCTGCAGGAAGGTCTCCTTGGCATCCGTGTCAGGTGGCGGCTGAACCAGATTAGCATTCTCGAGCGATGTCTGCGGATGGCGGTTCTCTTCTCGCCAAAGGCTTATTTGCCTGTTTCTTGCCGCAGCCCTGAGCAGTTTCTCGCCCTCTGCTTCTGTCCTAGGGTCGTATTGACCGGCCCAAAGATTACAGAAGGCATCGTTGAGGGCATCTTCACCTGAATGCAGGATACCGAACTGCAACCTCTGCTGCAATTTCTGGTAGGCTATCGTTAGGTAATTCTTGCTCATTTCAGCATGCTCTTCACTTTAGTAACGCACAACTTTTCTTCTTGTAACAAAAAAGTGATTATTTTTTCTGAAAATTGTTTCAAAGGTATGTTTTTCTGTGTAAAAATTGCTGCTACACGAGGGAAAAAATACAGCCACGTGAGGAAAAAAATATTTTCAGGGAATATTTTGGGTGTAATGTATCTTTTTTCATAAATTTGCGGGCAGATATGAAGTATATTACATTACCATCAACCTTGGTGGGAGACACACACCTCTCGTTCTATCTGGCCATGGAGGAATATGTGGCACGTAACATAGACGAGCCGGATTGTTTCTTTATGTGGCAGGTGAATCCTACCGTTATCTTTGGGAGAAATCAGGTATTGCAGAACGAAGTGAATGTGCCTTACTGCCGTGAGCATGGTATTGAGATCTTCAGACGCAAAAGCGGCGGCGGTTGTGTCTATGCCGACAAGGACAACATTATGCTTTCCTTTATCACCAATGGCGAGAATGTTCCGTTTACTTTCAACCGTTTCATGACCATGATGATTTTCGTGCTGCAGAAACTGGGCGTTGAGGCGGCAGGGACTACGCACAATGATGTGATGATTGGCGACAAGAAGGTCTGTGGCACAGCATTCTATCAACTGCCTGGACGCAGCATTGTACACAGCACGATGCTTTACGACACGAACATGGAGCATATGCTGAATGCTATCACTCCATCGGCAGAGAAGCTGCAGAAGCATGGTGTGGAGAGCGTACGCCAGCGCATTACGTTCCTGAAGGAGCACATAAGCCTGAACATTGAGGAACTGAAGGCGTTCATCCGCCAGACACTCTGCAATGGGGAACTACAACTCACCGATGCTGATGTGGAGGGAATAAGGGAAATAGAAAAGAGCTACTTGGATAAGGAGTTTATTCAACGGCTCTGAGGCGGCCCCAAAGACCTCATCGTAATAACGTTATAACGTAATATCGAAATAACGAAAGGGTCGTCCATCGAAATAACAACAAACTGCAAACTAATATTAAAACCTTAAATAGAAACAACAATTAAATGAAGAAAACTTGTCTTTATGAAAAGCATGTGGCACTGGGTGCCCTGATTTCACCATTTGGTGGTTTTGAGATGCCTATACAGTATGCTGGCATTACGCCTGAGCATATGGCTGTCCGCGAGAAAGTCGGTGTATTCGACGTATCTCACATGGGTGAAGTAACCGTGAAAGGTAAAGATGCTGAGCGCTATGTGCAGCATATCTTCACCAACGACATCGCAGGCGCGCCCGTGGGTAAGATATACTATGGTATGATGTGCTACGAGAATGGTGGCACGGTAGATGACCTGCTGGTTTACAAGATGGGCGAGAACGACTTCTTCCTGGTTATCAATGCGGCCAATATAGATAAGGACTGGGCATGGATGCAGGAGAATGCCAAGGGCTTTGATATCGACCTGCAGAACCGCTCGGGTTTCTACGGACAGATAGCCGTTCAGGGTCCTGATGCAGAGAAAACCGTTGAGGAAGTGTTAGGCTTGCCTTGTAAGGAACTGGTGTTCTATACTGTAAAGACCATTGGTGATGTTATTGTCAGCCGCACAGGTTATACGGGCGAGGACGGTTTCGAGGTCTATGCTTCACACGAATACATTCAGCAGTGCTGGGACAAGTTGATTGCTGCCGGTGTTCAGCCTTGTGGTTTGGGATGCCGTGATACGCTGCGTTTCGAAGTAGGTCTGCCTCTGTATGGCGATGAGCTTTCTGCAGATATCACTCCCATCATGGCAGGTTTGGGCATCTTTGTGAAGTTGGACAAGCCTGAGTTCATCGGTAAGGAGGCGCTGGCTAAGCAGAAGGCTGAGGGTCCTGCCAAGAAGATTGTGGGCATAGAGCTGGCAGATAAGGCTATCCCCCGCCATGGCTACCCCGTACTGAACATGGCTGGCGAGACCATTGGCGAGGTGACAACAGGTTATCATACGCTCTCTACAGACAAGAGCGTCTGCATGGCTCTCATAGATGCTCAGTACGCCAAGTTGGATACCGACGTGCAGATTCAGATTCGCAAGAAGGTATTCCCCGGCAAGACAGTAAAGAAGCAATTCTATAACAAGAGTTATAAGAAGTGAAGAGTGAAGAATGAAGAATAGAAAACAATTAAACTAAAAATATTATGGCAACAGTAAAAGAAGGACTCTATTATAGCGAGTCACACGAGTATGTAAAGGTAGAAGGTAATTATGGTTTCATTGGCATCACAGACTATGCTCAGCATGCATTGGGCAACGTTGTTTACGTAGATATGCCCGATGTTGATGATGAGGTAACAGCAGGCGAGGAGTTTGGTGCTGTAGAGAGCGTGAAGGCTGCCAGCGACCTGTATTCTCCCGTTAGCGGAACTGTAGTCGAGGTAAATGAAGCTCTGGAGGATACTCCTGAATTGATCAACAAAGATGCTTTCGAGAACTGGATTATCAAGGTAGAGCTCTCTGACAAGAGCGAATTGGATGCTTTGATGGATGCCAAGGCATACGAAGCATTCTGCGAGAATGCCTAATTCTCAATTTTCAATTCTCAATTTTCAATTCTCAATGAATTACAAGTATTTTCCTCATACTGATGCCGACCTTCAGGCTATGTTCCAGAAGGTGGGCATCAAGAGTCTTGACGACCTCTATGCCGAGGTTCCCGAGCAGATTCGCTTCCGTGGCGAATACCAGCTGCCCGAGGAAATGAGCGAGATTGAGGTGCGTCAGCTCTTTGATAAGCTGGGCGCCAAGAACAAGCAGCTGACCTGCTTTGCCGGTGCCGGCGTCTATGATCATTATACACCCAGTGCTATCCCCCAGTTGCTCAGTCGTTCCGAGTTCCTGACCAGCTACACACCGTATCAGGCAGAAATCTCGCAGGGTACGCTGCATTATATCTTCGAGTACCAGAGCATGATGGCAGAGCTGACAGGCATGGACATCAGCAATGCTTCTATGTACGATGGTACTACCGCTACAGCTGAGGCTGTGATGATGGCTGTGGCTGCAGGCAAGAAGCAGAATAAGGTGTTGGTAAGTGAGACCATAGATCCCAAGACATTGGCGGTAGTTAACACTTATGCTCACTTCCATGGTATAGAGATAGAGATGATTCCTGCCAAGAATGGCGTAACTGACCTCTCAACTCTCAACTCTCAACTCTCACCTGATGTTGCCGGCGTGCTGGTGCAGCAACCTAACTTCTATGGTATCGTAGAGGATTATGAGGGCTTTGCCGATGCCTGTCACAACCAGAAGGCGCTCTTCATCATGAATAGCGTAGCGGCAGACTTGGCCGTTCTGATGACTCCAGGCGAGTGGGGTGCCGACATAGCAGTGGGCGATGGCCAGAGCCTGGGCATCCCCATGCAGTGGGGCGGTCCCTATGTAGGATATATGTGCTGTACAGAAAAGCTTATTAGAAAAATGCCGGGTCGTATCGTTGGTATGACAAAGGACAATCGCGACCAGCGTGCCTTTGTATTGACCTTGCAGGCTCGTGAGCAGCATATTCGCCGTCAGAAGGCTACCAGCAATATCTGCTCTAACCAGAGCCTGATGGCGCTGTGGGCTACTGTTTATATGTCTTTGATGGGCAAGCAGGGTCTGAAGGAGGCTGCCGAGCTTTCATATGCCGGTGCCCATTACCTGTGCGATGAGTTGCTGAAGACAGGCAAGTTCTGCCTTGTCTATAACCAGCCGTTCTTTAATGAGTTTGTGGTTCGCTACAGCGGAGATGTGGATGCTTTGCAGAAGCGTCTTACCGAAAACGGTATCTTTGGCGGTATCAAGTTGGGTGCAGATAAACTAATGTTTGCCGTTACAGAGAAGCGTACCAAGGAAGAAGTTGATAACCTTGTAAAGATTGCTGCCTTATGAATAACAGATTATACGGAAATTTGATTTTCGAGCTGTCGCAAGAGGGCCGTTCCGGCTATTCTCTGCCTAAGAATCAGTTTGGCAGCTATAGTGTTCCGGCACAGCTTCGCCGAAAAGAAGACGCTGCGCTGCCCGAGTGTGATGAGATGACGGTGGTTCGCCACTATACCAACCTGAGTGCCAATAACTTTGGTGTGGACAACGGCTTCTATCCGTTGGGTTCTTGCACCATGAAGTACAACCCCAAGATCAATGAGGAAGTTGCTGCATTGCCTCAGTTTGCAGGATTGCATCCCTTGCAGCCCGCAGAGACAGTACAAGGTGCCGAGGAGGTTTGCCAGCAGTTGTGTAAATCACTCTGCGAACTGACAGGCCTGTATGCCTTCACGCTGAAGCCCTTTGCCGGTGCTCATGGTGAGTTGACAGGTCTGATGGTCATCAAGAAATATCATGAGAGCCGTGGTGATGAGGCTCGCAAAAAGGTGATTGTCCCTGACAGTGCCCATGGTACTAACCCCGCTTCTGCAGCAGTATGTGGTTTAGAGATTATTGAGGTAAAGAGTGACGCTAGAGGACTAGTTGATCTAGTTGACCTAGAGAGACTAGTAGAACTAGAAGGCGATTCCATTGCCGCTATGATGATGACCAACCCCAATACGTTGGGACTCTTTGAGAAGCAGATTCCTGAGATAGAGAAACTGGTGCATGCCGCAGGTGGTCTGATGTACTATGACGGTGCCAACCTGAATCCTATGTTGGGGGCTGCCCGTCCAGGTGATATGGGCTTTGATGTAATGCACATCAACTTGCACAAGACGTTCTCTACCCCTCATGGTGGTGGCGGTCCAGGTGCTGGTCCTGTTGGTGTAAGAAAGGGATTGGAGCCCTTCTTCCCAGAGGTGTCACCTTATCACGGCAACTTTGCAGTAGCTATGCGCGCTCTGGCGTACATACGCTCTTTGGGTCGTGAGAACATCAAGTTGGTGGGCCCTCTGGCAACTTTGAACGCCAACTATATCAAGGAGAGCCTAAAGGATGTTTATGAACTGCCTATTGACGGTCTGTGTAAGCATGAGTTTGTGTTCGATGGTCTGAAGGATAAGAGTACTGGTGTTACCACAATGGATGTGGCCAAGCGTCTTTTGGATTACGGCTATCATGCACCTACCATTTATTTCCCCTTGCTGTTCCATGAGTCTCTGATGATTGAGCCCACCGAGAACGAGAGCAAGGAGACCATTGATGGCTTCATAGGTGTGATGCGTAAGATAGCTGAGGAGGCAAAGGTCAACCCGGATGAGGTGAAATCAGCTCCCCATCTTACGCCTATTGGTCGTGTAGATGATGTGTTGGCTGCCAAGCATCCGGTAGTAACTTATCGCCAACTTCTGGCGGAAGTTTAATGTTCAATGCTCAATGTTCAATGCTCAATGAATAAAGCTGATTTAATTATCATCGGTGCGGGCCCTGGTGGGTACCGCGCCGCTGAATATGCTGCCAAGCAGGGCCTGAAGGTAGTTATCTTCGAGGGTTCAGAGGTGGGAGGGACCTGCCTGAATGTTGGTTGTATTCCCACCAAAACCTATGTGCATAGTAATACCTTCGATGAGGCCCGTGAACGAATGGCAGCTGTGGTACCTCAACTGCGTGCTGGCGTAGAGGGAATTCTTTCTAATCCTAATATCACATTGGTGCGTGAGAAAGCACGGTTTGTTGATGCCAATACCGTAGAAGCCTCTCCCTCGGGAGAGGTATGGAGAGGGGTTAACATCATCATCGCCACAGGCTCCGAGACCAAGATGATTCCCGTTCAGGGTCTGGATGACCCACGTTTGGTGGACTCAACGGGTCTGCTCTCATTGGAGACATTGCCCAAGCGTCTCTGCATCATAGGTGCCGGTGTTATCGGTATGGAGTTTGCTTCTGCTTTCCAACGTTTTGGTTCAGAGGTGACAGTTGTTGAGTTCCTGAAGGAATGTCTGCCTGCTTTGGATAGTGATATTGCCAAGCGTCTGCGCAAGACGTTGGAGAAGCGCGGTATTACCTTTAAAATGAAGACTGCCGTACAGAACTTGGCAGATATAGATGCAGATGTCATCCTGATGGCCACAGGCCGTAAACCCCGTGTACAACCTGATTTTGCAAAGGCAGGTTTTGAATACGATGAGCGTAAGGGTATTACGGTTAACGAGAATTTTGAAACCACTGTCAAAGGAATCTACGCCATTGGCGATGTTAACGGCAAGCAGATGCTGGCCCATGCCGCAGAGATGCAGGCTATACGCGCGGTAAACCACATCATAGGCAAGAAGGATGGTATTCGCTTTGATATCATGCCTGCGGCTATCTTTACCCTCCCCGAGGCTGCCTGTGTAGGACTCTCGGAAGACCAATTGAAAGAACAGGGTATTGCCTTTGAGTGCAAGAAATCATTCTGGCGTGCAAATGGCAAAGCCCTTGCCATGGGTGAGTCAGAAGGGTTGCTGAAGTTGTTTGTCTCCCCCGAAGGCTTGATCTTAGGCTGTCATGCCTATGGTGCCCACAGTGCAGATATTGTTCAGGAAGTCAGTGTATTGATGTGCAAAAACACCACCCTTGGCGAACTGGCAGATATGGTGCATATTCATCCTACCCTCAGCGAGATACTATTCGTTGCTGCTGAGGCTTAAACATTTTAATACAATATGATAAGAAAAATTTCTATTGCTTTATTCCTTTCTTCACTATTCGCAACCTGGGTTTCTGCTCAGGATGTACTTGACAATGTAAATCTGTACATTGGTACGGCAAACGACTACGGGCAGATGTCGCCTGGTGCCTGTATGCCCTACAGTCAGATTCAGGTCTGCCCTGATAGCAAACCTCGTCAGCATCCCGGTTACGATTATGAGGTAACTCAGATTTCTGGTTTTAGTATTAACCGTCTTTCCGGAGTTGGCGGTAGCGGCTGTGGTGGTAACGTGTCCCTGATGCCTGACGAGACAGGCGAGGATGTTCATCTGATTAAGAGCACAGAGCAGGCTACTCCTGGCTATTACAGCGTACAGTTGAGTAATGGCGTATGGCTTACCGCTACGGCAAACAGGCGTATGGCAGTAGAACGTTTCTCTTTCCCTTCTGCAGAAAAGGCAGTCTTGTTGTTGAATCCAGGAACGGCATTCGACAAAGTGTACAAGACTTCATTCCGTAAGATAGGTGAGAATGTAGCTCAGGGCTATATTGACTGTGCCAATACATGTCGGCGTGGCAACTATCATCTGCATTACAGAATCTATACTTCGGCTCCCTTTGAGATGCAGGAACTGGAGGATGGAAGAAAGAAGTTGACCTTCCCCAACTTGTCGGCCCGTTATGTAGAGGTTCGTATTGTTGTTTCTACAGGTCTGGAGAAGGAGTTGGACGCCATGAAGGAATCTGATGTCTGGCGTACAGACTTCCTCTCTATGGTTGAAAATGCGAAGCAGGAGTGGCGTCAGTTGCTTTCCACCGTAAAGGTTGAGGGTGGTACTGCCGACCAGCGTACTATCTTCTACACCTCTCTGTATCGTACTTTCCACAGCCCCTTTGTTGTTACTGACCGCAATATGAAGCATTATCTAGGAACAGACGGCAAGGAGCATGAGGAGAAGGGCTTTACCTATTATAGTTCCTGGTCTCTATGGGATACTTATCGCACCAAGTTCCCTTTGATAACACTACTTGATCCACGCAGGTCCAGCGATATCATGCAGTCACTATCTACCTTGTATCTTACGGGTAAGAAGGATTGGAGTACCCAGTATGAGTGTGTGCCGACAGTCCGTACGGAGCATGCTATAGCAACTCTGTTGGATGCTTATCGTCAGGGAATCAATATTCCTAACCTGCGAGATGCTTATCCTGGTATGGTAGAGGAGGTGAAGCGCCTCTCCCTGAAGAGCCCCGACCAATGCTTGGAGGCTGCTGGCGACTTCTGGGCACTGGGTCAGTTGGCTGGCGAGTTGGGCATGCAGGAAGATGCAAGCAAATGGACAGCTCGCGGCGAGGAAATCTTCGACAGTATCTGGCCCCGTGAGTTCCAGAAGATAGACGATACCTTCATAAAGATGCGTGGCAACGGTCTCTATCAGGGTACCCGTTGGCAATACCGTTGGGGTGCTCCTATGTTCCTGGACCGTATGATTAATATGGTTGGCAAGAAGGAGCTGGGTCAGGAATTGGTGACCTTCTTCGAGAAGGAACTTTACAACCAAGGCAATGAACCTGACATTCATGTTCCTTTCCTCTTTGCCCGTTTGGGAATGCCTGAGAAGACAGGTCTTACTGTTCGCCCCCTGGCAACAGAGGTGGTGACTCACCGCTATGGTGGCAACGATGCTTATCCTACTCCTTGGGTGGGTTGTGCTTTTGTGAATGCCCCACGTGGTTATGCACCCGAGATGGACGAGGATGATGGTGCTATGAGTGCCTGGTATGTATTTACTAGTCTTGGCCTTTATCCTTTGGTAGTGGGAGAAGCGCAGTACGAGGTTTTCTCTCCTCTCTTTGATAAGGCAGCATTACGTTTGGGCGACAAGGATGTTGTTATCACTACTAAGGGTAGAACTGATAAGAACCAGCCCCTGAAATATGCTGTTTGGAACGGCAGGAAGTTACAGAATTACCGCATTGCCGTATCTGAACTAAAGAAGGGTGGAGAACTGACTTTTATCTATTAACGTGCTATTTTTTACTGCTACGTGTAGAAAATATTTTTTCTACGTGTAGTAGTAAATTTTTCTACGTGTATAAAAAAAGAAGCGCCGGCTCTATAAAGAACCAGCGCTTCTTTTTGGGTTGGGCTACCCGGGTTCGAACCAGGACTAAGACGACCAAAATGTCTTGTGCTACCATTACACCATAGCCCAATCCTATCCCAATCTTTTTACGGATTGCGGGTGCAAAGATATAAAGAAAAGTGAAAAGCGAGAAAGGAAAAGTAAAAAAACTTCACCAATCTCGCTTTTTACGTTCTTTTTTTTCCCTTGTAGTTCATACTCTCCCGCTTAAGGGGAGTAGTAAAGGAACTTTTATTTTACAATCAACAGGAAATACTTTTTCTTGCCTTGCTGGGCCAGAATATATTTGTTGTCTAACAGGTCGGCTGTCGTAATAGCCTTGTTGGGGTCGTCCAGTTTCTCTTTGTTAATAGAAACACCGCCACCCTGAGTCAGTTTGCGCATCTCGCCTTTTGAAGCAAAGCATGCTGTGTGTTCTGCCAGCAAGTCAATGGCCTTGACACCTTCGCCTTCCAGAAGAGAACGACTAACTTCAAACTGGGGAACGCCAGAGAATACATCCAGCAGCGTCTGCTCGTCCAACTTGGTCAAGCTCTCCTTGGTTGCTTTTCCAAAGAGGATATTGCTGGCCTCCAAAGCCAATTCGTAATCCTCACGGCTATGTACAAGAACGGTAACCTCCTCTGCTAAACGCTTCTGGAGGACACGACGACCGGGATCCTGACGATGCTCTTCAATAAGAGCGTCTATGGTTGCCTTGTCTAATGAAGTGAAAATCTTTATATAACGCTCAGCATCTTCATCGGCAACGTTCAGCCAGAACTGATAGAAGGTATAGGGGCTGGTACGATTACGATCGAGCCAGATGTTACCTTTTTCGGTCTTTCCGAACTTCTTTCCGTCTGCCTTGGTAATAAGGGGACAGGTGAGGGCAAATGCCTCGTTGTCGGCACCCAGTTTACGGCGAATCAGCTCTGTACCTGTGGTGATGTTTCCCCACTGGTCGCTTCCACCCATCTGCAACTTACAGTTCTTGGTTTCGTAGAGGTGTAGGAAGTCGTATCCCTGCAGCAATTGGTAGGTGAATTCTGTGAATGACATACCATCCTGAGCTTCACCGTTCAGACGACGCTTTACGCTGTCCTTTGCCATCATGTAGTTAACGGTAATGCATTTTCCGATTTCGCGGGCAAACTCCAAGAATGAGAAGTTCTTCATCCAATCGTAGTTGTTCACCAACTCGGCAGCATTGGGCGCATCGCTGTTGAAATCCAGGAAGCGGCTCAGCTGTGCCTTAATGCATTCTACATTATGGCGCAAGGTTTCCTCGTTCAGCAAGTTACGTTCCTGACTCTTTCCGCTGGGGTCGCCTATCATACCAGTCGCGCCGCCCACAAGAGCCAAAGGCTTATGTCCTGCCTGCTGAAGGTGACGGAGCATCATTACACCACAGAGGTGACCAATATGCAAACTGTCTGCAGTAGGGTCGATACCCACGTATGCGGTAACTGTTTCCTTCTCGAAAAGTTCTTCTGTTCCGGGCATCATCTGGTGAATCATGCCCCTCCATTTAAGTTCCTCTACAAAATTCATACGGATAATATCTTTTTATGGTGTGCAAAATTATGATTTATCTTTTAAATAGCCAAATTTTACAGTCGAAAACGCATAGAAGTGTTAAATATTCTTAAACGCGCGGAGCGAAATAACTCTGTTTCATAATATAATTATATTTTTGCCAATGATTAGCATCTTACAAAAAGGGTGTATTGTGTAGTGACGTTAACGAAACTAAAATTAATATATCGATATAATTATGAAAAAGAAATTCTTTCAAATTCTCCTGATGGGAGCCGTAACGGTTTCTATGGGAATGTTTGTGTCTTGTAAGGATACAAACGCAGACATGTACAAGCAACTGGAGTTGAAGATTGACGAAAACTCAAAACTTGCTGATGTCGTTAATGACAAACTCCAGCAGTTGGAGGCTTTAAAGCAGGAACTAGAAGAACTGAAGACGTCGATTAAGCCATGCAACTGTCCTGAGAATATGTCTCAGACTATTCAGGAGTTGGTTGACTTCATGAACAAGGTGAATGAGGCTGCTGCTACAGGTGATGACAAATCATTGGAGACTTTGAAGGGTCTTGTTCAGGGTATCATTGAGAATTATCAGACAGTCAACAATTTCTTCAACAATATTGGTGTCAGCGAGGCTGAGTTGCAGGCTGCTGTTGATTTGTTGAATGCAAGAATTGATGCCATCAAGCAGTGCGAGTGTGATCTTTCTAAGCTGGCTCAGATTGAGCAGACTGCACAGCAGGCTTTGGCTTTGGCACAGCAGGCTAACACTAAAGTAGAAGAGGCTATGCAGTTGGCACAAAGTGCTAAGACTGCAGCAGATCAGGCTACAGCTAAGTTGGAAGAGGCCATTTCTAAGGCTGGTGCTGCACAGACTGCTGCAAATGAGGCAAAGGAACTTGCTAATAGTCTGAAGACGATTGCTGAGGCTGCAGATGCATTGTCTAAGGAAAACAAGGAGAAGATAGAGAACAACACTCAGGCTATCAATAATATCAATTTGCAGTTGACTAGCATGAGCACCGATTTGCAGAATGCTACCACAAAGGCAAATGAGGCTTATGCTCAGGCATTCACAAACAAGACTGCCATTGAGACCTTGAGCACAACTGTTGAGGCTAACAAGGCTGCCCTTGAGACTTTGACTAACACTACCGTTCCTGGTCTGCAGACTGAAATTAACAACCTGAAAGAGAAGGTAAACGGTATGGCCGAAGACATTGAGAAACTGAAGCCCGAAATCACCAAGTTGTATGAATATGCTGATGAGACATTGGAGAAGGCTAAGGCTTACACAGATTTGGAGGTTGCTTTGGTTAGAGCAGACCTTAACGGTCTTGACCTTAAAGTCTTCAACCTTGGTGAGGATCTTAATGGTGCAGTAGAGGATATTGAGGCTTTGAAGACTGCAGTACAGCAAGTAAACACTGCAATTGCTGGGTTGGATACTCGTATTTCAGAGAATACTACTAAGATTGGTCAATTAGAGACTAATATTGAAAACGTAAAGACTGAACTTGAGGGTAAGATTGGCAACCTGCAGACAGAGATTGACGACTTGACTGAGGATGTTAAGAAGAATACAGAGAATATCGAGAAGCTGACTGGTCTTTTGGATCTTCTGCAGGAGAATCTGAAGAGACAGGTAACTGGTATTATTGTTCAGGAGACCTACAACCCCGCATACGGAACATTCAAAGTTCCTGCAGCTGTTCAGTCAAATGTTCTTCTTGCTTACTATGGCGAGGCTTATAAGAATGTAGAGTTCCCAACTAACAGCACTCTTAACTATGTTGATGAAAAATATGCTCTCTCAACAAAGGATATGCAGATGTTGGAGCTTTTGAACAAGGAACCTCTCTTTAGTGCTAAGTCTGGCGATGTTATCATGCAGAATGAGGAGAACAATGCCGGTACCCTGTACCTGACAGTGAACCCCAATACTGTTGACTTCTCAAAGTTGCAGCTGAGCCTTGTTAACAGCCAGGATCACCCCTCTTATATTAAGTTAGGTACTCTGCAGCGCAGCGACAAGATTTTGCAGCTTGGTTTCTCACGTGCAGCAGATAATGGCTTCTATGAGTGTACAGCTAACTTGTCACCCGAGGACATTAATAAGGTACAGAAGGTTGACTTCAATACCTCAAGTCTTAAGGATGCAATTAATGAGATCATCAACAATCGTACTTCTGCAGATTTCTCAAAGATTGCATCTGATATGGCAGAAGTAATCAAGGGTCTTAGAATTGATGCTACCGCTGTTAAGTGCGAATGGGAAGATGCTGCCAAGGAAGGTGAGACAGCTCAGAAGCATGCTGTTTACTCTAACTACAATTTGGCTGCTACAGCCATTAAGCCTCTTTCTCTGCAGACAGCTAAGGACTTCCATTATCAGACTATTCCTGGCTATGAGAAGGCAATGGATCTGTTAGACAGTATTTCTCGCGAATTGCATGGTGCAGTTAAGACTGCTTACAAGGAGTTGAATGAATCTGATCTTATTAATCATGTATCTAACCTGAAGATTAATAAGGTTACTGTTGCTGACCTGACAGAGGCTCAGTTGGCATTGTTCAAGGTGGATATCGATACCACTATTGAAATTGGCGGTCTTTCTTATCACTTGGATTTGAGCAAGACGGTGGATGTTCCCATTAAGTTCAAGAAAGATATTAATCTTGATATTGACGAGAATGCTACTATTGATTTGTCTGGTGTAACAGTGAATACACCTACTATCGTGGTTTCAGCAAACATTAAAAATGGTGAAGACAACTCTGCTCAGCTTGTTGTTCCTGTAAAGGATAATAATGGTACTAAAATAGGTGAAGCCAAAATAGATCTTGATCAGATAAAAGTTGATGCAAATGCTTCTATGGGTGGAGGTACTATTACCCTTGCTGGTGATGCTATTGCTCACTTTAAATATAAAGATGATTTCACGATAAAGGTTGATACAATATACCAGACAACAGTAAACATTGATCAGTGGATTTACTTTGGTGATTACAAGTTGGATGCAAACGGCAATATTGTTTACGATGAGAATGGTAAGCCTGTACACACCGACAAGAAGAGTTTCCATATCTGGGTTAGAAAGGATCTGTCTGGTGCTGCACAGTCTCTTTGGGGTAGTGCCCAGGGTGCTATTGGCAGTGTAAACGATATGCTGGATGACCTCAACGAGATTGTTGATGATGCCAATGACATGATTGCTAAGATTAACAGCTATCAGAGTAAGATTGATACAAAGATTGACGACTTCATGGATAAGGTTGCTTCTTACCTGAAGAAGTTTAATAAGAAGATTGTTGACTTTGTAAACAACACCAACGCTCGTCTGCAGCCCCTTCTGATTGCCAGTGATGGTACAGGTACCAAGTTCCTGAGCGAGGCTAAGAACTATCCTACAGTAATGGGTAGCGATATCAGTCTCGTACCTACATCATGGAATCTGGAGTTGCTAGTTCCTTACGCTAAGAAGCATGTGGCTATCACCAATGTTATCAAGGACAACAAGTCTGCAAAGGGCGGTGACAGCGGTTGCCTTTCTGAATTGCGCCGTGCTAACAGCAGCACAGCTACTCTGAATACAATAATTCCTGGTAACGAGCGTCGTGCTTATGCTACAGGCTTGAAGTCTGGCTATACATACGAGATTGCTTACTCAGCTCTTGACTTCCACGGCAAGATGGCTACCAGAAAGTACTACATCAGAATTAAGTAAGGGATTTTACGTAGGACTCTAAAAATTGATTTGAGATGAAATTCAAGAAATTATTATATACCGTAATGTTGTCTGCCGGATGCCTGAGTGCATCTGCGCAGGCACCTCAGACGGTGACCGTTGAAGAGTTCAACCATCATTGGTTTGTTCAGGGTCAGGTAGGTGCTCAGTACACCTTGGGCGAGATTAAGTTTGGTAGTTTGTTAAGTCCTAATGTTCAGGTTGCTGGCGGTTATCAGTTTACTCCTGTATGGGGGTTGCGTCTGGCTGTCAATGCATGGCAGAGCAAGGGTGGTTCAACCCTCCCTTCAGGTAATACCTACAAGTGGAAATGGAACTATGTAGCTCCAACTGTTGATGTTACCTGTGATTTGGTAAATCTGCTTTGGGGTTATAAGCCCGACAGGGTTTTTACAGCTGGTGTCTTAGGCGGTATAGGTGTTAATGTTGCCTTTAACAATGGTGAGGCTTCTGAGGCCAACGCTGCCATTATAGGAGAGCTAAGGAACGCTAACGCTGCTCCTGCTGGTGATGTTATGTACCTTGATAAATTATGGGGTGGTACTATAGGCCGCTTCATGGGACGTTTTGGTGTCTATGCTGACTACCGTGTTTCTAAGCGTGTTTCTTTGGGCTTGGAAGTTAATGCAAACACTACTAGCGATATCTACAACTCTAAGGATGCTTCTAACCTTGACTGGTATTTCAATGCACTTGCCGGTGTTAAGGTGGCATTGGGTAAGACAACCAAGCAGGTTGAGAAGAAGGCTTGCTGTGGTCACGAGAAGATTGTAGAGAAGATTGTAGAAAAGATTGTTGAAAAGCCTGTTGAGAAGATTGTATATCGCGACAGAGAGGTCGTAAAGGTTGAGCCTTTGCGCAAGGATATATTCTTTACTCTTAGTCACTCTGACGTATCTCGTGCTGAGATGGTTAAGGTTGAGGATATTGCCGCCTATCTGAATAAGTATCCTCAGTCAAAGGTTACCATTACTGGTTATGCCGACAAGGGTACTGGTAATGCCAAGATTAACGAGAAACTTGCAAAGAAGCGCTCCGAGATTGTTGCAGACCTGCTTAAGAACAAGTTCGGTATTGCTTCAGACCGTATTACGGTTGAGTCAAAGGGTGATACGGTTCAGCCTTTCGAACAGAACGATTTGAACCGTGTTAGTATTTGTATTGCCGAGTAGTCGGTTAAGAGTATAAACCAAGAAAGATAAACCGTCCTTGTTCGCTAGTTAAATACTACTAGGAACAAGGATGGTTACCTTTTATTAATATGAGAAGATTTCTTTTCCTGCTAAGCCTTATTACTGTGCTGATATCTAATGTGTCGGCTCAGTTCAATGGTGACGGCTTTTATCGTGTTCAAAACCGTGGAACAAACCGTTATATGTTTATCGTAGATAATACTGGTAAACTTGATAAAGTTAGGGAAGATGGTGATTTTGGCTCGCTTCAGTTGATTAAGGGAAAAGAAAAGACAATCTCCGATCCTGCCAGTATTCTTTATATTAAGAAGGTTGGCTCGCAGATAGATATTCAAGGCCAGGGTGTTGGTCTCTATCAGATTATTAACAGATATGTAGACTTATCTTATGTGAGTTCCGGAGCTTTTAAGGGAACATATATGGTAAGTGCGTCAGAATCTGGTGTTACCAAATACTTGGATGATGAGGAAACAAGCTTAGACAAAGAAGTAGGTGGAGTGGGTTTCAATAGAAGTAGTCCATACAGAAACTGGTACATTCATCCGGTGAGCAGCAGTTCTGACAATTACTTTGGCGTTACACCGCTTGATTCGGTTATTGTTAATAACAAATACTATTATCCGCTTTATGTAGCCTTTCCTTTCAAACCTGCCTCTTCGGGGATGAAAGTATATACGGTATCAAAGTACGATATCCAGTTAGGTTATGCTGTATTATCTGAGATTTCAGGCGTTGTACCTGCACGTACACCAGTGCTTATAGAATGTTCTTCGCTTTCAGCCACTAACAATAGGCTGGACCTTGTAGATTCTTCTGTATCTCCCCTATCCGGGAACTGTCTGAGTGGTGTGTTCTTCTGCAACTATGATAGAATGAACCGCTATGCTTGGTCTTCGTGTATTACCGAATTCAAGCCGGCAAATATGCGTGTGATTGGTCTTACCAGCCAAGGAAAGTTGGGATATGTTACCAGTACTAAGTATATGAATGAGATAGAAGGATCTTTTTATCTGCCGGCTAATACATCATTCATGTATGTACCATCTAATTGTCCTGCTGAGTTGACGGCCATTACAGAAGCTGAATACAACCAGATTCTTGCGAATCATCAGTATACCATTACTTATATGGTAGATGGTCAGGTTTACAAGACAGAGAAGTTGAAGGCTGGTCAGGCTATAACCGCAGAAACTCCCACCCGTGATGGTTATACCTTTAGCGGTTGGAATGGATTACCTGCTACTATGCCAGCCAAGGATATTACTGTGACGGGCTCTTTTACTCCTATTAATTATAAGCTCATATACGTATTGGATGGCGTTGAATACAAGACGGTACCTGTTCCATGTGGCTCTACTGTCACTCCTTTAGAAGTCACCAAGGAAGGCTATGTGTTCAGTGGTTGGAGCGGGTTACCTACTACTATGCCCGCCCATGATGTTACTGTCACAGGCTCCTTCTCAATAGGCAGCTACAAATTGATATATATGATAGACGGCAATGTCTATCAGACACAAACCCTAGTATACGGTGATGCTGTCACACCACTGCCTAATCCTGTACGAGACGGATATACCTTTAACGGCTGGAGTGCTATTCCTGCAACAATGCCTGGTCATGATGTGACCATAACAGGTAGTTTTACTCCTTTGGTGTATACTATTCAGTATATGGTTGACGGTCAGATCCTCCAACAGCAGCAGGTTCCGTGCGGACAGACATTAACACCGCCAACTCCGCCAGAGAAGGATGGATACACCTTCAAGGAATGGGGCGGACTGCCTGCTGTTATGCCTGCAGGTAACCTGACGGTAACGGCTGTCTATGACCCTAAGATATACATCCTCACCTATATGGTAGACGGTGATGTGTATAAGACTGTAGAAGTTCCATGCGGAAGTGTAATAACACCTATTGCTTATCCTGTTAAGGAAGGTTATAAGTTTAGTGGGTGGGCTAATATTCCTGACAAGATGCCTGCAAGTAATGTTACAGTAAAGGGAACATTCTCAATTGGTATCTATACACTAGAGTACATCCTTAACGGAGCAAAATACAAAGACTACGTGTATTTCTCACGTACCTACAAATATGGACAGTCAATTACCCCTTATACCCAATCACCAGGTAATATTGCTGGTTATACCTTTATGGGATGGGGTGAGATTCCTGAGAAGATGCCTGGTCATGATGTAAAGGTTTACGGATGGTATAAAGGTAACGACTATACTTTAACCTATGTGGTTGACGGTACTGAATACAAGAAGGTAACCGTTCCCTGTGGCGATGCCATCCCCTATTTGGATATGCCAGAGAAGACAGGCTATACCTTCAGCGGATGGGATAATCTGCCAAGCACTATGCCAGCTAAGAATATAACCGTAACAGGAAGTTTCAGCATAAATTCCTATGTTTTGAAGTACGTTCTTGAGATTGGGGAGAAGGGTGGTACACAACTCTTCCGTAGCAACCGGTACACTTACGGAGCCCAGGTTAAGGCCTTGACTTCTGCGCCTTCTCGCTTTGGATATACTTTTATGGGCTGGGACAAGGTGCCTGCTACAATGCCAGCTTCAAATGTTACAGTACGTGGCAGATATCAAGCTAATATATATAAGGTTAGTTATTATGTTGGCAGTAAGATGGTTCACCAACAGGATGTCGCTTATGATGATTCCATCCCAGCTTATACTTATTACTCTGATGATTTTATTATAACAGATGCCGACTGGCAGGGAATCAGATATGTCTCAATGCCAGCTCAGAATCTTATTTTTACTTGCTCTCAAGAGATTATAGACCGCCTGAATGCCTTGCGCACAGAGGAAGAAGAAGGTAATATGATATTCGATCTTTCTGGCAGACGTGTTTCTGCAATGAAGGCAAAGGGCCTGTATATTATCAACGGAAAGAAAATATTCAAACAATAATTTGTTTACAAACCTAGTTGTATGATGAGGATTAAAAGGTTATTCGCAGTTCCTGCGCTTTTCGTAACACTAACCCTGTCTGCTCAGGATTATTTCAACCACATGGACCTTGGGTTCAATGTGTCCAGCACAGGTATTGGTGCTGATCTTACTATGCCTGTAGGAGACTATGTTCGTTTACGTACCGGTTTTACCTATATGCCAAAGTTTACATTCAAGAGCAATTTTGGTGTGGATTTTATGGGTGAGGTGTCTTCCGATAAATTGCGTCGTATGAAAGATCTGATGTCCAATTTCATGGGCGAATCTATGCAAGATAACATAGATATGCAGATGAAACCTAAATGGGCTCAGTTTAAGTTTTTGGTGGACATTATGCCATTCAAGAATAACAGACATTGGAATGTAACGCTTGGCTTCTATGCAGGTCCTTCTACTATTGGAGAGGCTGTGAACGACCCTTCCGGTAATACCACCCTTGTAGGCATAAATATGTACAATAATATGTATATCAAAGCCTGTAAGGGCGAACCTATGTTCCGTTACGAGGATTCGCATGGGAATATGCACACTTTTGATATAGACGGACTTGGTGATAAACTCGCAGAGACCCGTATGATGGGAGCACATGTGGGATACTTCCCTGATGGCAGCAAGGCTGTTATGGTGCCTGATAAGAATAATCAGGTGAATGCGGAGATGACAGTCAGCAAGATACGTCCTTACATTGGCATTGGCTATACCACAGCCTTGTCTCGTGATCATCGTTTTAATATGGCTATTGATGCTGGTGCCATGTTTATGGGTGGCTCACCGCATGTTTACGTAGATAATGTCTATCGCGTTAATGCTGCAGATGATTATGACATGATTTCATGGGATCAGGCCAAGTTTGATGAGACTGGAAATGTAGATGAAGCTTGGGTTAAGCAAACTCCTCAGCGTATTGACCTTACCCGTGATGTTACAGATATTCCCGGAAAGGTTGGTGATATGGTAAGTACCGTGAAGAAATTCAAGTGTTGGCCTGTGCTGAGCATAACCTTTACTCATAGGCTGTTTTAAATAACAAACAACCCCGCTCAAGGCGGGGTTGTTTGTTTATTAGCTTAATAGCTTATGTACTTAGGCTTATTTGACTTCCCAGATATCGTTTGTTTCCAGGAGCTCTGCGAAGTTATGATACTTCTTCTGAGCCTTTACCTCTTCTATCTGAGCTGTAACGCAGTCATCATAGGTGGGAGCTTCAACATCTCGTATCACGCCCAAGGCTACGGGCCATTCCATCTCTGCCAGTTTCAGTTGCAGGGTGTTGTCCTCGCACTTGGCATCGTGAACCAGTACGTCAGCTTCTGTGTAACCATCTTCTCCCAACTTAACGGCCTTTACGCTAAAGCCTTCCTGAACAATACCATATTCGTTGTTCTCGCCAAAGAGCATCTTCTCGCCATGTTTCAGGTAGATAGCGTTCTTGGCTCTGCCAGCTTTGTCATAAACGGCATCATGTGTTCCGTTGTTAAAGATAACGCAGTTCTGTAGAATCTCACAAACACTGGCTCCCTTGTGCTCGTAAGCGGCCTTTAGAACCTCTACTGTACCTGGAGCGTCCGTGGCAACGGCACGGGCAAAGAAGTGGCCTCTGGCGCCGAAACAGAGTTCTGCAGGGCGGAAAGGGTCCTCTACCGTTCCGTAGGGAGATGACTTGCTAACAAAGCCGCGAGGGCTGGTGGGGCTGTACTGCCCCTTTGTCAGACCGTAGATGCGGTTGTTCAGCAGAATCATGTTCAAGTTAATGTTTCTGCGGTTTGCATGTATAAAGTGGTTACCGCCAATGGCCAGACCATCGCCGTCACCGCTTACCTGCCAAACGGTCAGGTCGGGGTTGGCAACCTTAGCACCTGTTGCTATAGCGGCAGCACGACCGTGAATGGTGTTCATACCGTATGTTGCCATATAGTGGGGCAGACGGCTTGAACAGCCAATACCAGAGATAACGGCTGTATTCCAAGGGTCAACACCTATCTCTGCCATTGCCTTGTGGAGCGATGCTAGGAAGAAGTGGTCACCGCATCCAGGACACCAACGTGGCTGTCCTTTCTTGAAATCATTCTGAGTATATGCCATAATGTTATGTCCTTTCTTTATTTGTTTAACAACTGAGTGAAGTTCTCAACCAGTTCGGCAACTACGAAGGGCTGACCCTTAACCTGATTGAATTGTGCGGGAACAAAGCCGTCCACCTTCATACGCAACCAGCCTGCCAACTGTCCCATGTTCTGTTCTGCAACAACCACCTTGGGATACTTTTTCAGCACCTCGGCTGTATTCTTGGGCAGTGGGTTGATGAATTTGAAGTGTGCCAAAGCGACCTTCTTGCCGGCAGCACGCATCTCGTCCATAGCAGCATGCAGATGACCGAAGGTACCGCCAAAGCCAACGATCAGCAGGTCGGCATCATCCTTATCGCCCAACACTTCCAAGTCGGGAACGGGAATGGCGTCTATCTTGGCCTGACGCTTACGGGTCATTAGGTCGTGATTCTCGGGGTTAGTGCTGATGGCACCAGTCTTGTCATCCTTCTCCAGTCCGCCCAAGATGTGCTCAAAGCCCTGGCGACCAGGCACGGCCCAGTAACGTGTGCCGTTCTCGGCACGCAAATAAGGAGTCCATGTACCCTTCAGTTCCTCAGGAACATATGGAGGGTTGATGGAGGGATATTCTGCCAGATTAGGCAACTTGAAGGCACCTGAGCCATTTGCTACATAGGCATCTGTCATCAGGATAACGGGTGTCATGTGCTCCAGTGCCATCTTGCAGGCTGCATAGGCAGCCTCAAAGCAGTCGGTAGGACTGGCAGCAGCGATTACAGGCATGGGGCTTTCTCCGTTACGGCCGAAGAGAGCCTGCAGGAGGTCGGTCTGCTCACTCTTGGTGGGAAGACCTGTAGCAGGACCACCACGTTGAACATCCAATACTACCAAAGGCAGCTCCATGATGACAGCTAGGTTCATAGCCTCGCTCTTCAAGCAGATACCAGGACCACTGGTACTTGTTACGGCTAATGCACCAGCAAATGAAGCACCAAGGCTGGAAGCGCAACCGGCAATCTCGTCCTCACACTGAACGGTGGTCACGCCCAAGCTCTTATGCTTAGAGAGCTCGTGCAACACGTCTGTAGCGGGAGTGATGGGGTAGGAACCCAGATACAGTTTCAATCCGGCTTTCTCTGCAGCGGCAATAAAGCCGTATGCTGTGGCTTTGTTGCCGGTAATGTCCATATAACGTCCGGGAACCTTATTCTTAGTTTCAATACGGTAGACGTTAGCCACGCTACTGTGTGTATTGTGTCCGTAGTCATATCCGGCCTGAATAACCTTTATGTTTGCTTCTGCAATGCCGGGTTTCTTGGCAAACTTCTCTTTCAGGAAGTTAAAGGCAACGTCCAGGTCGCGGTCGAAGAGCCAGCATACCAGACCCAAGGCAAACATGTTGCGGCATTTCAGCATGCTCTTAACGTCCATACCGCTGTCAGCCAGACAATCCTTTACCATTGTGGTAAGGGGGCAGGCGATAACGCGGTCGGGGTCGATATTCATCTCGCCCAAGTAGTCTTCAGTCTTGAATTGAGCTTTCTCCAAATCTTTGGGGCCAAAGCTGTCAGTGTCTATGATAATAGCTGCATCAGGTTTGGCGAATTTGTACTGAGTCTTCAGGGCGGCAGCATTCATAGCTACCAGAACATCGCACTGGTCACCAGGAGTGAATACCTGGCCTGCGCCAATGTGAACCTGAAAACCGCTCACACCCGTCAACGAGCCTTGCGGGGCACGGATATCGGCGGGATAATCGGGGAATGTGCTGATACTGTTTCCTACGGTAGCAGAGACCGTAGAGAAGATGTTTCCGGCCAACTGCATGCCATCGCCTGAGTCACCCGAGAAACGGACAACCACGCTGTCCTTTTCCTTAATTTCCATTGTTATCTCTTATTTTTGATTCTAAATTTCCACTTAAGTCTTTTTACCTTTACTCTTAGCTCTATGCTTTCAATTGTTAAGGTACCCCCGCCGGGAATCGAACCCGGATCGACGGTTTAGGAAACCGTTGTTCTATCCATTGAACTACAGGGGCTTTTCTTTGCGGATGCAAAATTACGAATAAGTGAGTGATTTTCCAAATATATTTGAGAAAAACCGAACAGGAGCGATTTAGAGACACAGTCTCAAAGTTTCGAATAAGTGAGTGATTTTCCAAATATATTTGAGAAAAACCGAACGAATTACGAGTTGATAACCTTAAAGTTTCGAATTAACCAATATAAATGGGTGATGGAAGATGGGACTTATTATGTTGGATGTGAGAATTTTGTCTGATATCATACGAAGATGGTACAATGTTGACAAAATAAAAGGGCTGTAATCAATTACAGCCCTCGCCATTAGATTTTTCTAGCTATGGTCATGCATCGCTTGTTTGCACATGGCAAATGTATGGTTATATTCTGCAATGGGAAAATAATTTCGACAAATATGCATTTTCTATAGACGGACATATTGAAATACTCTTTTTATGCATTTCCTCCCGAATTGCCTATAGGAACAGTTTTTCCCTGTGGCACACGTTTAAAACTGATATTGTTTTGTAGTATTTGGCCTGGGTTAATAAGGGGCAGAATCTGCTTGGGTAATCCTGCTTCTTCGCTGCGGATAGCCAGGATACCTCGTGCTGCTCCGATAGTCATATCGGCAATGTGCTGAACCAATCCTACAGGTAGTATCCACTGGTCACCATTCAAGTCGTACATAGCACTCCATCCTTCGCGTGCAAACTCAAATACGGTCTGGACTCCTAGGATCAGTTGTGTTA
Source organism: uncultured Prevotellaceae bacterium (assembly GCA_946415645.1). Taxonomy (GTDB): domain Bacteria; phylum Bacteroidota; class Bacteroidia; order Bacteroidales; family Bacteroidaceae; genus Physcousia. The sequence goes on from CAMKTJ010000001.1 coordinate 145,775, forward strand.
TATCATTTTTCTTGTATTCAAAGTTTGTAACGCATCTTACCAGTCTTTTTTCTGTGTCGCAGTTGAACTGTAATTGGTTGTTCACCTGAAGTTCGCCCTCTGGCCACTGCTTTGATAGGTTTACAAACTGTAATTCCTGCACATCTACCAATCGGAATTGTATCTGTATTTGTTTTTGCTGTTCCATATATTTAATTAAGAATTATGAGTTAAGAATTAAGATTTGGGCTCTTCACCTGTGTGCTTTTACTGTCATTGCGTTCAGATAGTAGAATTTGTTTTTGTTATTGTTTCTTTCACCTGGGGCTACGTTAATTATGATTCTGCCATCTGCGGTAGGTTGTACATTCTTTATTTGGGCTGTATGGCTGACATTGTTAGCCGCTTCAACCTTATCCGTATATATTTTGTCGCCTTGCAGGGTGAATGCAGTTTCGCGCCAATCCTGACAATCCTCACGCGATGCAAAGAATGTAAAATCGTATTTCAGATCAGGATTCATGTGTCCCAAGGTAATGGTACATGATTTCTTTGGTTTCTGGTTTCCGAAACTGTCTGCAGCATATCCCCACATACATGACTGAGACACGCTGCCGGGCATTAACATGTTGGTAGTAGTATAGCTTGGCCCGTTTAAGTTTGTGCCTATGAAAGCGTTTTGGGTGGTCAGTATTATGCCTGTAACATTGCCATTGGTGTCCGTAATCCAGGTAAAGGTACGCATTTGCGGTGTGATGCTATTCCAATTAGGGTCGGCTTCTGGTTTCTCTCCGAAGTTGAACTTTACAAGTCCTGTTGGAGTAATGTCATTCCTTGCGTTGAAGCCTTCTGTGCTCAGGTCGGTCACTTCAAAGGGATTCTGGACAGCTGCGTGTGCTGCTACCTGGCAGGCATGAGCCGCTGCTATATCAACCCCTTCAGGCTTGAAGTTCAGTCCTACGGGGGAGATGCCCGTCAGTACCTCCAACCATGTGCAGGCGGCTGTATATCGACCAAATTTCAAATCCAGATGGTATCCGTCGCGGTTCATGTTGTCGCCCAGATATGTGGTGCGTGCATTCTGAATAGCTGTACCGCTTGGTACGTTGAACGAGAACTCGGGATGCAGGATCTGTGTCCACTGTACCGCATAACGTATACTGTCGTACATAGTTTCCTGACTGCGATTATAGTTAGCAAACCCGTTGTGATTGGAATCCTTGGAGTAAGCCCACGTCATGTGCCATCCATATCGTACATCCTGACTTGTCTTTACGCTGTCTGTAAACTGAACCAGTTGTGACAGGTATGGCTCGTATGTTGTTGTCAGTCCGCTATAGTGGCTGGCTTGCTGAAAGCTGATAAAGTCCCATGGTTCATCTGTGATGATAGGGTTCAGTAAAGCATGCGGCATATTGTGACGGACGCCGTTTACCACCTTACGGTATTCATATACATCATGTTCCTGAGTGAGGTCTGTCCAATGTTGCTCCAGACTCTGTCCGCCCTTGTAGGCATTACCTATTATCATATGTATGCCTGCCTCTTTGGCTAGTTCGTACAGGTATTGTTCCACAGCATCCTGCGAGAAACTGTTTCCAATCGTCAGTAGTCTGATGGTATCCTTTCTTGCGGGCTCTGTTATTATTTCCTCCTGTGCTTTGGCGCAGAGTACTGACAGAGCCGCAATCAATAAGATAATATAATGTTTCATCCTTATCTTTGTTTAGTGGCACAAAGATACGAAGAAAAGTGAAAAATGAAGAATGAAAAGAGGAAAAAAGCTATGGTATATAACAACGCTCTTAGCGAAAGGCCGTATTACTGATAGCGAAAGGCCGTTTCTCTCTCAGCGAAACGGTATATTGCTTTTGATAGGAGTCCGCCCTAGTCGGACGAAAAAGAAATACTTTGTGTTTTAAAGATTCTGGCTACGTCTTGCCATAACATCTGTGATGATAGACAATGCTACATACCAGAGGATGATGGCGGCAAAACAGCTGGTTCCCAAAAGGAAACAGGGAAGGCAGCCAAGAATGAAGATAAACTTTACCTTGTTCTTCTCCCAACTGAGATCTTTGAACTTCAGAGCAAGCATGGGAACCTCGCTCACCAACAACATGCAGAAAAGCAGCATGAAGAGGAACAGGAATACGGCATTGAACTTCTGTGATACCAGGAAGGCATGTTGCCCCAGTACCAGAGACCCCCAGAATAATGCGTTGGCGGGGGTGGGAAGTCCTATGAACTGGGTGCTCTGACGCTCGTCCAAATTGAATTTAGCCAGACGCAGGGCAGAAAAGGCTGCCATAATAAAAGCGGTATAGGGGATAAAGCCCTTTAGGGGTATAAGAATTTCCGGGTAGTGAACCTGACGGAACAGGCAGAATAATATCGCGCTGGGAGCAACGCCAAAGGTAACCACGTCTGCCAGCGAGTCCAATTCCTTGCCAATAGGGGAGGAAACACCAAGTGCTCTGGCTGACATGCCGTCGAAGAAATCAAAGACGGCGCCAATTACAATCCAGATAACTGCCCAGAAGAAATGACCATGAAAGGCACATCCTGTGGCGATACAGCCGCTCATCAGATTACAACAGGTAATTGTGTTGGGCGTATTTTTAATAATAAAGTTTGCCATGATGATTATTCTTCCTCTTTATGAGGTTTAAGGTGGGCAATAATGGTTTCATTACCTACCGTTCTGTCATTAAGCTTCACGCAGACTTCAGTTCCTAAAGGTAGGAAAAGGTCCACGCGTGAGCCGAACTTGATGAATCCCAGGTGCTCGTCTACAAAGCAGGCATCTCCCTCGTGAGGATAGGTGACAATTCTCCTGGCCATAGCACCGGCTATCTGGCGAGCCAGGATTTCCGTTCCATCGGCTGTTGCAATCACTACGGTACAGCGTTCGTTCTCCTCGCTGGCTTTGGGAAGCCAGGCCTTAAAGAAATTGCCGTCGTGGTGTCTTACCATCTTGATGGTGCCGTCAACGGGAATCCAGTTGGCATGTACGTTCAGCAGGCTCATGAAGATACTTACCATGATGCGCTTGTCATGGAAGTACTCGGTCTCTTCGACTTCTTCTACAACTACTACCTTGCCATCGGCGGGAGCAATAACCAGACCGTCTGTATCACCCTCGAAACAACGAATAGGACACTGGAAGAAATTGGCCAGAATCAAATATACGCAGATGCTTACTCCTGCAAAGACGTAGAATGGGAATTGGTTGGGGATACAGAAGTGCAACAAGGCGTTAGCTGCTAACAAGAAAATAGCACCTAACACCAAGGTGCGGGTGCCTTCGTGATGTAGCCTAATCTTCTTTATCCTCTTTAATTTCTTTAGTCTTTTTCCCATAGGGATTGTTTTACTTTGGATACAAAGATAGGGTAATTTTGTTATTTATCAAAAACTTTTGGCGTAATTTTGGCCTTTTCTTTAACAAAAGGGGGTGCAGCTCTTTGCGTTCCAAGAAAAAACGCTATATTTGTACAATTATTGGTACATAACAGGTAAGATGGAAGATTTTATACATTTACACGTTCATTCTCAGTATTCTTTGCTCGACGGACAGGCCTCTATCTCTAAGATGGTGGACAAGGCTGTTGGGGATGGAATGCGTGGTATGGCGCTTACCGATCATGGTAATATGTTTGGTATAAAAGACTTCTTTGATTACTGTAACTCTGTTAATAAGGGTAGGAAAAAAGAAGGGTTGGAACCCTTTAAGCCTATCTTCGGTTGCGAGGTCTATGTGGCCCGACGTAGGAAGGAAGACCAGAGTAATCCCAGTATAGACCGTAGCGGTAATCACCTGATTCTGTTGGCAAAGAACCTAAATGGGTACAGAAATCTGATTAAACTGGTTTCGCGTGCCTGGGTGGATGGCTTCTATGGGCGACCCAGAACAGATCATGACGACCTCAAACTTTTTCATGAGGATATTATCTGCTGTTCTGCCTGTATTGCCGGAGAGGTTCCTTCAAAGATTCTGAAGGGTGATTTGGAGGGTGCCCGACAGTCGGCTCAATGGTTTAAGGATGTCTTTGGGGATGATTACTATCTGGAGCTGCAGCGTCACGAGGTGAAGGATCCTAATGTAAATGCCAATAGGGAAACCTTCCCCTTGCAGCAGATATCAAATGCGGAACTGATTAAGATAGCTCGTGAACTGAATATCAAGCTTGTATGTACCAACGATAGCCACTTTGTGAACGAGGCCGATGCTGATGCTCACGAGCGCTTGCTATGCCTGTCTACTGGCAAGAAGATTTCAGAGCCTCACATGCTGTACACCAAGCAGGAATGGTTCAAGACCAAGGAGGAAATGAACAACCTCTTTGCAGACATCCCGGAGGCACTCAGCAATACGGTGGAGATTCTGGATAAGATAGAGACATACAATCTGGAGTCAGACCCCATCATGCCTTTCTTCCCCATCCCTGAGGAATTCGGAACAGAGGAACAATGGAGACAAAAATATACTGAGGAAGACCTGTTCCGCGAATTCACCAGCGATGAGAACGGAGAGAATCCGCTTCCTAAGGAAGAAGGCGAGAAGAAGATAAAGAAGTTGGGTGGCTATGACAAGATTTACAGAATCAAGTTTGAGGCCGATTTCTTAGGGAAACTGGCTTACGAAGGTGCACGCAGAATATATGGAGAGCCGTTAGATAAAGAGGTGGATGACCGTATAAGGTTTGAGTTGCACATCATGAAGACGATGGGTTTCCCAGGTTACTTCCTTATAGTGCAGGACTTTATCAATTCGGCACGTAAGGATCTGGATGTGTGGGTAGGACCTGGTCGTGGCTCTGCTGCAGGTAGTGTGGTAGCCTATTGCCTGGGAATCACCAAGTTGGACCCTCTGAAATACGACCTGCTGTTTGAGCGTTTCCTGAACCCCGACCGTATCTCTTTGCCGGATATCGATACCGACTTTGAGGATGATGGTAGAGGCAAGGTGCTGCAATGGGTAATGGATAAGTACGGGCATGAGAACTGTGCCCATATTATCACCTACGGCACTATGGCAACCAAGAACAGCATCAAGGATGTTGCTCGTGTGGAAGACTTGCCATTGGATAGGAGTAATGCCCTCTGTAAGGCAATACCTGACCGTTTGCCTGATGGTATGAAGATGAACCTGAAGAATGCCATCTCCTGCACACCCGAGTTGCAGTCGGCTCAGTTCTCGCCTGATTATCGTGAAGCAGATACCATTAAATATGCTCAGCAGTTGGAGGGGCAGATCAGAGGAACGGGTATTCATGCCTGTGGATTTATCATCTGTCGTGATCCGATTTCGGATCATGTTCCTATTTCAACAGCCGACGACCCCGATTTTCCTGACCGCAAGACGGCTGTTACACAATATGACGGCCATGTTATTGAGAGTACGGGTCTTATAAAGATGGATTTCTTGGGGCTGAAGACCCTTTCCGAGTTGAAGGAAGCCTGTCGAGTTATCAAGGAGGCTCATGGCGTAGATATCGACCTTGACCACATTCCCATTGATGATGAACTGACATATCAGCTGTACCAGAAGGGTCTTACGGTAGGAACCTTCCAGTTTGAGTCGGCTGGTATGCAGAAATACCTGAAGGAACTGAAGCCAACGGTCTTTGAAGACCTCATAGCCATGAACGCCCTCTATCGTCCTGGTCCCATGGACTATATCCCATCGTTCATCAGACGTAAAAACGGACAGGAGGAGATTACCTACGATATCCCTGTGATGGAGAAATACCTGAAGGATACGTATGGCATTACCGTTTATCAGGAGCAGGTGATGTTGCTGAGTCGTCTGTTGGCAGGCTTTACACGAGGTCAGAGTGATGCTTTGCGTAAGGCTATGGGTAAGAAGAAGAAGGCTATTGTTGATGAGATGAAGCCGCTCTTCATTAATGGAGGTAAGGAACGTGGTTATGATCCTGATATTTTAGATAAGATTTGGGGCGACTGGGAAAAGTTTGCTTCCTACGCCTTCAACAAGTCTCATGCGGCCTGCTATTCATGGGTGGCATACCAGACAGCTTACTTGAAGGCCCATTATCCTGCAGAGTTTATGGCAGCCCTTCTCACCCGAAGAAAGGACGATATAAAGGAAATTACCAAGTTGCTGGATGAATGCCGCAACCTGAAGATAGAGGTATTAGGACCGGATATCAATGAGTCGCATGTTAACTTCGGTGTTAATGACAAACAACAGATTCGCTTTGGTCTGAACGGCATCAAGGGATTGGGAGAGGCTGCTGCCGCTGCCATCATCTCTGAGCGTGAGAAGAACGGACGTTATAAGGATGTGTTTGACTTTGTGGAGCGTGTCTCCATCCCTGCTGTCAAGAAGAGTGGTATAGAATGTTTGGCTCTGAGTGGTGCCTTTGATACCTTCTCTGCTCAGATAAGCAGAGAGCAGTTTATTGCTCCCAACTCAAAAGGCGAAATCTTTGTGGATTCGCTCACCAAATACGGCACCCAGTATCAGCAAGCAAAGATGGAGGCACAGTTCTCGCTCTTCGGTATGGAGGCTATAGACAGACACCTTCCGCCCATTCCTGTAACGGAACGATGGAATGATTTGGAACGTCTTAATAAAGAACGTGAGCTGGTGGGCATCTATCTTTCGGCTCATCCCCTTGATGAATACGGTGTAATATTGAATGGCATCTGCAACATGCACATGGATCAGATGAATGATCTTACGCCGTTTGCTAATTCCGATGTAAGCTTGGGTGGCATCGTAACTGGATTGAAACGCCAAGGCATCACCAAGACAAACCAGCCTTATGGTATTGTTATGGTAGAGGATTATACGGGTCCTGCAGAGATTGCATTGTTCGGAAACGATTGGGCACAGTGGCGTGGCTATCTTTCACAGGAGGGTAATCTGGTGTATATAACAGGCCGTGTTCAGCCCCGTCAGTATAACAAGGATATGTTGGAATTGAAGATAGGAAAGGTGCAGTTCTTGCCTGATGTGAAGGAACAACTCGTACAGAGTATCACCATATCCTTTGATTCCAACAAACTGGACAGCAATGCTATGGCTGAACTGAGTAAACATATTCAGCAGATGCAGAAGCCTAAAGATAAGGATCAGCAAACTCCTCAGATAGAAATTAAGTGGAATATCTACGGAGGAGGAAATATGCCTGTTCTACATATGAAATCCAAGAGCAAATGTTATCGGGTTACAAAGGGACTGATGGATTTCCTGGATGGCAATGAGTGGACAAAGTACAAGATAAACTAATTTTATTATCTATACATTATAAATTATAATTGGTATGGCACAGATTATTAACAGCGAGAATTTTGAACAGTTAGTAGCAACTGGCAAGCCCATCGTATTGGACTTCTGGGCAACCTGGTGTGGCCCTTGCAAGCGTGTTGGTCCTATCATTGATGCTTTGGCTCAGGATTATGAGGGACAGGCTATTATTGGCAAGTGCGATGTAGAAGAAGATGAGGAGTTGGCCGTTAAGTTTGGTGTACGCAATGTTCCGACAATATTCTTCATCAAGGGTGGTGAAGTGGTTGACAAGATTGTCGGCGCAGCTGCACGTCCTGCTTTCGAAGAGAAACTCAAGAACATGCTTTAAAGAGATTGCGCTATGGGAAACATTGAAGAAGACTTCCTGGCCGATGCCGAGGACGACCGCTTGACGGTAGAGTTTATAAAGAATTACCTGCCACAGGACGTAAAGGAGAAGTTTACAGAAGATGACCTGTACTACTTCCTGGATGTGATAGGTGAGTATTATGTGGATTTGCTTGAGAAATCAGGCAATCAGGACGAGGTAGACATAGACATAGATGCCGTAGCCGAATACATAGCCAAGAAAGCCAAGAAGGAGAAGATGGGCGACTTTGACCCAGAAGACCTCCGTTGGGTGGTAGACGGTGAGTTGGAGTATGGCGAGTCTTTAGAAAACTAATCGCCTTTCTCCGTCCGGCAGTGCTTCTATGGTGACATTAACCGTCTCCTCGGGTAGCACTTCCTCTATCAGTTCAGGCCATTCTATAAAACAGGGATGGCCGCTGTAGAAGTACTCTTCGCATCCCATATCGTAGGCTTCGGAAACCTTCTTGATACGGTAGAAATCAAAATGATATATGGGGCGGCCTTTGGCTGCCTCATATTCGTTTACAATAGCAAAGGTGGGTGACGTAACGGTATCTTCCACTCCCAACTCTTCGCATAAAGCTTTTATGAATGTTGTCTTACCGGCTCCCATCTTGCCATAGAAGGCAAAAACGGTATTCTCTCCCATCGCTTCAACAAACTGCTGGGCAGCCTGTCTGATATCTTCTTCCTTGAATCTTATTTCCATAGGTCTTTATCTTTTTTTTCCTCGCAACGTGATCAGTGGAATTAGCATTTCCTCCATACTGATGCCTCCATGTTGGAAGGTGTCTTTGTAATACTGAACGTAGTAATTGTAGTTGTTGGGGTAGGCAAAGAAGTCGTCACCTGTAGCAAAGATGTATGTAGTGCTCAGGTTAGGCCTGGGCAGTCCTACTTGATGAGGCTCCTTAATCTCGAAAACTTCCTTGGGATTGTAGCTGAGATTCTTGCCCAGCTTGTATCGCAGGTTGGTGTTGGTGTTCTTGTCGCCCACTACCTTTACGGGGTTGTAGCATCGGATGCTACCGTGGTCCGTTGTCAGGACAATAGTGTAGTTGCTGGCAGCTAAAGTGCGGAAGAGGTCGCCAACGGGTGAATGGCGGAACCAACTCTGCGTAATGCTGCGGTAAGCTGCCTCGTTGCTTGCCAATTCGCGTACCATACGGCTTTCTGTACGGGCATGACTAAGCATGTCTATGAAGTTCATTACAACTACATTCAGATCATATTTCTGCAGGTGCGGAATTTGTTGAACCAGTTTTTCTGCAGCTTGTGAGTCGTTAATCTTGTGGTAGCTGAATGTATTCTTGCGTCTGTAACGGTCGAACTGTGTCTGTACCAAAGGAGCCTCGTTAAGGTTCTTCCCTTCCTCGCTGTCCTCGTCAACCCAAAGGTCGGGGAACATGCGTTCTATGACATCGGGCATCAAGCCACTGAAGATGGCGTTACGTGCATATTGGGTTGCTGTGGGCAGGATGCTGCAGTACAAGTCTTCCTCGATATTGAAGAGGTCGGCAATCTCGTTATACAGCATACGCCATTGGTCATACCTAAAGTTGTCTATTACTACTAGGAACACCTTTTCCTCGTTGTTTAAATGAGGGAAAACATTGTGCTTGAAGATATCCGGACTCATCACGGGGCGTTCTTCAGGCTTGCTCATCCATTTGGTATAGTTCTTGCGGATGAATTTTGTAAACTCCCTGTTTGCCTCGGAACGTTGCATGCTCAGCATCTCCTTCATGGCGCTGTCCGTCTCTGATAGTTGCAATTCCCAATAGGTAAGGCGTTTGTAAACCTCAATCCATTCCTCCAACGAAAGTGAGTCGTTGATTTGCATGCCAATCTTACCGAAGTCCTGCTGGTAGGCGCTTGTCTGCTGTTCTGTTACAATCTCCTTCTGATGTAGGTTTTTCTTTAGTGTCAGCAGAATCTGAGTAGGGTTAACGGGTTTTATCAGATAGTCGGCAATCTTAGCACCAATGGCTTGCTCCATGATGTTTTCTTCTTCGCTTTTGGTAACCATTACCACAGGTGTACTGGGTGTTTGCTCTTTAATCCGGCTTAACGTCTCCAGGCCACTGAGGCCGGGCATGTTCTCGTCAAGCAGAATTAGGTCGAAAGTCTCTTCCGTACAGCGGTCCAGAGCATCGTATCCGTTAGTTACTGTCTCTATCACATATCCTTTTTTTTCAAGATACAAGATATGTGCCTTCAGCAACTCTATCTCATCATCAACCCAAAGCAGTCTGTATGCAGCCATATTATGAATTATGAATTGTGAATTAATCAGAATCCATACGGGAAGTCATCCTCGTCCTCTTCTTCCTCCTCCTTAGATTTCTTGTTATCCTCGGGGACGTAATCGTCAGGATCAATAATCTGGAGGTTGGTAGGCTCGTCAATCCGTAGGTCTTCAGGAATATCCATAGGAGCAAATTTCTCCTCGTAGAAGGCTTTGTAGTCATCAAAGCTGAAGTCTTTTCCTATCAGTTTCAGGTTATCTTCTGATATCAGCAATGTTCTGATGCCTTCCAATAGAGTATTCATGTGTTTGTCTGCATAAAGCGTCTGGGCGTAGGAATGAACCTCATCATAAGACAGGAACCCCTTCACGCACATCATGGTAATGCCTTGATTTTCCAGAATCTCTATATCAAAGTTCCTGACCATGTACGAGGTAAAGTTGTAGCGTGCTACCTCAAAGAGCAATTGGTTTTCATCCAGGCTGTTGGTTGGATATGCCAAAACGAAGACGAAGTTGCTGTAACGGTCTTCCTTCAGCTCTGGAGCCACTTCTGTGCTGTCGCCCGAAGCCTGGCATGTTCTTCTACCCCAGATGCTGCTGGCGTCATAGCGGTCGTCCATCAGTAATCGTCCGGCTTCCAAACCTTTAATTATGGAGTTGGCAATCTCTGTTACCTCTTCCTTGGGGAAGTTCTGGATTACTTCTTTCAGGCTTACCATGAAGCTGTCACGTTCACCTCCATAAAGTTGACTCATGGCACGAATAAAGAGCATGCGGGCACGGTTTTTGCCGGCGGGGAAGTTTTCTGTGCTGAACTGGTAATTCTTCTCCACTTCTGCATAGTCGGCTGCTTGATATGCATTATAGGAGGCAGCATATACAGAGTCCTCGACATGGGTGCCGTTTCGCGCAATCATGTCGTAGTTGGGGTTACCCAAAAGGGCTGCCAGCTTAGTGTCGGCATATTCCTCAAGCAGCAAGGCTCTGTAGTATTCTGCTTTCTCCTGATTGCCAAGTCTTCCGTACAAAAGGAAGAGGTGGTAATAGATATTGTCTATATTGTCGTGTTCAGGGAAATCGGTCAGCAGACGTTGCATGGTTTTCTCTGCCAGGAGCCAGTTCTCAAGCTTCTCTTGTTCCATAATGCCTGCATTGTATAGACCATCACTCAGGATAGCATTTGATTCCGCTAATTGTTCTTCTGTGAAGGGAATCTGTTTCAGATAGAATTCTCTATGATGAGGGTCGTTAGCAATAGAGTCCTTGCGGGCTTTTTCTGAGGAATCTATCGAGTCTGTCTCTGCAGAACCGTAAAGGCTGTCGTCATCGCCACCTGTCTCTTCGTTGAAACTTGAATCCTCAATACCTGTTGCAGCAGCATAGGAGGCTTTATTGCTAATGCGCCACAAGTCTTCATTCTTGCGTTGTCCCCATCTGCGGACAAATTCCTCAATACCTCTCTTTACTGATGTCTGGTTGTAGAAGTACCAGGCACCCTTCGGTTGGTTCCCTGCTCCGGCATTGCCTGCTATAGGTCTGTTAGTCTGGGCGGTATTGGTGTTAGTTGTTGGTCGTTGACCGTTGGCGTTCGTACCGTTCTGGGCAGCTTTCTTCTCGGCTTCCTTTTCTTCCTTTTTCAGTTGTTCAATTACGCGGTCTATAGCGGCCAGATATTCAGCTTCTGGCAACTTGGCTAAAGCTTGCAGGCTGTCTTGTAGCTTAATAGCGCTCAAATGAGGTTCTAGTTCCGTCAGTATCTTGCTTCGTCGCTCAGTTTCCTTATATTCTTCATGTTCCTTGTCCAAGATAGCTACGCAAGCCTTATAGGTGCGGGCGGCATCGATGTACTTCTCCATCTCCCAATACAAATTACTGAGCTTCAGCAGCAGCATAGCTTTGTCCGGACCATTCTTGGTTCCGTCCTTTACGCCTTTCTCCCATGCGTAGATGCAATGAATGGTGTCATTTACGTTCATGTAGATGTTACCCATTGCGTAATAGACCTTATCCAGATAGTCTTTGTTCTTGTCGCTCTTGGCCATTCTCTTCAGCTTGGCTATCATCTGACTGAATTTGCTGCTGGGCATAACCTCAGTCTGGGCTATACGGGCACTGAATGCCATCTCGTACGGAGGGTTGGCACGCATAACTCTAGCGTATGACTTATAGGCTTCCTCGTTCTGCCCTGTTTGCTGATAGAGCTGCCCGAGTAGGTATTTCAGACGTGTCTTACTCTGTTTCCGCTTGGTATTTTTGATGGATTTTATTACATAGGGGATAGCTTCTTCGTACTGGTTGGTCAGGATCAGGTATGCTGCCGTTGTGTTGTCTTTTTCCTTTTGCCCCATACGCGAGATGCTGTCTCGTTTCATCTTGTTCAGGATATCCTCTGCATCATAGGCCCAGTCCAATGCTACATAGCATCTGGCCAGTTTGGCTTTGGCAATGCTTGCAATCTCAGGCTGTGTGGAATACAGTCGGATAATGTAGTTATAGGTGCTGGCAGCTTCTATAAATTCTCCTTTCTGAAATTGCGCTTCCGCCATCATCAGCCATGCGTGGTAAATGTAAGGATTGAACTCTTTCCTTGCTAGAAAGGCTTTCTGTTTGTCATTTTTCTTTTGTGTTGCATTTACTGTGGGGCGCTTCTTCATGCTGTGTAGCTTGATAGCTTTCTCGCACTTTGTGATGGTGGTCTCATAGTTGCTCTTGCCAACTCCTGCTGTTGACTTGTTGGTGCTAATGTACATGGGGAGCAGGCGGTTGTAGTCATCCTGATGCGACTTCATCTGTGCTTCCTCGCCTTCCAAATATGCCACCTCTCCGTTGTAAAGTGTATTGAAACGGGCGGTCATAGCATGATAGAAGCGGGTTGTAGGGGTGTTCTTCTTAATGGAGCAGGCAGTGGTGATACATAACAACATTAGCATGAGTATTCCCATGCTTATGCCATTTCTTAAGTATCTTTTCTTCTCCATGCCTTTTTAATAACGTGCGCGCGAACTATTTTATTGCCCAAATGTGAATTATGAATCAAGAATTGTGGCTTAGTTCATCCTTCTTTCCCCAACTATCAGGAATACCTCGTCTTTTACATCATCTGGCAGGTTTACCTGCCTAAGTTGCAAGCTTCTGACCCATCCTGCAACCTCCTCAGAGTGCATGGTGTATAATATGTTGCGAAATTCTTCAGTCTCAGTCTCTGTGTAATCGTTACCTTCTCTGCCCCTGAAACGATCCAGTTCCTCGTCATCATAATATTCTATCTGCTTGCTGATAGCTGCCAATAGGCTTTCCTTTTCGCATACTTCATGCTGACCGCAACATTCCATGTCGGCGGGATTAATCTCAGCGGGCACATCTTCTTCCGTCAGTTCCCCTTTTTCTACAAGTTTTTGGTAGTGCCGGTTCCTAAGGAAGTGCGTCAGGGCGGCAATGCCGCCCAACAATGCCAATCCCATTATAGAGAGGATATAGAACATATGTTTGAAAAATCTTCCCAGAAGTGAGGGTAGCTCTTGCTTACCACTTCGGGATTGTTAATACAAAGGGAGTTCTGTCTTAGGATACATGGAGCGAAGGCCATTGCCATGCGGTGGTCTTGATAGGTGTCTATGGCAGTTTTTTCTTCAGCCTGACAGCGTTCTCCATCCCAGAAGAGTATGCTGTTGTCTTGCTCTTGTATATCGTAGCCCAACTTACGTAGCTCTGTGCGCAGGGCAGTTATGCGGTCGGTCTCCTTGATCTTCAGGCTATGAAGCCCTGTAAAGCGGAAAGGAATTTTCAGCATAGCACAGGTAACGACAAATGTCTGTGCCAAATCAGGTTGGTGGGTGAAATTGTAGCTAAAGTGGTTGGTAGTATTTCCGCATTTTCTGAGTCTGGTTATTTCCGTACCATCTGCCTCAATATAATACTGTGTCTCAACGCCCAATTCGTTAAACAGCTGCTTGACTTTGCTATCGCCTTGAATGCTTTCTTTATGCAAGCCTACCAAGTCAATCTGCGAGTCTTCATCAGCTGAGAGTGCAACAATCTCGTACCAGTAGCTGGCAGCACTCCAGTCACTTTCTATGTGATAGTTGTGTTGTTGATAGGGGCTGGGCTGTACCTCAATGGTATTTTCGCTTGACCAGTCTGCTTTGGCGCCGAATTCTCGCATCATGCTAAGTGTCATTTCCAGATATGGCTTGCTGGCGATGTTGCCAGTTAATCTTAGACGGAGACCTTTTCGCAGGGTAGGGGCAATCATCAGCAGGGCAGATATGTATTGCGAACTTACATCGCCGGGTACAGTCAGTTCTCCGCCTTCCAATTTATCGCTTCCTATAATGCGGAGCGGAGGAAAACCTTCTTCGCCTTCATATGTAATAGATGCCCCCAATTGATGTAGTGCATCCACTAGGATGGCGATAGGGCGGTGACGCATGCGTTCCGTTCCTGTAATAATATGTTCACCTGGGGTAACGCTAAGATAGGCGGTCATGAAACGCATGGCAGTTCCTGCAGCACCTATGTCTATGGTCTCTGGCATATCTTGTAGGGCACGAAGCATTACGCATGTGTCATCTGAATCAGACAAGTTCTGAGGAAGTTCTTTGTTTCCCGCCAAAGCATTTATGAGTAAGGCTCTGTTGCTGATACTTTTGCTGGCCGGAAGTACAATTCGACCTTTTATTTGCTTGCAAGGATATGTCAGAAAATGGCTCATCAATTCAAATTTAGCGATTTCGAGCACAAAATTACGCAAAAATTTGCAAGTAACAAAAAAATGCCATAACTTTGCACCCACAAAAATAAGGAACGGGATGTAGCGCAGTTGGTAGCGCACACGTCTGGGGGGCGCGAGGTCGCAAGTTCGAGTCTTGTCATCCCGACCTAAATGAAAGAGCGAAGCATTAAGCCTCGCTCTTTTTTTGTTTTCTTTTCGTATAAACTAACCCGACATTCCTTTATTCTTATGGTTTCCAGTTAAGAATATTGCGGATAAGCCCCTGATATTTTGCTCTTTTCACTGCCGAGCCTTTGAAGAGGGTTTGGTATTGTTCCTGAGTGAGAGTTCGCCAGTCTTCTTCCCGCATGTTCAGAAGTTCGGGAGAAGGTTGGAAGGCTTCTTCTGTAGTCGGGTGTGATTCCTTGAATTGTGGACAGGCTCGTAGGCAGCGGTCGCATCCGTAGAAGGTGCGTCGCAGCTGTACATCGGCAGGTAGCTCTCCGCGGTTCTCTATAGTCTGATAGCTAAGACACAGTCGGGCATCCAGACCGTCGGGGGTAAGTGCCGGACAAAGTGACTCCCAGCCGGAATATTCCTGTGGTGGTGAACAGATCGGCAAGTCGTAATGGTCAAACTCCTGTTCTGCAAATATCTCACCCAAGAAGACGGTAGGGCCGTATCCGGGTACAGAGATTAAGTTGTTGCGACAAAACTCTCCAATACCGCTGCGCCATGCCCAGTATCTTTCCAATACGGGGGCTGTATCAACAAAGCAGCGTCCCTGTAGTCCTGCCTGCTGCATTAGTAACAGAAGACGCTGGCGCATCACATCATGGTAATCTTTGCCTTGTGCATAAAGGCTGATGCCAGGTTGCTGGTTACTTGGCATGTAGTTTAGGGCTACGCTGATAATGGTTTTCACCCCTGGATGCAAGAGGGTAGGTTGCAAACGCATGTCAATGTGGCGCTGCATATATTCCATGTCGGCACAAAGACCTAACTGTATCCATCGTTGGAAATGCTGTGCGTACCATTCCTGGACAGGCTCGGCAGGAGCCATTCCACAGGCAACGAAGCCCAGACGCAGGGCCTGGGCTTTCAGATCTTTGCTATTCAATGGTACGGAATTCATATCCTTGTTCTTGCAGCCAGTTAAGTGCCTTGGGTAAGGCATGCTTTAGTTTGTCAATACTCTTGAGAGAATCATGGAAGGTGATGATGCTGCCTGGCCGAGTGTAGCGCTTGACATTATTCAGTACGTCATCAGCAGTGAGCAGACGACTGTAATCTCGGGTCACTACATCCCACATTACCACTTTGATACCTACATGTCTTAAGACCCGATATTGTACGGTTCTGATCCATCCATGTGGCGGACGGAAGAGACGTGTGTGCAGAATCTCATCAGCCTTCTTGATGTTGGCCAGGTAGGTCCATGTAAAATGCCTCATACCTGAGAGATGGTTATAGGTATGGTTACCTACTTGGTGCCCACGCCGACGGACTTCCTCTAGCAAATGAGGATATTTGACGGCATTTTCACCTACCATAAAGAAGGTGGCTTTGGCATTGAAGCGGTCCAGTGTATCAAGGATAAAGGGAGTTGCCTCTGGGATAGGACCGTCATCAAAGGTCAGGTATACTGACTTCTGATGATGGTCCATTCTCCACAAGGCATGTGGGAAAAGCCAACGCAGGAATATTGCGGGTTGTTCTATTATCACTGATTAGCTGTCTGCTTCTACAGTTCCCTCCTCCTCAGCAGATGTGCCGATGCCGGCGGCGCCATACAACTGGGTCTGCAGGACCTTGTTGAAGGTATCCAGCATCATCATCATCTCTTTGGCCTTGCTGCTTCCTGAGGCTTGCAATACCTCGGTTGCGGCATGCATCTGATAGAGGTAGTACATACAGTCTTTCTCGCTTTGCAACAACATCTTAGAGGGCAGGCTCAGGTACCAGTTCAGGTATTCGGCAGAGTTGACTGCTACAGGGAAAGATATATTCTCTGCCATCTTCTTGTTGCCGACGGCTATCCATGCCCGAGCCAGATCCAAAGAGTAACCGGCATAGTTGTGAGACAGGGTTGTTGGAGGCAGCACCTTTTCGGCATAAGCTATCAGGCGAGCCACCTTGTCTTTCTTACCTTCCTGCAACATGCGTGTTGCCAGTTGGGCAATCATGCGGCGATGGGTGTAGCACATACGGGTAACCGTCTCATCCAGATAGATGTTAGGATTGCTAACTCCACCAAATGCGAAACGTGTCATGATGTTCTCGTACATTTTGTCGGTATCCATATCCTTGCCAGTCTCGCTGGTCTTGAAGGGAGTGATACGGCTGGCAAGACCTTCCTGAACGAAGTAGTCACCCAGACAACCGTAATTATCCTTACCAACGGTGATGGCAACGTAGAGGGGACGCTCCCAGTTGCACTGGGCCAGCATCTCGTACATCATCATCTCGCTCTTGTAAACGGCACGCTTGCCCTTCAGGTTGATGTGCATATAATCAGGTATGCTGTCTCCGGCAATCATCATTCCACTACGACGGACAGCCTCCTTATCTATAGTCAGGACGATGGAGTCAGTGGGGATAATCTGCAATTCAGGATTGCTGTTCAACACCCACTTGTCTATGATGTTACGTAACTCGTACGGATTGTCGCCCAGTACCTGATGCATCAGTACGGGATCGTTCTTGTATGCCTCTATGGCCTGCTCCAGTACTCCGGGACGAACGCTGACTCCCTCGCGGGTACCGGCCACATACTGCAGACGGCTCCAGTGAATGGGAACGGCGGGACTTTCATAGGCAGGACGCTTCATCTGGTCTATGTACCAGTCGGTCTGCAGATAAGAGAGGTTGCAGACGCGAGCATCAGTACGGAACTCCTCGGTCTCTTGTGCGTACCACAAGGGGAAGGTGTCGTTATCGCCGTTGGTGAAGATGATTGGATTATTGTTCTGTGACAGTGTTTGCAGATAGTTACGACCGAAATCGCGACAGGTATAACGCCCTGAGCGGTCATGGTCATCCCATGTCTGTGAGGCCATCTGAATAGGCACCAGCACGCATAGGCAGCTCAGCACGGCGCAGAGCTTCTCGTTCTTGAGCACCTTCTGCAGATAGTCTGCAACAGCAGCAACACCCAGACCAACCCATATTGCAAAGGCGTAGAACGAACCAGCGTAAGCATAGTCACGTTCTCGGGGCTGCATAGGTGTCTGGTTCAGGTAGATAACAATTGCCAGACCTGTCATGAAGAACAGGAAGAAGACAATTCCGAATTGCTTTTCACCCTCATTGTTGTTCTCCTTGGTGTTACGGAACAACTGCCAGAAGAGGCCCAGCAAACCTAAGAGCAAAGGTAGGCAGTAGAATACGTTGTGTCCTTTGTTCAGACGCAGGTCGCTTGGCAGCTTGCTCTGGTCACCCAGACGTAGGTTATCCAGGAAGGGAATACCTGTCAGCCAGTTTCCGTGTTCCCACTCGCCGTTGCCCTGAATGTCATTCTGTCGTCCGGCAAAGTTCCACATGAAGTAACGCCAGTACATGAAGTTAACCTGATAGCTCAGGAAGAAACGGATGTTTTCCAGCATGGTTGGGGTCTTTACCTGTATCATTTCGCCGCAGCGTTCATAGCTCTTGGTGTTACCCTTTACACCTCCCATCCAACTTTCGTAAGCAGCGGCATGTGCCTCGCTATACATACGGGGGAAGAGCATGTTTTGCTGGTAAACGTACTTCATGTTGTAACGCTGAATCTCGTAGCGGTCGGGCTCTTCGGGGTTAGCTTTCTCTTTACGCTGATATACGGGTCCCTTCTTCTCGCTAACGGGAACGCAATAGTTACCTTCAACCCTCAGTTTCACCTGACTTGTATAAGCCTGTCCGTAAAACAGGGGACGGTCTCCGTACTGGTCACGACTCAGATAGGTTCCCAGGGTAAAGATGTCCTCGGGAGAGTTCTGGTCCATGGGCGTATTGGCAGAGCTGCGGATGACTATCACAGCGTATGAGCTGTAGCCAATCATAATCATGAGCATACACAACAGACTGGTATTCATCATACGTGCGGTGACGAAGGTCTTTCCATCCTTCTTGAATCGCAACAGCACAAACAGGGCTGCCAGGATGACAATGCCCATCACTATGCTGGTGATGCCGTATCCGTAGAAGGGAATACCCAGCATGCCCACACTCAGCAGGTAAGAGATGTTCATGCGCATGCGGCTCTTCTGGCGACGTGTTTCCCAGATGCTCCAGAGCACAATAGCCACCAATAATATAATGTATATGATAAGACCTGTATTGAAAGGATAGTTCAACTGGTTTACAAACAGCAGTTCGAACCATCCGCCTACCTTAACAATACCGGGAACGATACCGTACAGCACAGCTGCTATCAGTACAGCACTACCTACTACAGATAGCAGGGCACCCTTCAGATTAGCGTTCTTAGCCTTCTTGTAGTAATAAACAAGCACCAAAGCAGGTACGCAGAGCAGGTTTAGCAAGTGAACGCCAATGCTAAGTCCGGTAAGGTAGGCTATGAGGATAAGCCAGCGGTCGCTGCCAGGCTCGTCAGCATGATCTTCCCACTTCAGCATCAGCCAGAACACCACAGCGGTAAAGAGGCTACTGTAGGCATACACCTCGCCCTCTACGGCACTGAACCAGAATGTATCAGAGAAAGTATAGACCAAGGCACCTGTCAGGGCACTTGCCTCTACGGTAATAAGCTGGGCAATGTTCTTCAGTTGACCATTCTCGCCTACAAGCTTACGTCCCAGATGACTGATACTCCAGAACAGGAACATGACACAAGCGGCACTGAACAGGGCGCTCATGGTGTTGACCATGCGTGCTACCAATGCAGGGTCGCTGACAAACTGGGTAAACAGGTTTGCTGTAAGCATAAAAAAGGGTGCCCCAGGGGGATGACCAACTTCCAGCTTGTAAGCTGTGGTGATGAACTCAGGGCAGTCCCAGAAACTTGCCGTAGGCTCTATCGTGCTGCAATACACGAAGGCCGCAATGGCAAAGGTAATCCAACCCATCAGGTTGTCTACTAATCTGAACTGTTTCATTTAGTGGTGTGTATTTTAGTTGTTTTTTCGTTTTCGCTGTGCAAAAATACTATTTTTCTTTCTCTTTTCTTCCTCTGCAGCCAAAATTATTATCCTTTAACCATGTTCAGCACCATAATTAGTATTCCATAACGTATGGCTTTGCCAAACAGGATGCTTATGAAGGAGAATCCGATGTTCGCCCTCATGTATCCCAGTGTTACGGACAAGGCACTTCCCAAAATGGGCAGGAAACAGAAGAATCCCATCCAGGCACCGCGTCCCTGAAGCCATTGCTGGGTCTTCTCCACCTTCTCGCGTTTTACGTGCAGGTATTTCTCTATCCACTCTATCTTTCCCAGGCTACCCACCCAGTAGTTGAACATACTGCCCAGCACATTTCCTACGGTGGCGCTTACAAACAAAGACCAGGGTTTCAGACCCGCCATCAGCAGACCCGCTAATAGTGTCTCGCTGCTGAAGGGGAAGACGCTACCGGCTATGAATGCTGCAATACCCATGCCCCAGTATCCCAGGGGCATTATATATTGAATGATGTCATCCATAAGTTGAAATAAGCCATTGCGCCGCAGAGCAGCAGAGACAGAATAAAGAATATATTGCTAAGCCAGCTGCCCGTAAGTGAGAAATAATGGGCAATAAGTGGGCTGGCGCTTGCTACCAGCAGGGCCATGGTGGTCTGATACTGGCAGGGCTGTAGCAGCAGGTATAGAATAAGCAGAAAGGTTTGTAATGTATAAATATAGAGTATCATTCTGACGTGAATCTTATCATTGTATTTGGTTTGCAGATAATGAATCATTCCTACTATGCTGAGTAGGCATACAAAGCCGATCGACACATGACTGGCAAGGGGCAGATCTACTAATGCCTGCCATGAAACCGGCTGCCATTCCAGATGGCGGCTCAGGACTTCCATCACCATGTCTGTCTTATTCGTAAAGAAGCACCATATGGCCCAGCACCAATAGGGCGTTGCCATTCCCAATATGCCTGCCCAGAATCCGCGCCATGTAAGGGAGCGCAGGAATCCTATCAGGTAAAGGTAGTAGAGGATGCCCATAAACAGCATGGCAGATGAGAAGATACTGCCTACTCCCAGGAACAGAAAGCTGTGGTAGATCCATATGGTGGAATCATACAGTTGGTAGCAACGGAATAGCAGGTAGTAGCTCATTGTCAGACAGATGGCGCAGATGGCTGGCGCTCCCCATGGATGCATGAAGGATAGACTGGCGGCTAGCATGAGCCATACGCAAGCCATCATACGGGTGCGGATGCGGATGATGTGCTGCACGCCATTTGTTTCCATGCAGATATAAGTGGTAAAGGCACACAATAGCCAGCCTAGAATGTTGCTCAGAGCAAATGACTGCTGCGGCCACCACCATAGGATGGTAGCCAAAACAGCACAGACGGGCATTGTTGCCACGCTCTCTGCAACTTTATTCTGGAATCGGTTGTGTACCATTGACCATTGACCAAGCTCGCTAACCTCTAACCTCTTGGCTTACAAATCTGCTCCTATATCTCTGCGGAAGTATTTATCCTGGAACTGAATCTTCTGTGCTTCGGTGAAGCTCTTCTTCAGGGCCTCGGCTTTGTCTGCTCCATAGCTGCTGACAGCTATCACACGACCGCCGTTGGTAACAACCTCTCCATTTTTCAGGGCTGTTCCTGCATGGAAGACTACGCTGCCCTCAACCTGATCTATGCCGCTGATAGGATAGCCCTTCTGATAACTTCCGGGATAACCGCCGCTAACCAGCATCACGCAGACAGCACTGCGGTTGTCGAACTCTACATTGCGCTGTGCCAAAGTTCCTGTGGCGACACCCTCAAAGAGGTCAACGATATCGCTCTTCAGACGTAGCATCACGGTCTCTGTTTCGGGGTCGCCCATGCGGACGTTGTACTCAATGACGTAAGGCTCAGGTTCGCCGGTGGGAGTGTTGGTACGGTTGATGAGGCCGAAGAAGATAAAGCCCTTATAGTCTATGCCCTCAGCTGCCAAACCTTCTACGGTAGGACGTATGATGCGGTCCTCTACCTTCTTCATCCATTCTGTTGTGGCAAAGGGAACGGGACTTACACTGCCCATACCACCGGTGTTCAGACCGGTGTCGCCCTCACCGATGCGCTTGTAGTCCTTGGCCTCGGGCAGGATCTTGTAGTCCTTACCATCTGTCAGAACAAACACAGAGCACTCTATGCCACTCATGAATTCCTCAATTACTACACGACTGCTGGCATTGCCGAACATACCGCCCAGCATATCCTCCAGTTCCTTCTCTGCCTCTTCCAGTGTGGGCAGAATCAGCACGCCCTTACCGGCACAGAGACCGTCGGCCTTCAGTACATAGGGGGGCTGCAGGGTCTTCAGGAATGCTTTTCCCTCCTGCAGGTGTTCGCCGTCGAAGGTCTGATAGGCTGCAGTGGGGATGTTATGACGCTGCATGAAACCCTTGGCAAAGTCCTTGCTGCCTTCCATTACGGCACCGGCCTTGCTAGGACCTATCACGGGGATGTTTTTCAGTTCAGCATCGTTTTTGAAATAGTCATAGATGCCCTTTACCAATGGATCTTCGGGACCTACTACTACCATCTGAACTCGGTTTCTCAAGACAAAGACCTTGATAGCTTCAAAGTCGTCTGCCTTTATATTTATGTTCTCGCCCACCGTTGCTGTTCCGGCATTACCAGGGGCAATAAAAAGTTTCTCACATTTCTGGCTCTGAGCGATTTTCCAAGCTAAGGCGTGCTCACGACCGCCACTTCCTAACAATAATACTACCATATCGTTACTTTAAATAATCTTCAAAATACTGAGTGATTCTCTCGTGCAGATGCACACTCTTGTGCCCTGCCATGTTGTGACCCTCTCCGGGATAAGCGTAGAAGTCGGGCTGTGTGCCGGCCTCGGCGCAGGCATTCAGGAACTGCAGAGAGTGCTGAGGCACGCAGACAGGGTCGTTCATGCCGATGATAATCTGCAGCTTGCCCTTCAGGTTCTTAGCCTTGTTGATGCAACTTGCCTGTTCGTAGCCCTCGGGATTCTGCTCGGGGGTGTCCATATAGCGCTCTCCGTACATTACCTCGTACCACTTCCAGTCTATGACGGGACCACCGGCAACGCCCACCTTGAAGACATCAGGATAGGTGGTCATCAGGGATGTTGTCATGAAGCCACCGAAGCTCCAGCCGTGAACGCCCAGTCTGTTGGCATCCACATAGGGAAGGCTCTTCAGGTACTCAATGCCGCACATCTGGTCCTGCATCTCAATCTGACCCAGGTGGCGGAAGGTGGCCTGTTCGAAGTCACGACCGCGGTCCTCGCTGCCTCTGTTGTCTATGCTGAAGACAATGTAGCCCTTCTGTGCCATGTAGGTATCCCAGCTACGGCTGCCCCAGTGCCATGATGCCTCTACGCAATGGGCATGAGGACCGCCATAGACGTACAGTACAGCGGGGTATTTCTTGTTGGGATCGAAGTCGGCGGGCTTCACGATGCGCCAGTACAGGTCGGTCTTGCCATCGGCAGCCTTTACGGTTCCCTGCTCGAAGATAGGCTGGTACCACTCCTCCCAAGGGTTGGGGGCTGTCTGCAACAGGGTGCTTTTGCCCGTCTTGGTGTTGGTTACGGCACAGGCACGGGGCACATCGGGCTCCTGCCAAGTGTCAAGCAGCCAGAGGCCGTCCTCAGACAGCTTGGCCTGGTGAACGCCCTTGCCGTTGTCCAGCAGGGTGCGCTTCTTGGTCTTTATATTCAGACTGTAGATATTGCGCTGGAGATCATTAGCTTCCTTGGTGATGAGGATGGCGCTCTTGGTGGCGGGGCAGAAGCCCACAATGTCCTTCACCTCCCAGGGGCCCTTGGTCAGCTGACCCAGGTCTTTGCCCTCTGTATCCATCAGGTAGAGGTGGGTATAGCCGTCCTTCCAGCTCCAGTAGATGAACTTGCTGTCGTCCCAGGGCAGGAAAGTAATGGGATGGCGGGGCTCTACGTACTTGTTGCTGGTTTCTGTGTAGAGGGTCTTCAGCTTGTTGCCAGTAGCTACATCATAGGCGGCCAGCGTGCAGTGGTTCTGGTCGCGGTTCAACTCGAAGAGATAGAGCGTCTTGCCGTCCGGAGCCCAAGAGATATTGGTAAAGTAGCGGTCGGTAGGGTCGCCAACATTTAGATAGATGGTCTTCTCCGTTTCCAGATCAAAGATGCCGATGGTAACCTGATGCGAGGTCATGCCTGCCATGGGATACTTGTCGGGTTCCAGTTCAGCCTCACGCTTGAAGGTGTTCACCTGAGGATAGTCGGCTACCATACTCTGGTCCATGCGGTAGAAGGCCAGTTTCTTGCCATCCTTGCTCCAGAAGGTACCTTTGTAGATGCCGAACTCATCGCGGTGAACGCTCTGGCCATAGACAATCTCGCGTGAGCCGTCGGAAGAAAGCTGCACATCATGTCCGTCGGCATAACGGACCCACAGATTGTTGTCGCGCAGGAAGGCAGCAGCGTTTGATGCCTTGCACCATTCCAGAATACCTCTGGGATTGGGGCGGTCCTGCTTCTCCTCTGTAGCCTGATACTCTGTTGTCTTGCCGTTGGCGGGGTTAACCTCGTAGGTCTTGTCACCGTCTTTGAAGATCAGTTTCCCTTCGCGCCAGCTGTAGTTCCATCGTTGCGGAACGGAAACGCTGTAGTTCTTTCCGCCGAAGTTCAGTTCCTCCAGTGTAAACAGTTTCTGTGCCATTGCTTGGGTTGCAGCCACTAGCAGTGTGGCCAATATCAATTTAGTCTTCATCGTTATCGAAGTATCTTTTGCCGAACTTTTTGTTGCCGCCCTTGTTGCGGTCGAAGGGTTTCTTGCCGCCGCGGTCGAAGCTCTTGCCGCCGTCCTTCTTGAAGTCACGACGGTCGCCCTTTCCTTTCTTGAAGTCGCGACGGTCCTCGCCCCAGTCATCTTTGCGGGGTTTGCGCATACGCTCCTTGGGGTTCTCCTCCAGCTTGTCCTTGAACTCGCGGTGTTGCTTGAAGCGCTTATGGTCTGCCATCATGCGGCGTTCCTTGGCGGTCTTGATGTCGCCGCCATCGGCGCGCATCTCATTGAACTTGCCGCTGAAGATCTGGTACTTGCGCAACTCGCATTCCAGACTTCCGTTGAAGAGTGGTGTGCGCAGAGAGGGCTTCAGGCCAATCTGGTCGAAACATTCCTCGCGGTAGCTCAGTACCCAGGCCTCGTTGTCTACGAACTGATGTTTCAGACGCTCGCCAATCATCTTGTAAAGGCCCAGCAGGTCGGGAGCCGAGATACGCTCGCCGTAGGGTGGGTTGGTGATGATGACGCTTTTCTCCTGAGGCTGTGTGAAGTTGGCAAAGTCTTGCTGCTGGATGCTGACCTCCTTGCTCAGGCCGGCGGCCTTGACGTTGGTGGTAGCAATGGCTACGGCGTTGCGGTTGATGTCGTAGCCGTAGATGTGATGCTCGAAGGGGTGCTCCTTGCTGTCGTCCTCGTAAATCTTGTCGAAGAGTTCCTGGTCAAAGTCGGGCCACTTCTCAAAGGCATATTCCTTTCTGTAAACACCGGGTGCTATGCCGCGTGCTATGAGCGCAGCCTCTATGGCTATGGTACCGCTACCGCACATGGGGTCGATAAGGTCGCACTCACCATTCCAGCCCGTCAGCATGATGATACCGGCGGCCAGAACCTCATTCAGAGGTGCTTCTACGCTTTCCTGACGATAGCCGCGGCGGTGCAGGCTCTCGCCCGAGCTGTCCAACGACAGGGTACAGTCATACTCTGCTACATGGATGTGCAACTGCAGGTCTGGGTTGTTGATACGGATGTTGGGACGATTGCCTGTCTTTTCGCGGAACTGGTCCACAATGGCATCCTTCACCTTATAGGCCACGAACTTGCTGTGGCGAAACTCGTTGCTGAATACCACACTGTCAACGGCGAAGGTTGTGTCGTTGTCCAGGTATTCCGTCCAGTCGATAGCCTTTATAGCATCATACACTTCATCGGCACTGGTAGCGCGGAAGTGCTTGATGGGTTTCAATATGCGAATAGCGGTGCGCAGCTGGAAGTTGGCACGGTACAGCATCTCCTTGTCGCCGGTAAAACTGACCATTCGTCGGCCTATCTGTATATTATTGGCACCAAGGTCAGTCAGTTCCTTTGCCAAAACTTCTTCAAGACCCTGAAAGGTCTTTGCAATCATTTCAAACTCCATGAAAATATTATATTGTTTTTGATTTTTGCTTTTTGATTTTTTTGAATTTTGAATCCTCAAAGCCCTCCCCAGTCTTCGGGTCTTACCACGTGGCTCTTGCGTTTCTTGGCCTGAACCAGCTGTTCGCCGGGCTGCGTACTCTCTGTTACCCACAGGTTACCGCCTACTATGGTTCCCTTGGCCAGCGTGATGCGTCCTAGGATGGTGGCGTTACTGTACACGATGACATCGTCCTCCAGGATAGGATGACGGGGAACGCCCTTTATGGGGTTGCCGTTCTCGTCCAACGGGAAGCTCTTGGCACCCAGGGTCACACCCTGATACAGCTTCACGTTGTTGCCTATGATACAGGTGGCACCAATCACCACACCCGTTCCGTGGTCTATGGTGAAGTGCGAGCCTATGGTAGCACCTGGGTGAATGTCAATACCCGTCTCGCTGTGCGCCATCTCCGTGATGATACGTGGAATAAGGGGTACGCCCAGTACAAGCAGTTCGTGGGCAATGCGATAGTTGGTCACCGCCTTGATGACGGGGTAGCAACTGATAATCTCGCCATACGATTCGGCAGCGGGGTCGCCGTTGTAGGTGGCCTCAACGTCCGTTGCCAGGATGTTTCTAATCTGTGGAAGTCGACTAATGAATTCTGCAGCTAGCTCCTGTGCCTTGCATGCCATGCAGTTACGCTCACCGTTGCATTCGTCATCTTCGTCCTTGCAGAAACACAGTCCTGCCTGAATCTGCTGCGAGAGCAAGGTGTACAGGCGTTCAACGTTCATGCCTACGTGGTAGGGCAGCGTCTGACTGCTCAGGGTAGAATTACCATAAAAACCGGGGAAGATGATGGCGCGACACAGGTCTACTATCTCTGATAAAACGTTTCCAGAGGGTAGGGGCTCGCCATCTTTGTGCTTATGGAATAGCCCATGCAGCGAGCTGTTTTCGGACAACTCGGATACAGTCTGCTCCATCAGGCGGTTTAGTGTTTTAGCACTCATATATATACAATGTGTCAAAAAGTGCTGCAAAGATAGTGCAAACCGAGAGAATAACCAAATATATTTGAGTTTTTCCGAGGTGAAGCCTATCTTTGAGACTGCATAGCAGGCTTCAAAGGTACGGATAGGTGAGCGGAATACAAACGAAAGGCCTCATGCCGCCATACGTTTTTCCTTATCATAGTTCTTCTGCTCCTGGTTGACTGCACTGTTGCTCTCACGCTGCTGCTTCTCCTCGTTTGACAAGAGGAATAGCATAAAGAATACTGTAAAAATGATCCACATAATTTTTTTGTTTTACGTTTACGAGTGCAAAGTTAAGCGTGGGTTGTACCATAGGTCGGTACAGTCTAGAAAAAAATGCATTTTTTTTGAAAAATTTTGTGTTTTTCTCGTTTTTCGTTAAAATCAGGGCCCAAATTCCACCAAATTAGCCCCTTTTTTATCTTTATCTTTAATTAACACTGCTATCCTTTGCTGTATAAGGGGAATTTAGTATTTTTGTGCTACAATCTTTAAGTAATAATGCAAAACTAATATTAACACACACATTTTTCACACACAATGAAGAAAACTGTTTTTACATTGCTGTTTGCAACTTTTTGTCTGGGAGCAGCAGCACAGACTGAGAATCCCCGTGGTATTTATAGGCTGATGACCCTCATCGGCAAGAATGGTGAGGTGAACTCTCCATTTCACCAGTACAAGGTTTGTACCGATAGCCTGACGCTCCAGGTTGTCTTCCAACGGAATGGATCATTCAGGATTGTCAACAACGACCGGAAGGTGTTCAACTATACAGGCGATAAGCCAAAGTCGGAGGACGACAAGAGCATTCTGATTTATGACAGCAATGCCGATCACTTCACCGAGAAGTGGTGGAGTGAGTTCCCTAATCATATTATCTTCCCCCACAACGACTGGTGCGTAGAGAAATACAAGGCGGGAGAATACACGCCAGAGAGCCGCATTGTCTTTGATGCACTGAACGGAAAGGCTGAGGTTGATGCCAAGAATCCTCTGACGGGTACTTGGCGTGTTATCGGACTTGTGGATGATTGGCGTGAAATAAAGAAGGTTTTGCCAACGTTGCATGAGAAATATCCTTATAGCAAGTATCTAAACACTTTCTT
Organism: uncultured Prevotellaceae bacterium; assembly: GCA_946415645.1. Lineage (GTDB taxonomy): Bacteria > Bacteroidota > Bacteroidia > Bacteroidales > Bacteroidaceae > Physcousia. Next base: position 173,807 of record CAMKTJ010000001.1, read on the forward strand.
CGTGTTTACTCCAAGGAATTTTGTGCTTTTAAATACGTCCTTTGGTACCGTTAGTGGTGTGACATATGATGGAAAGAAAGCCTATAGCTTAGGCAAGGGCAAAGATCAAATAAAGTGGTTGACGAAAGACCGCATTGCAGTGGAAGAACCGAAGGAGGGCGGCTCGGATTGGCTGATACTGGAACGCTCTACCGACAGCCAGCCTCCATTGAGCTACATCATCAGTCATCATATTCAAGTAGGACCGCGGGCACTCCGTTAATCTGACAGGGAAAGGACCATATGCAAGAGAAGGTGAGCGTGGTGCTCTCCTTCTCTTGTCTTTCGCAGACTGAGCGTTAGCTCACATTTGGAAACCAACTGTTGTATATTAAATAGATAATCTGTACATTTGCAATGTCAAACCAAACAAATACCGTGATGGAAGAACTCAAACAAAGAATCCTAAAAAAAGGACGTGCCAAGGCAGAAGGCGGCGTGGTGCTGGTAGGCAGTTTCCTTAATCATCAGATGGATGCACAGCTGATGATGCATTGTGCCGAGGAGTTTGCTCGTATCTTCAAAGACCAGGGTATAAATAAGATTGTAACTATTGAAGCCTCAGGCATTGCACCTGCTATCATGACGGGCTATCTGATGAACCTGCCCGTGGTGTTTGTCAAGAAGAAACAACCTAAGACCGTTGAGGAATCCTGGAAATCATGGGTGTGGTCATTTACAAGAGATGGTGAGACAACGGTTTGCATTGATCGTAATTTCTTGACAGAGAACGACCGCATACTTTTCCTTGACGACTTCTTGGCAGATGGTCATGCCTCGGGCAGTATCATCCATCTTTGTCGTCAGTCGGGTGCCCAGATTGTGGGCATGGGCTTTCTAGTAGAAAAAGGGTTTGCCGGTGGCGGACAGTTCCTACGCGACCACAACATCCCATACTATGCCCTTGCCACCATTACCCGCATCAACGAGGACAATTCCATAGAACTGGCCTAAGAATCCTATTCAGATCAGAGCTGCTTTACGGGGAAGGTAAAGTAGGTGTCTGGGAAGGGCTCATTCTTCAGCGTGAAGTGCCACCACTCGGTATCGAAGGGTTTGAAGCCGTGACGCATCATTGCCTGACGTAGAATCATACGGTTTTGGAACTGCTCAGGGGTGATGCTGCGTTTAGGATTGGCAGGGCTCTTCGAGTTATCGCCAGTGTACTCGCCCGTCTCAGGATTGCCGCAGAAATCGGGATGACTCTCGGGACCGAACCAGTCGAAGGTGCCTCCCATGTCCACTTCCTTCTCCGTAGTCATGTCGAAGAGCGTTAGGTCAAGGGTAGAGCCACGCGTATGACCGCTCTTCAGGCAGATGTAGTCCTGAGGGAAGAGCACACTCTTGTCAAGGTCGGGATAGAAATAGGACTTCATCAGCGTGTCGGTAACATCCTCCGCCCAACGCACAAAGTGATCTACACCCTTCTGTGGGCGGTAAGCATCATAAATCTTCAACCTATACCCCAGGGCCTTCACATCATCGCTTACGGCCTTCAGGCTGTCGGCAGCCACACGGGTGAGTAATGCCGTTGGTTCTTCATATCCGTCAATCCGCGTTCCCACAAAGTTATAGGTTCCGTAGTAGCGGATTTCCAGAATCACGTCGGGCACTACATCGGTAATGGTCACAAACTGGCTTGTATCATCGGTTTCACTAACCGCCTTGCACTCCTTGCAGCCAGAACTGCAGGAGGTAATCATCAAGCTGCCAAATAGGATGGTAGCAAGCATCCATTGTTTTTTACGTTTCATCATTATGTCACTTTTGTTTTTTGGGGATTCGTTTGGTCATGCCAATGGCACCGGTGGGGCAGACAAGACGGCAGAGGTGGCAGCCTACGCACTTTGTGCCGACGATGCGGGGCTGGCGCGTATCGGTGTCAAAGTTGATAGCCTGATGTCCGCCGTCCATACATGAGGTATAGCAGCGTCCGCATCCTATACATTTGTCGCGGTCAATCATGGGATATACAATGGTCTCGCGGTCCAGGTCAGAGGGCAGGTAGAACTTTGGCAGCAGTTCGCCCACCAAATCAGATACCTGAGTAATACCCCTCTCGGCCATGTAGTGCTGCAGGCCCAGAATCATATCGTCTATGATGCGATAGCCATACTGCATGACAGATGTGCAGACCTGCACGTTACGACAACCCAGCTGGATGAACTCCAAGGCATCGCGCCATGTCTCAATACCACCGATACCGCTGTACTGGATGTTCTTCATCATGGGGTTCTTGACCATAGCCAGGATGTGGCGCAGGGCAATAGGCTTGACAGCCCGACCGGATAGTCCAGAGCCTGTCTGGCAGCCGTTCACCTCGGAACCGTCTCCCATGGTTACACTCTTGATGGTGTTTATGGCCGATATGGCATCTGCTCCGGCAAAATAGGCACCCATGGCAGGTTCAGAGATATGGGCTATGTTAGGTGTCATCTTGGGGATGACGGGAATCTTCACGCTACGCTTGACATAAGCCGTGAAGAAAGTAACCAGCTCGGGGTCTTGTCCCACATCGGAACCCATACCCGTCTGGCGCATCTGCGGACAGGAATAGTTCAGTTCTACGGCATCACATCCGGCAGCCTCAGCCATCTGTGCCAATTTCACCCAATCCTCCTCGGTCTGCCCCATGATGCTAGCAACAACCACCTTTGTAGGATAGTCCTGTTTCAGTCGCTTCAGGATATCAAAGTCCACATCCACTGGATTCTCGCTCAGCTGTTCCATATTACGGAAGGCAAAGAAGTTGCCGTGTCCACCGCAGTCATGAACGGCATCAAAGCGAGGTGATACCTCCCTGATATCCTGCAGACAGATGGTCTTGTAGAAGACGCCGGCCCATCCCATCTCGAAGGCTCGGGCCACCATCTCGTAGTTGGTACAGATGGCTGATGAGGCCAGGAAGAACGGATTCTCGCAGGGGATTCCGCAGAAATCTATGGCGAGGGAGGGCGCCGCATTGTTTGTTGCGACTGAATTGCAACACACTGTGCGGGATATCTCCCTGATTCGTATCGGGCGGTCATAGTGGATACAGGCCTCCTCGGCAGTTTCCAGATCATCTTCGGTACACTGGCATAGCCACTGGCTAGCCAACTTCTCGTTACCGAATCGGATGGCACGTATAGCACGGGCGGGGTCACCGTTCTTACAAACTTTGGAACATGGTGCATCTATGCACAACAGACAGAGTGTGGCCTCATCGTTGATATTAATACGTCTCATATTGTTGAAATAGGTTAAGGTATTTTGTGGTATTGTTTTCATCTATCTCTCACAGGGTCCAGTTGTTAAGGGTCTTGCATACATCCTTGATGTAATCGAAACGCTTGGCAACGCGTTCATCAAAGAGCGCCTTGCACTCTTCTATTAACGGTTCGGGGAAGGAATCGGAGAGTGAAAGCCAACTAAAGTTCCTGATGCACGACACGACCTCTATCTGGGTTTTCCGCTCTGCTATCACATCGGCAGGCAGACCGCTGAAGTAGTAATCGATAGCCTTGTTCCAAAGACGCATACCCATCTCTCGTGGCATCCCAATTATACTATCGTAGTCGCCAACAAGGCTCACCATGGCCGAGTAGACATGTCCCAGGTCCAGCATTGGGTGACCGTATCCTACCTCGCCCATATCTATGAGCATCAGTTCGTCGTCCTGCATCATGGCATTCTTAGTCTGAAGGTCCATGTGAAGCAGACGGTTCCCCGCAGGAATGCTGTCAACAATATGAAGCAGCATGTCTATGTTCTCCTTGGGGAAGTAGCGACGTATATGCTCTATCTGTTGACGCTCGTGTTGTGATGCCGACGGTATCTTACCTCCGGAAGGTACTTCTATATGGTGCAAGCCAAGTAGGAGGTCGGCATACTTTCTGGCACACTCGTCCAGTTGGTCTGGATGTTGTTTTACGTAGGTGCTCAGCGTTTTGGCTTCCAGCAATTCATAAACCAGACCAAAGCATTCCGCCTGATTCTCGGATGAGGGGGCTACCTTAACTATGTCAAAGGAGATGGCTGTAGGCATTCCCAGGACGAAAGCTTCCTTGGACATGGTTATTTCGCGGCGCACTTCGTCCATCGTGGTTCCTTCGCGGAACACCTTGATAATGGTGTCGCCATCCAACCTATAGACTTTTCCTACACCGCCTATGCCTATGAGTTTACAGCCCTCAATGACCATCCTGCGCAAGGCTCTCTCTACCGTCATAATCTTGGTGAACCCTGTTGTCTCCAGTACCTCATAGACCTGCGGTAGTACGCCAGTCACGCTGAAGTTAGTATAACGTCTTGCCAGCGATAGCAGGATGCGTAACCCCGAGCTTGATATATATTCTAGGCGTGAGGCATCGCAGGTCACAGACTCTATGGTGTCTATATTATTCAGCTCGCGGTTAATCTTAGCATTAGCTTCTGTTGCTGTTGCTGTATTCAGACGCCCGTCAAAGGAGATAATAACATCACTTCCGTTAGTTCGAATGGTCGTAATCATAAAGAGAAATATTTATTGCAATGGGGTTAATGGGTATATGATATTGACGATAAAGATATTGGCGGCAAGGATGATGAGGTTCATCAGTAGTCCGATGCGCATGAAGTCGCTGAAACGATAGCCACCAGGGGCATAGACCAGCATGTGAGTGGGTGAGCCGATAGGAGTGGCAAAGCTACTGCTGACACTGATCATCAGGGCAATAAGGAAGGGGTAGGGCTCATAGCCCAGTTTCTCGGCCGCTTCGTACATGATGGGGAAGAACATGGCACCTGCCGCGGTATTAGAGATGAACTCTGTGATAAATGTGGCAACAAAGCAAATAGCCGTCATCACCACGATGGGGTTGGTGCCGCAGACATTCAGGATGTTAAAGGCTAACCGCTCGGCAATGCCTGTCTTCTGGATGGCAAGACCCAGCACTACTGATCCGGCAAACACCATCAGGATATCCCAATTGATGGCCTTCATGGCCTGGTCGGGCGTACAGCAACGGAATAGGAGCATGGCAGCGGCGGCTAGGAAGGCGCACTGCAGCAGCGGCATAATACCCAAGGCTGAGATCACTACCATCGTAATCATGATGAGCGAGGAAATAGCGGTGCCGCGTCCCACGTTGACGACTTCGTCGCCAAGAATCAGACTGTGTTCCTTGGATAATTCAATGATGGCCTTGGTCCGTCCCGCATAGAGCAGATGGTCACCGCCCATCAGAATTTCATTTTCATCGATAGACACAGGTGCATCATCGAAATGTCGCCATTTCAAAAGGCTGCAGCCCTCTATATCGAACATACCGGCCTGACCAATCGTCTTTGCAATAAACGGATGGGTAGAGGGGACAATTAACTCCACCTTATATTCTACCGTATCCTCTGCGTCTGATTCAAGAGCCTTACGGTCTGGTAACAAACGGCGGAAGGCGATGATGCTGAGAACGCCTATGAAGAGGCAGAACAGACCGGGTATCGTCGTTGCCAACACGTTCATGACATGGCCCGTATGGTCAGTATAGAGTCCAGAGATAATCAGGTTAGGCGGTGTACCTATCAATGTGCATACGCCACCCATGCCAGAGGCATAGCTCAATGGTATCAGCAATTTCGAGGGTGAGATGCCCAATTTCTTGGACCACATCTTAACGATGCTAACAAAGAGGGCTACCACCGTAGTGTTGCTAAGGAAGGAACTGAGTGCGGCTACCGGCAGCATCAGACGCATCACAGCCTTACTGTATGAATTGGGTTGACCCAGCAGGTTCTTGACAATCCATTGCAGTACACCCGTATGTGTCAGTCCTGCTACAACGACGAACAATACACCTATCACAACAACTGATCCGCTGCTAAAGCCCGAGAATGCCTCTTTGGCATCCAACACACCCGTCACGAAGAGTATGGCAATCGCTCCAAGGAATACCAGGTCGGAGCGCAGTTTCGTGAATAGCAGCACGCTGAACATCCCAATTACTGTAACGATGGTTATCCATGCATGGAGACTAAAGCCCAAGAACATTATTGTATCCATATCGTGTATTTCATCTTAGATTTAGTTTATGCATAAACGGCAGGTTCTTGGCCTGCTCTATCATCAGGTCGGCCAGCATGTAGTTGGTGTCGTTTTCTCCGTTGATGATATCGTAAAGTGATTTAAGGCCATCGCGTCCGCCGTCTTGTTTCAGTACATTGACCAGACAGAGATACTGCGGGGCTGTGTTGGAAGAGAGAATGTCCAGGTCGGTAATGGCCAGGTGCGAAAGTGCCAACTGATAGGCATCATCGCTGTTCTCGTCGATAAAGCGTTGTACATCTCCCAGAGTCTCCAGTCCGAAGGATTCCAGCACTGGCAGATAAGACATCATGGAGACAGGGAATATCTCTGCCTGATTGACGGCTGCAATGCGATGGTTCAGACGGTCGAAGGGTTGTAGCTCCAGATAGCTTCGGAATGTTTCCTGTGATAGTGGCACATCATCCAGCTTGCCACTCTTGACCAGTGCCAGCATCTGGCGACGGTAATCGGTGAGGACAGTACGCAGGCGACTGAACTCGTCATCCATCAGTTCCATCATACCCGCCAGGCGGCTGAACTGCCGCTTGTATTCGCTGGGAATCTTCACGTCACCCTTATAGCCGGTGTCGTGCTCGATGGTGGACCATACATGCTGAAGGGCTGTGCGCATCTGTAGTTCGAAGCGCGGACCGCCCGTTTTTAAACGGCAGATATAGTGTAGCGAGTTATATCCGAAGGCATCCAGTTGATGCAGCTTGCGTTTATCCACACTCTCTTGCCAGTCTATATCAAAGATACGTTTGGCAAGGGCTGCCACCTTGTCAACCTCATCGGAATAGAAAGTGATGACGCGCAAGCCAATCAGGTCAGTTATATCGTTTATGTCCCTGTACTTGGCACCCTTTAGCTCCAGTTTTCCTGCCAGTGACTTCTCTGTCTTTACCCTGTGTTCCATGGCAGTGATGTAGATGCCCTGTTCGCTCAGGGCATTCTGTAACAGCCGACAAGCCTCGTCGGCTATCTGCTGCAGGCTAGGGCGCAGTTCGCGGAACTGCCTGAGTAGCATCTCGCTATGAGAATCAAGGTTCATATAATTTCAACGATAACGTTAACGTAAACAATAACTAATCACTTGTATTCGAAAATGTTACTGAATCCCGTGATGGTGAAAATGGTGCGGACGTTGTCGTTGATACCTTTTATATAAACATGTCCACCCTTCTCCTGGGCGTTCTGCAGGATACCAAGGAAAATACGCAGACCGGCAGAAGAGATGTATTCCAGGTCGGTACAGTCAATGATGATGTCTTTCCCTTCCACATCGTTAAGCGGATTCATAGCCTTCTCGGTTTCTGCAGCAGCAGCTGTGTCGAGACTTCCTGCCAGATAGGCAACCATGTTGCCGTCTTGTTCTTTGATTGTTACGTTCATGGTAAAAATATGAATTATGTGTTATGAATTTTCTTTCTCAGTGTCAGTACATTCAGGTTGTTCATGCGCTCGTAGTTGATGGAATCCATATTCTGACGCATGATGTGTATGCCCAGACCGCCGATTCTACGTTCCTGGGCAGAAAGAGTGGTGTCCACTTCAGCCTGAACGGTGGGGTCGAAGGGCTTACCACTGTCTATGATGGTGAACTTCAGGCGTACATCGTTTAAGGATGCCTCAACAGTTACGTTGCCATGATGTCCGGGCGGATAGGCGTATTTCATTACGTTGACCACAGCCTCTTCCACGGCCACTGTTATCTGCATGGTAACGGCTTGGTCGAATCCTACGGTTTTGCAGATATCTTCAACAAAGGCATTTAGCTGTGGTACTTCCTGCGTGTCATTTGTCAGGACGATGCTCTTTTGCATTCTAACCTCGCTCTGCTGCTTGATATACTGTATGGCCATCATGGTCAGGTCATCGCTCTGTTCGGCATCGCCCACAAACTGGTGAACGGCATCAATCATTCTGTTGATAAGCAGCTGGGGTTCCTGCTGCCCGTCGGTGAGAGCCTGTTCTGCCACGTTGTTGACGCGCTCCATCTGGAACTGCTCACTATTGGCATTCATGGCCTCGGTAAGTCCGTCGGTAAAGAGTAATATTGTGGTGCCGGTGAAGATATGTGCTTCCTGCAGCGTGTACTTCCATGTGGGCATGAAACCAACGGGGATGTTGGATTCGCAAGGCAATACGCCAACACCTGCGCCTACAAGTACTGGGGCATCATGTCCGGCATTACAGTAGTACAGTCGGCCTGTGGGCAGATCCAGTACACCAACGAAGAGCGTCACAAACATGTGCGTCTTGTTCATGTCGGCAATGGTCTTGTTCATAGTAGTCACAATGCGGTCTGGCATGGACTCATGTGCGGAAACAGTTCGGAACGTAGAACGGGTGACTGCCATGAAAAGTGAGGCAGGCACGCCTTTGCCTGATACATCACCTATGCAGAAGAACAGTTTCTCGTCTCGGAAGTAGAAGTCGAACAGATCGCCGCCTACTTCCTTGGCCGGTGTAAGTGATGCATAGAGCTGCACATCGTCACGGTCGTCCTTTGTGGGAAATTTCTCTGGCAGCATGCCCATCTGTATGGCACTGGCAATACGGAGGTCGCTCTCTATGGAGGCTTTCTGGGAGGTTGTTTGCTTCAGTTCTTCAATGTATCTTACTAGTGACTGCTGCATATTTCCGAATGAGTGGCTCAGCTGACCAATCTCATCAATGCGCTGGAAATCGGGTAATACAGCATCGAACTGTCCTGAGGCGATTGTCTCGGCCTCTTGAGCCAGTCTTCGCAAAGGATTCAACTCGCGAGTGATGATGCGGATAAACAGGTACAGCATCAGCAACAAGCCCACGGCGACTATGGCCATTACTGTGTGGCGCAGGCGGTCGAAGCCGCTGAAGATGTCACTCTCAGGACAGACGATAGCCATTGAGCAGCCCGTCTTGCCAAGGGGCTTGTAGAAGACGTAACTGTCCTCACCATCTATCTTCATGCGTTTCATACCCTCCTCGCCGCGTTGCATGGCATAGCCTAAGGCAGTCAGGGCCGTATCGGGGTGTTCCATTGTCTGGGTGAAGATGGTCTGACGGGTAATCTTCGTTGTATCCGGGTGTACAAAGTAAGTGCCGCCCCTGCCTATCATGATGCTGTAGGATCTGGGGTAGGGCTTTACGGCAGAAATGGTATGCGAAAGCCATGTGATGGAGAGGCTGGTATTGATGACGCCTATCATCTGATTCTGTTTGTTCTTGATGGGCACGCAGTAACTGGTCACCATATCATAGGTGTTGGTGGGCGCATCAAGATCCATATACGGTTCTGTCCAGCATGCTTGGTCCAGAAGTTTGGGCATGAGATACCAGTCTATATAGAAGTACTTGTAGTGCTCACTGCCACCCTGTAAAGTGCGGATGCTGTCACCGACATGTTTTGTGTAGGCAGAGAAGTAGAGACCCTTATTCTTGAAGTAATAAGGTTCGAAAGCGATGGAACAACTATAGAAGTCAGGATTGTTTAGCAGCATACTGCGGCTATATACGAGCATAGAGTCGGCCTCTTCTGGATGCCGCAGCACTAACCATTTGGTCATGTTAGAGGCTACCTCTACACGGTTCAGGATACCTTCTACGCGTAGAGATGTATTATCCAGAATCTGGGTGGCACGGTTGATAGCCTCCTTGCGCACAGCCTCACGGGCCTGGAAGAACAGGAAGCTTAGGGCAACAATAAAGATGATGGTAGCAAAGAGCACCACCCACAGGCTGACCCTGACCGAGAGTTTACGACGGATATATTCGATAATCTTTTTCATTCGATATTACGTTATAACGTTACTTCGATATTTCGTCATTTCGACAACTCTTCAAACGTCACTTCACGACTCAGCATCTTGTTCTCCAGCATGAGTCGACTGGCTTGCTGCACCATGTCGGGGCGCAGGCGGAACTCACGTTTTTTAGATTCACGATCTACCTGCAGGCGTAGCACCTCCTTGAGCATCAGCCGTTGTATTACTCGGTTGGTGGCGACATTGTTTTTGTCGACGTATTGCATAACAATCTCCAGTGCCTCCTCTGGGTACTTGGCAGCCCACTCCCAGCCTTTACGGCTAGCCTGAGCGAAGCGGTGCGCCTGTTCCTTATGTTGGTTATAGTATTCGCGTGTCATATAGACACCGTCTTCCTGTACGTTGTAACCGTGGTCACAGAATCGATAAACGTTCTTGTCGGTCATCTTGATGCCAGCCTGAACCAACTGGTAGTACTCATTATAACTCATAGCTAACGTAGCATCAAGTGCACCGGAAACAAACAGGTTGACGTTCTGGGCAAAGCGCACCCACTGATAATCCAGATGTTCCTTGATGCTCATACAGATGGCCAGCTGTCCGAAGCCGACACTCCAGATACCTACGCGGGCACCTTTGTGGGTCAGTGGGTTTCTATCGCGGGAAGAGACAATGACCATTGCATTGTTCATAGATGTCTGAAGGATGTTTACCAAGGGGATGCCTCCGTCAACAATCTCCAGTGCCTGACAGACTTGCAGTGTTGTGGCCTGACACTCGTTGTTACGCAGGCGGCTCATGGCTGGCTGCGTGGCAGACGGATGTTCTATGCGCACCTTCACTCCCGCATCTCGGTAAAACCCTTTTGCCTCGGCAACGTAGTATCCGGCAAACTGGGCCTGTGCCGTCCATTGGGGCGTGAACACGATAGTCTCGTCCTGCGCCATTAGGAGTGAAGAATTAAGAGTGAAGAATGAAGAATTTGCTGCCGCACTGAAGAGTAGCAGCAGGGTTATCCACATGTGTAGTGGTACAAGTTTTATATGTAATGTATTCTTCTTCATAAATTGATAATTTAATTCTTCATTCTTCACTCTTCACTTTTCACTTTTGAAGACTTGGTTGACAAGTTCTTCAAACTCCTTGTAGGCAAAGGTGTCTTTGAGTTCACTGAGCGCATTGGCCAATCCACGGTAGTGCCATTCATGATCCTTTCGGTCTTTGGAATGAAAGAGGTCCCAGAGCTTGTCGCCCTGCATAGCATAGTCTCTGGCGATGGCTCTCATGTTGGAGAGTTTGTCGCCCAAGGCCACCATCTTAGCATCGAGTGGGGCACTGGCCAGTCGGTCCATGGCAGCCTGCTTGCGGGCACGCCAGTTTTCTACGCTGTCTGGTCTTTGGTGGGGCTCATCTGTCTCTGAAGCCACGAGTTCCGCCACATGGTCACCAAATTCGGTTCGAATCTGCTCAATGGTTGTATTGGTGTCTTCTATGGTGTCATGTAGGGCCGCTGCAGCCAGTAGCTCCTGGTTGTTCGTCATGGTAGCCACTATCTCCACAGCCTCCATGGGATGAACGATATAGGGGAATCCCTTACCACGGCGTTCAGTCCCAGCATGTGCACGGACGGCGAACACGATGGCGCGGTCTAAGAGTTCTGTATGTAGGGGCTTATTTACCATTTTCGTGCTATTAGTTTTGTTTTCATGATTCTAAATCATGCACAAATATACAGATTATTTTCAAATATAGACACAACAATCCCCTTATTTTTTAATTTGGTCTGATATTAAATACGTACTTTCAGCCATTGGCAGAGGTACTCCACCTGCTCCCTGGTGTTACCCATGAAGATGGCGCACTCCTTGTGCCCTTCGAACTGTGGCTCCACACCATTCATGGCACTGAGGGCTGCCACAGTGACCAGTTCACGCTCAGCAGGGGTGAGTTGATCGGAAGCATAGATGTCGCCGAAGAGGTGCGACTTCATGTAATAATCTGCCTGCGGACAGAAGGTATAATCCCAAGGTGTGCCACCTTCATCGCGGGTTTGCATCTCGGTGCCCTGCTTCAGTGCCAAGGCGGCATCGTCCCATGTAGCGGGGCGTACGAAGGGTTTGCCATCGTTGTCCTCAATTCCATGTGCCTTGCGCTCTCCAATCACCCGTTCCAGCACACCCAGCGCATTCAGCGAGCGGGGGAAACCCGTATAGGCATAGAGTTGCGAGAAGGCATCTTTCAATTCATTGACGGTTACTCCGCCGTCCAGTGCCTGGTGGATAGCAGGATCAAGGCGAACCAAATCGCCTCGGGCCTCCAGTGCGGCACAGGCACACAGTAACAGCATCCTTTGAGAAACGGGGTTTTGCTTCATTTTTGCTTTCTTCAGATTTGCTTGTTATTGACTAATGATTACTGCGGGAACCTTCCTATCAATTGCGGGATATAGCGGTTGATGATCTTGACACCAATACTTGCTATAATCAGGGTGATGAGGGCAGAGACAAAGGCTACCAGCACCTGGGGCTGCGTCCATCCCCAACTACTGAAGCTGCCCATCACCACTTCCTGCATGAAATTCTTGTGCAGCAGATAAATGCCGATGGTGTTCTGGCCGATAAACAGCAGTATCTTCTTATTGAAGACCGGGGTATGCCAAGCTGGGCTTCTATACATGATGATGGAAAGTATAATCATGGCAACACTGCCGCTGAAGGCATTGAGGAACATCGTCGGGAGCGTGTTATGGCCTTTGAAAGCCATAGAATCGAGCACCATCGAGTCGCCTTTCACCAGTATGCCAAAGCCCAGCAGGCCAAGAGCGAGGAAGAATCCCATCGTGAGCTGCGATAGCTTGGCTTCCCTCAGATGCTTAACTGCCGGCAGTATCAGATAGCCCGCCAGCATGTAACCGGTTGTTACAAACGATATGTCCAGACCCAATGGATAACCTATGAAGCCTGTCCCTGATGTAGGATGCGGATGCGGGAGTGCCAGTCCGACGGCAAAGAAAACCACGGCTGCCACGCCTATCCATACCTTTTTATATCTTTTTACCGACTGCAGGGATCTGAACAGTAGCTCTACCCACACGCGACTCAGAAACAGTACGGGCAGGTACCACAAAGAAGTGAGGGAGTGGGCTGTGACGAGGTTCTCGAATGTTCCATAAAGCATGATGCCGAAGTTCTGGTACGAGAACCACGAATAGACTGCTGCAAAGATGATATATGGCACAAGGAGTGCCTTGAAATTCTTGATCAGGAATGCCCTAATGGTGCCTCGATTCATTACGTCTACCGGTTTAGTTACCATTCCCGACACCATAAAGAACAATGGCATGTGGAAGGAGTAGATAACCAATCGCCATAGTGGCGTAGCCAAATTGTCTGTGGCATGCCCCATGATAACCAAGAAGATGGCCAGTCCTTTCACATAGTCCAGCTCTTCAATTCTTTGTTTTCTTATTTCGTTCATAATATTCTTTTTTAACGATAACGTTAACGGGAACGATATTTTTTTTGTTTATATAATCAGCTTTACGCGGAAGCCTCGCTTGGTGGGTTCCTCTATTACCTGTTTGCACAGATCGGAGAGTTCGCTTCGCTGTGCGTCGGTAAGTGGGGTGGCGGTCATCTGCTTCACCATAAAGTCGAGGGCTGTGACGCCTGACTGTTCGCTATGGGTGATGCGGACGGTGATGGGGCGGTACTGCACCATAGGACCGTCCAGCATCTTGTCCGTCAGCCGCTCGGCAGTTTCCTGTTTCTCGGCAATGCCGTACTTGTGGCAGAAGGCACCCATGGCAGAGTGCATGCCCAGGAAGTCGAAATCGGGACCCTCAATCTCGAACACCTCCTTGCGGATGCGCTGGATGAAGGCCTTGGTGGCGCTGTGGACGGGATTCTCGAAGATCTGCTCGGGCGAGCCATCTTCGTGGATATAGCCATCGTACATGAAGAAGATGCGTGTTGAGACGTCGTGAGCGAACTTCATCTCGTGGGTGACGATGAGCATGGTCATGCCCTCCTTGGCCAGCTGACGGATGACGCTGAGCACCTCGCCCACCATCGTCGGGTCAAGGGCCGATGTGGGTTCGTCGAAGAGGATGACATCGGGCTTCATGGCCAGGGCGCGGGCGATGGCCACACGCTGTTTCTGACCACCGGAGAGGCTCGACGGGTAGACGTCGGCCTTCTCGGCCAGTCCTACCTTACGCAGTAGTGCCAGTCCCTCCTTTCGTGCCTCTTCCTCTGGCTCATGGCGTAGCTGGCAGGGTGCAAAGATGACGTTTTCCAGCACGGTCTTATGCTCGAAGAGGTTGAACGACTGGAACACCATTCCCATCTTCTGGCGCAGCCTATTCACGGGATAGCCCTTCTTGACTATGTCCTCGCCATCGACGATGATACTGCCGCTGGTGGGCTGTTCCAGCAGGTTCAGACAACGCAGGAAAGTACTCTTGCCCGTTCCCGAAGGACCGATGATAGAAATGACCTCCCCACGATGCACTTCGGTTGTGATGTCGCGCAAGACGTCAAGACTGCCGTAGCTCTTTCTCAAATGAGAAATATGCAGACCCACCCCCGCCCCCTCCCTTGTAGAGAGGGGAGTAGTATGTAATGCAATACTGCGTTTGTGGCGAACAAATAACCATGCACCTTTACCTATTATTATAAGGAGGGCCAACACAACCCACCAAAGGTATCCAATCCCCTCTCTACAAGGGAGGGGTTGGGGGTGGGTCTGTTGGGGGTGGGCTTCTGTAAGTATGCCGCTTTCCCCTTTCCGTGTTGCCAGCACAATGTGCGAATCTATATATCCCTCGGAAAAGAGCACCTGCTTCTGTCGTTCTTCGGTCATGCTGATAGCTCCCATGGCCATGTCTACCTTTTTTGTCTGTACGGCAGGAATCTGTGAGGCGAAGTCCATGGCAAGGAACTCCAGTTGCCAGTTGCGCCTGTTGGCCCACTCCGTCAGGATGTCAATTTCCAAGCCGGAGGGCTTGCCTGAACAGATGAAGCTGAATGGCGGCAGGGCGGGGAAGATGGCCACGTGCAGCGTCTGTCCTGTGCCACGCTGCTGAGGTATGGGTACCGCTGCAGGGTCTTCGGCATTGCGCCAGCGGCTGTAGATCTGCTGGTAGGTGCCGTCCTGGCGGATATCGCTCAGGAAGCTGTCAAAGTCCTGCTTCAGCTGGGTATTGTCCAAACGGAAACAGGCGCCTATGGGAATGGGCGGTATTCCTGCATTCACCGTGTCCACCTTGGCCGCAAGTTCCTTGTTGAATGTCACCGAGAGATTTTCTTCGCCAATTACATCCACCTTGCCGCTCTCCAGGGATGCCAGCAAGTCAGTTTCGCTGGTCACACGCAGGATATTGGCATCGGGAGCCATGCCGGTGACGGCAATGTCCTGAATACTGCCGATAATCACTGCCACGTTTTTGCCCTTGAGGGCGGTTGAGAGTTGGGAGTTGCTAGTTGACAGTTGAGAGTTGACAGGTGATGGGTTGACAGGTGATGGGTTGACAGGTGACAGTTGAGAGGTGAGAGTTGGTACGTAGCATAACAATCCGGATAATATCAGCACCACAGCCGCAGCGATAGCCTTCACGCGCTTGTGCTGAACAAGGCTCTGCAGCAAAAGACCTATGAGCCATGCCATCAGGAAGTAAATGATGGCCGTCACGATAAGGGGGAAGAAGGCATCGAATGTGCGCGAGCGTATCAGGTCCGAGGCGCGCGTTATGTCAGCCACGGCAATGTAGCCCACGATGCTCGTGCCTTTCAGCAGACTGATTACTTCGCCCTGATAGACGGGCATAACCGCCTTGACTACCTGAGGCAGCACAATTTTGAAGAACGTCTGCCGGGGTGTGAATCCCAGTGCCAGTCCAGCTTCCGTCTGGCCGCGGTCAATGCCTTGGATGGTTGTGCGCAGCATCTCACTGATGTAGGCCGCCGTGTTCATGGCAAAGGTGACGATAGCCACCACAATGCCCGTAGCATCCAGCGGTGCCATCACCACATAGTACATCAGCATCAGCAGCACCAGCACAGGCGTGCCGCGCATCATATCTATATATACTTTGGCTGTTTGCTGCAGCCATCTGCGACGGCTCATGCGCATCCAGCATACCAGTCCGCCCAGCAGTGTGCCCAGCAGGACGGCGCAGAACGTGATAAGCAGCGTCACCTGCAGACCGTCGAGAATCATCCTATAGCGTTCCTCCGCTATCAGGTTGTTGTAAAAACTATCGAACAAACTGTTTATCATGGAACTTTTTCGTTGTTTTGGCGTTTATGCTAAAGAAATTTTTTCAAAGATAGGTAAATTTCTCAAATAACCTTACTCTCTCAACTGTTTTTTCCCTGTTTCTTATTCTTTCTTTTTTTAGTTTAATAATCGGCAGAAGAAAATGGGGTAGGTTGCTGGCAAATTATTCCCACACTGGGAATGAAATATTCCCACGTTGGGAACAAAACATTCCCACGTTGGGAATAATTGATTAGCCGTGTGGGCTTAGTTCGCTGCTAATTTATTTGTTTTTCGCCTGGAGCCCACTTCTGAGCTAGGATGTCGTGGGTGCGGTCTGATGCTATTACGACATAGAAGTAGGCACCGGTTTCTACATGCAGGTCGGTAAATTTTGACTGGAAAGGATTACCCATAATCAGCTTCGTGCCCCATGCATTTCTTACACTCTCATAATTGCAGAAGGGCACCACCTCGTCACGTGTGGAGTGGAAGAAATAGTATGCATGCGGATAGGCACCACTGGGCTTCCAACTGCCATAAGTCAGGCTATTCTCTTTCAGGGCCTGCTCCAGCGCCTTCAGTTTCACCTCAGGTATATCGCCCGTCACCTTGCCGTTCTTGAAGTATTCGATGAATCCGGGCTTGAAGCACTGGTCTGCCGTGCAATAGTTTTTGCCCTTACTGGGGGTGAGATCCCAGTTGTCGTCGCCCTCCTTGATGTTCTCTGGAATATAAGCCTTGAACTGGTCATTATACAAGGTCATCATGGTAAAGCCTAACCCTCCGCCATGTTTGGCAGAGTATTCGAGCAACTTGGTCTGAACTTCATTGACGGTAAACGACTTGTTCTGTACCCAGTCGAAGATGCCTGTGTCGTAGAACTTGTCGGTCACGAAATCCTGGTAGGTGCAACCAAGAGACTTCAGCTGCTTGTTGGTATCAATCATACCCTTGATCATCAGAGCAGCGGCTACTGGCATGTAGAGGCGGTCTTCCTTGAGATACTGATTCAGTGTGGCCATCGGATCGTAGGGGCCGTCGCCACAGACAGCACCGATGAGGTTCAGCCCCGTCACTTTCTTAGCGTTGTAATAGCTCATTACGCCAGCTGCAACGGCTCCGCCCTGTGAATAGCCCACCGCTACCGACTTCCAATCAGCTTTCAACTTGTCAACATTCTTTTCATACCATACCACAGCGGCTCTGGCACCGTCAATCACCTGCTGAGCTGTCACGTCACGATTGCAGTAGGGGTGGGGATCTTTGCTGGTAACACCGTAGCCTTCGTAATCGGGAATCACCACCAGACTTGTCTCATTAGAGCCGATGAGCGTCAACATGTTGACATCCGTGCCAAAACTCAGGTTACTGAAGTTGGTGGGGCGCCGTTCATTGCTTGTGATGGTGGCGTGACAGCCGATAATCAGGTTTTTCAGTTTCTCTGTTGGTGTCTTGCCATCGGATCCTACGGGATAGGCAATGAGTTCGGAAAGTTCTTTTTCTGAGCCGTCGGCTCCCGTAGTCTTGTAGGTGATGGTGACATACTTCAAACCCAAAAGAGTCAAGCCGGATTCATCCTTGTATCCATCTGCCCGGCTGTAGGCCACCTGATACAGATTTGCCAGACTATCCAAATAATCTAATGCCCACTCATAATAGAGTTGGTCGTCATACGATTCCTGGCCGCTATGGTCATTGATAATGTCCCATAAAAGATCATAATAGCTGACATATCCAGAGTCGAGATACGCAACATTACTGATATCATACAACCAGGCTAAATAATCCCAATATTCTTTATTTATATTGTCATCATTATCGGTAGTGCAAGAACTAAACCCCATTACCGAAAGGCTGCATACGAGGATAGCGGCCAGCACCCAATTCATAGTTGCTTTCATGGTTTGTTTTGCGGACATGTATGGTTTTCTTTACAGTTTAAATTTGTAACCGACAGTCAGCGTAAACACGCTGTTCCTGCTGTTCTTCACGCCGTCGTAGGTCAGTTTGTTCAACCTTGTAAGACCAATCTGATAGCGGGCGTCAATAGTAACAGGCACTTTGAACTGGTAAGAAATACCAACAGGAATAGAGAAATCGAATCTCTTATACTGATCCATTACATCAACAGTACCGTAAAGGTCCACATCTCTTATAACGCCATCTCCTAAAATGTCCATTTCGGCTGTTCCATGTGCACTGAACTTAGATCTGACCATATAACCGAACTGAACGCCGGCCTTCACTGCAAATCCTTTGAAAATGTAGTAGTTGGCTACGATGGGAATTTTAATGTAGCCCAGATTATCTCTCTGGTTCTTAATCTTGACTCTGACTCCGTCCTCCCAATAACTGAAGTCATCCCATCCGCACCCCTGAGTGGTGTAGTTAAGACCGGCAGCAACGCTGAACTTTTTGGCAAACTGATATTCTGCCTCACCTCCGATGATATAACCAACGGCCATTTTTTTCTTCAGTTCCGTACCATCGTCAAGGTCATAAGAACCTACGTTTGTTATTGATGAAACAACACCACCGGCATATGGCTGTAAAGACCATTTACCCTTTTCGAACTGTCCGTATGCACTGGTTGTAGCCATCAAGGCAGTTACTGCCATCATCATAATCTTCTTCATAACAATTATTTTTAGGTTAATAACATAATATCTACACTTTGATGCTTCGCATCGAGCCTGCTCACGCTCGGCATAGTTCAAAACACGTTTTGACTCTGCTCTCGCTCAGTGACCTTCGGTCTTCTTCCTCCTTGCAAGGCTAAGTTCGAATAGGATTCGACTCAGCTCTTGCTTCGTTCGTCAGTTCGCAGCCTTCAACTATCAACTATCACTCTCCCCTCGGGGAGTACTAGGGGGCTTTATTTTGTTCCACCGCCCAGGGCAATGTAGAGGGCTATGAGGGCCTGTGTGGCGTTGTACTTGTTCATGGCCTCGCTGAGCTGGGCGGAGAGCAAGGACTCCTGAGCGGTTAGCACTTCCAGATAGCTGGCCTTGCCGTTGTCCATCAGCTCATGGGTGCCGGTGTAGGCATCGTGAAGCGTAGCCACCTGACGGTTGTAGTACCCATCTTTCTCAGCTGTAGCCTGAAAGTCTGCAAGGGCCTCGTTGACCTGATTGCCGGCATCGATGACGGTCTGGGTATATTTGCCCAGCAGGTCTTCCTGAGTCAGCTTAGCAATCTTCAGGCCGGCCTTTAGTTTGCCGCGTGTGAAGATTGGCTGCGTGAGCTGCCCCATGATATTGAGCAGCAGCTTTCCCGGGTCAACAACGGCACCGCCTGCATTGTTAGTCCACCCTATGGTACCAGAGAGTGTGAGGGTGGGGAAGAAGGCGGCACGGGCAGTCTGTGTGTTGTAGTAGGCTTCCTCCATCATGTGATCGGCCATACGGATGTCGGGTCGGTTGCGTAGCATCTCGGCAGAGAAACCGCCAAGAGCGATGGAGGGACTCAGTGCGTGGGCTCCCCATTTGTTACGTGCAATATGCTGTGGCGTGATGGCCAACAACTTGCAGAGCGAATTCTCTGTGCTACGGATACTACGACGTGTATCTACAATCTGGGTCTTCACGTTCAACCATGACGATTCCATCTGGTTCACGGCAGTGGAATAGGCCTTGCCGTTTTCCCAAAGCGACTTCTGCGTTTCCAAGGAGGCAGCCCAGAGAATGTCTGTCTGTGTAAGGATTTCCAATTGGCGATCCAGGATCTGCAGCATGCTGTAGTGTTGTGCTACGGCACTGACAAGGTTGGAACGAACAGCCTCCTCGCCACACTGTGCCTGCAGGAACACCGCTTTGGCAGCACGTTTCTTGTTGGTGATACTTCCGAATAGCTCCACATCCCAGCTCATCTGCAACGGCAGACTGTAGGTTTTGGTAACAGGACTGTGGTCGAAACTGGACAGCGCACCTTGGGGCGCAAATCCGAATTCCGGGAGATAGCCCAGGCGGGCGGCCTTCAGCGATGCCTCACTCTGTTCCACGGTAATACGTGCAGAGGCAAGGTTGGTGTTGTTGGTCAATGCCTGCTCAATGAGCTGCTGCAGGAGCGGATCAGTGAAGAATTCGCGCCAAGACATCTGGGCGAGGGCAACCCCCTCCAAACCTCCCCGAGGGGAGGCTTCTATACCAATCAGGGCATTAGTATCCCCCCCAGGGGATGAAAGTGTGTTTTCATATTTCTTATAAAGACCACAACTTGTGAGTGCGAGGCATAGCGCTATTGCGGCAAAGATATTTTTATAATTCATAATTCACAATTCATTATTCATAATTAATCGGTTGGTGTATGCCCTCCCTCGGGAGGGAAGGGATGGGGGGCACTCTTCATTTACTCTCCCCTCGGGGAGTCGGAGGGGGTATCCTTCCCTTGGAACTTCTCATGCAGTTTCTGGAAGACGATGAAGAAGGCAGGAACAACGAAGAGTAGGGCAATGGTACCGATGGTCATACCACCTATAACACCTAAGGCAAGGGAACGGTTACCATTGGCACCGGCACCGCCTTCTATGACGAGCGGAATCATACCCGCAATCATTGTGATGACAGTCATCAGGATGGGGCGCAGACGCTCCTTGCAGGCCTCGAAGGCTGCATCCATGATGCTCAGGCCCTGGGCGCGGCGTTCGCTGGCAAACTCAGTAATCAGGATAGCCGTTTTGGCCAACAGACCAATCAACATGATGACACCCGTCTGCAGGTAGATGTTGTTGTCCATGCCAGGTATCTGGTTTTTATAGCCAAGGTATGCAAACACAAAGGCACCCATCAGTCCGAAGGGTACGCTGAGAAGCACGGCCCATGGTGTGAACCACGAGTTGTAGAGCGATGCCAGGATGAGGTAAATCAGGATGGCACAGATGACGTAGATGAGTGCTGTGGCATTAGAGCCGGCAGTTTCTTCTACCTCACGCGACATACCGCTGTACTCGTAGGTGGCAGTTTTTGGCATCTCTTTCTCGAATACCTCGGCAATGACCTTATGAGCATCGCCCTCGGTGTATCCACTGCCGGGGGATACAATGCAGGTGATGCTCTGGAACAGGTTGAAGTGCTCGATATTGGACGGGCCGACAATCTGCTTCAACGACACGAACTCAGAGATGGGGGCCATCTTGCCGCTCCCCACCTGCACAAAGATGTTTTGCAGCGACTGCGGGTCAAGACGGTATTCGGGCGATGCAGCAGCCATGATGCGATAGACCTTACCAAACTGGTTGAAGTTACCGATATACGCACCACCGCAGAAAGAACCCAGCGTGTTGAGTACGGCTTCAGGTGTCACACCGGCGCGGTCGCACTGGGCAGCATCGACCTCAACCTGATATTTCGGGAAACGCTCAGAGTACGTCGACATGGCAGAGGCTATCTCCGGGCGCTCCGACAGTTTGTTCAGGAAGTGCTCAGTATGCCTGGCAAATTCTGACAGGTTACCGTCTGTGGGATCTTCTACCATGAGCATGATGTCGTTACTGGTACCATAGCCTGGAATCTGAGGCATCTCGAACGGAATCACCCGCAAGTTCTTGATATCTTGGCAGTCAAAGTAGAAACGGTACATGACGAGCGTCAGCAGATGGTTCATGCCAGGACGCTCATCCCAGTTCTTCAGACGTACCACCATCGTACCGTAGTTGGAACCGGCACCCGATATCATACCATAACCACAGACTAAAGCGAAACTCTCCAGTTCGGGAATCTTCTTCACCTTAGCCTCAACGGCTTTCGCCATCTCACGGGTCTGCTTCAGTGTGGAGCCTTCCGGAGCTTGTATCTCAACCAAGAACACGCCCTGATCCTCCTGCGGCACAAGACCTGAAGGCAGACTCTTCATGAAGAACACCAGCAGCACGG
>CAMKTJ010000002.1 GCA_946415645.1 uncultured Prevotellaceae bacterium
TCACGACGGGCATCAGCTTCTATCGTGTAAATTTGAAAGCCCTCGATGCAGCGTATAGCGAAGCATTCCCAAATTCAACAGCAATTAACATTAATAAAAAGAAATAAAATGGAACCAAGAGGTATTAGAAATAACAATCCGTTAAACATCAGGCGTTCAAAGGATAAGTGGCAGGGCTTAAAGACCTTGCAGGAAGATAAGGAGTTCTTCCAGTTTACTGAAATGAAATGGGGTTGGCGGGCAGCATTCAGGCTGCTCTGCCATACCTACTACGGGAAGTACAAGTTGCGCACCATACGGGATATTATCTACCGCTGGGCACCGCCCAACGAGAATGGGACGCTGGTGTATATCCGCAGTGTGGCAGAGCGGACGGGCATCAATGCCGATAAGGAGCTGGGCGACCCTGCCACGCATGCAGCCCAATGGCTGATGATAGGCATGGCCATGGCCATGGTGGAAAACGGCACCGCCAATCAGGATTGGCTGAGTATGCTGAAAGGATACTCACTCGCAATGGGCGAATAGACCCACCCCCCCAATTAAAGCCTCTGGGCTCGATGCTCAGGGGCTTTTTCTTTATTTTCCTACGACGAACTTGCCGTCTTCTGTTATACCTTCGGCAGAGATTATCATATCCGTGCATGTTGAATTGTTCCAGAACTCAACGTGTGCCTTACCGTTCTCGTCTGTCCAGAGGTTGGGATTCCAGTAGAGGGTGCGGCGGAAGTCGTTCATCGGAGGCATTTGCCCATAGTCTTCCGTCTGGAACACTTCCACGGGTTCGAAGCCTTGGTATGACGTATAGCGTATGCCCTTCATCTTTCTCCCTCCAAAGCCTTGCTTGGCGTAGCAGTAAACCACGTATGGGTTTGTGGCTTGAATGTCCGTCGATTTGGTTATGCCGTAAGCCAAGTTTTGACCTTCTGCAATGTACAGGGATTTCAGGTCTTCCAATAATATAGGCAAATCGACATTTGGCCTTGAAAAACGTGCAAAAGTTTGAGCGCTTTTCACAAATCTATTTGCTAGCTGTTTTCTTACTCCGTCTCTATCTATCTCAGGAGGAATATTAATGACACGATCGTAAACAGATGTGCTGGTCCTTATCTGAAGATTCGTAATGGTGCAGAACAGATTATTAACCATCCATACGACGGGGCGTCCGTTTATTTCGAGTCCATCTCGCCATACAGGAATCCAATAGCTGGGAGCCATGTTATCGTAACTGCTGTAATCACCACCGAATTTCCAGTCGAAATAAGAAAGGTCGCCGACATCAAATATCATGCCAGGCAGGAAAGGATAATCATCTCTTACCATATTGTTAGATGCTGAAACGGCAGCCCATAATGCTTTGTCCGTTGGTGTTTCTCCCTGAAACATCTTGTTTTTTGATATGAGCCAATCCACAAGGGTAGGGGGTTCTTCGCCACGGTCGAGATAGTCCTCGGCTTCCTTCTCGCAGTCATAGTAGAGTGTGGAGTGTAACTGTGCATTCTTTTCGTCGGCGAATCCGCTCCAGGCAAGATTGTTGATTCTTCTTGACTTGACGGTAACTTCGCGCAACGTTTTTGTGCGGGCACCCTGAAATTTCTCCCAGACTTCTTCGCTATCGTCGGGGATGTCCCAATGACGCAGTTGGAAGTTGTCCATGGGTATCTGTCCGACTTCGAACTCCTCGGGAAGCCTGGGAGTGGGGGAGAAATGACGGTTGATGGGGATGATGTATTTGTCTGAGATGCCACCCTTGCCAGCCGAAATGCTCATTGACCACTCTCCCTGTATGTCGGGAACGATCATGACGTAATACCCCGTGCTGTCCGTGACGGCAGACAGACCGATGTTTTCCTCGCCGCCTCGCAAAGTGGCAGAGACGGTAACGCCAGCCACGTCTGCATTGGTGCCCTTCCTTGCTTTGATAGTACCATCGATAGCCAGTTTGCTTTCGTAGGGCTGTAGCGACTTCTGGTCTCCCTTTCCGTTCATTGCATTCCAGTCGTAACGCCTCCATCCCTGAATCATCATCAGCAGGTCGGCAGCCTGGCGGTGCTCAGCATCATCGCTCTCGAAGTAGTATTCGGGATTGGCGATATATCCCTTGATGTCGCTTCCCAGCAACATCCACGTCTTGATGTCGCCCCGTTTGCCATTGACCACACTGCTGGCATCCATAGCAGAGAAGGAGAGCGAGGTATAGGGGGTGGAGGTAATGTCCATTGATACCTTGCCGCAGGGCATGAGCTTTGTCGTGGTGGTCTGGATCTGCAGGGAGTCGGCATATTCCGGACAGCGGAAGACGAAGCGGTCTGCCAAGGCTCCGCCTTCGGTCTCGAAGACAGTGACCTGCGAAACGCCTTCGGGCAGCACATCGCGGGCGATGGAGAAATGCTGGTAATCCCGGGCATTGAACGTAAATGACTTCAGGACCTTTCCGCTATGTATAAGTGCATAGCCGAGCTCCTTGCCAGAAAGTCCTGACGTTGCCCAGATGTCTATCGTAAGACTGTCGTCGCGAAGAGCATCCACCCGCAGGGAAATACCTTCGTCCTGTGCCTGAGGAAGTTTGTATGAATGGGATTTACCATCAATCACGATATCCACCGATTCGTGGTCTGCAGAATCGGGAATCTCCACCACTCCGCGCTCACCTTTTATAATATATGCAATGCGGGCAGGAAGTCCCTTCACCAGATTTCCGCCCTCGGGATAGAAGGAGCGTTTCTTCTCCTTGGCTGTTTCCATGGTCGTGAGGCGCGTCTCCTTGTCCAGACGGGGGGTGTAGTCGCCTTCCTTCTTAGGCTCCCTGAATATGGGGATTATCCTGGAGAAGCAGGCGTTCTGGCTCCAATTGGTCATATAGCGGGTGTAAGCCCTCAGCTCGTAAAATCCTGTAGGCAACACGTCATTGTCCAATTTAATGCTTCCAGCCCCTATGCCGTGTGTCACGTATATTTTCTTGTGTTCAATAACGTCACCCAACGGACTGACCAGATCTACATAGAGGATGCTGCTAAGGTTCCCGCGTCGCTCTGTGTCGGTGCGGACAACGTAGGTCTTGAACCAAATGGTCTCGCCCTTGAAGTAGCCTGTATTGTCGAGGTGCAGATAGACTTTCTCTTGCGGAAGGGCATTCCTCCATTTCGCCTTCGATTGTCCGTCTTCCGTCTCGGTCATAGCATAGAATTTGCCCTCATCCAAAGCACTTTCGGCATCTGTGCGGGCCATGACGGAGAGGTACTTCTCCATATTACGATTATATCCTATATAGTCGATGGATTCTACAAGGTTTCTTCCTATATCTCTGGGCCAAGTCAGCTCTTGCAGGACGTTGTATTTCTCCATGTTTATCATCACCGAGCGGCATTTCACGCCATTTGCTGTAAGCTTAAACGTCATGTTATCAACCTCGGAAAAGCCGTCGCGTTGGGTATAGTTGATATAGAACTTTATGGCGCGCCTGGATACTGCGGACGTTTCTTCCGCATAAACGACGGTGTTTGCCGATATTTCACCCTCGAAATAGACCAACTCGCAGGAGCTGGGTCTGAGGTAAATCTTTCCTGCTATCAAGTCGCTGCCTTTTTTAGGCGTCAGGGTGATGCACCTCAGGCCCTCCCCGTTGTCGTTGGTATAGCCCTCGGAGGAAAGCTGATAGTTCTTCTTGAGCCATGAGGCTGTTACCCCCGGATGCAAAGGTCCCACATATCCTTTCCAGAACATATCGTTCTCTGTGTTAGGCCCGAGGCAAAAGATGTGGTGCAGATTAGTCCTGCGCAGGTTGGATGCCCCTTGGCCAGTAGCCGAGATATTATAGTAAAAGCCGTTGTAGAGTTTGATCAGGTTGATGATTCCTGCAGAACCGGCTTCCAGGAAAGACTCGATCATCTCGTTGCCTTCGTTCGTCTGCAAGGTAATACGCGAGAAGAAAGGCACGCGGTGTTTCTGGTTGGCATTAGTCTCTTTTTTCAGCTTTTTTGCCAAGCGTACGAGGAGCGATTCGTTGGATTCGACGCTTACTTCCTGTAAGTCTTTGGACAAATGCGTCAGCTGGATGGTGACTCCCAGCTCGGACTTCTTAAGCACAAGTGTTTTGTACCCGACGCACGAAATCTTCACCTGCTCGTTGTCTCCTATCTTGAGCTCAGCATCACCATCCTCGTTGGTCCATGCCCCTCTGCCATCGGCTACATACAAACAGACGCCATCAAGGGCTTCGCCTGTTTCTGCATCCACAACGTGGTATTTGTCTTGGGCAATAACGGAGATAGAAAAAAATAGCGAAACAAAAATGCTGAGTAGCTTTTTATAATCGAAAGCTACAAATACGCAATTCATCTTCTTCATGTTATTTCTTATTAATATGTGTTGTTCAATATATTCCCGGTCTTCTGCTCGAACACCCTGACAGGGGCAAAGATAGGAAAGTTATTTAATACATACAACTGTTTTCTGAAAAATTTTAATATTCTTCAGTAAATAATACTCAATTTTCATTAATCACGATATATTAGAAATGCCGTAGGGTAGTGCCTGCAAAACACCCACTTTTGTGTATTGTGGCATTCTACTATCTGCCGTAACTTTGCAGTCGAAATTGGATTTCGCCTGCGAGCCTCGGCTGCACTCGGGAAAGCTCAAATAGATTTGGCTCTCCTCTCGTTTGCACGAGCCTTGCACTCGGATTTCATCCAAGTGCGAGACCCAGAATTTGGAGCAAGGAGCAAGGAGCAAGAGATTTGCTTTACCTTCCAACAATCCCCTTGCCCCTAACCACTTGCCCCTTGCCCCTGTAATAAGATATTTGAAATATACAATATATTATGAACACACAAAGATTTGTTTTCGGGATTACAATGCTATTGATAACATCCTCTGTATCAGCGTATGATGTAGTTATTGATGATGAAACTGTTCAGGATAGCACAAAGACTAAAAGTAAAACGACTGAGTTAAAGGGATAACGCATTTTTGTCTCTTCTATTGGTTTACTGAAATAGTTTTTTGTATCTTTGCAGCCGAGATAGTTACAAGATATGGCAACATTGATAATAGGTCTTCTGATACCATTGCTGGGTACGATGCTTGGCTCTGCCTTTGTGTTTTTTATGCGAGGTGAGATGTCCGTACGCCTGCAGAAATCGCTGTTGGGCTTTGCTTCGGGTGTTATGGTGGCAGCATCAGTATGGTCGTTGCTGATTCCTGCAATGGAGATGGCGACCCCCTCCAATTCTCAATTCTCAATTTTCAATTCTCAATTCTCAACTGTTCTGCCTGCAGCAGTCGGTTTCCTGTTGGGAATAGGCTTCCTATTATTGATAGATGAACTGACGCCTCACCTGCATATCGGCACAGATAAGCCGGAGGGCGTGAAGTCTCATCTGTCCAGGACAGCTATGCTGGCTCTGGCCGTTACCATCCATAACTTGCCGGAGGGTATGGCCGTAGGTGTAGTGTTTGCCGGAGCAGAAAGCACACTCTCTAATATCTCTCTGGCCAGTGCTCTTGCTGTGGCACTGGGTATTGCCATCCAGAATGTGCCGGAGGGTGCCATTATCTCCATGCCCATGAGGGCAGCAGGAAACTCCAAGTGGAAGTCCTTCCTGATTGGCTCCCTGAGTGGCGCCGTAGAGCCTATAGGAGCTGTTGCCGTCTTGTTGCTGGCCTCACAGCTATTGCCCGTACTGCCTTATATGCTGGCCTTTGCTGCAGGAGCCATGTTCTATGTGGTAGTAGAGGAACTTATCCCAGAGGCCTCCGGCGGTCAGCATTCCAACCTCAGCACCATAGGCTTCGCCATCGGCTTCGTCCTGATGATGGTACTGGACGTGGTGATGGGTTAAGACGGATATGCAGACATTGGGTTAGAATCCTACCCACAACTGGCGGGTGAACTTGCGGTACAGCTCATCCCAGCGGGTGACGGTGGCACCGAAGAAGTCACGTGTGTATCCGTCCAGGAAGGTATTTTTCTCATCCTCGTTGGTAAGTGACTGCCATGTCTGCTCTACAAAGGGCAGTTCACGTTTGCCCTTGTCAAGGAAGTATTGCTGTCCGTTCTCTATGTCCTTACGGCTGTTGGCCCATCTGACGGTTGCCAGACGGTTGGCCTGACGGTAATGCCAAAGTGCTGCATCGTCACGCAGGCGGTGCTGACCGCAGATGTCCAGCATGGTGGGCAGGGTAGTGTTTCCTGCAAAGATAGGGAAGCGAGGTGATTCACCAGGATTGTCCAGACAGATCCATGCTACGCCTCCCACCTCGTTGGGAAGCCAGGAACGCAGCTGAATGATGGTACTATAGGCACACCATGATACACTGACGGTACGTATGTTCTGCAGGGTGGAGTCGTTCAGCAGTTTGCCATAGAGTGTTATCTCATCGGGTCTCATCCATGGGTTGGTAATCATGGCCTTGCCCTTTACCTCTGACTTGGCAGCCAGACTGTCTATCTTGCAGGAGAGGCTCTGGTCTGTTCCCTCGTAATAAGAACCCAGCAACTTGGCTACACGCTCTACGCTTACCAATGAATCAGGACGCACGCTCACGGGCAGTTCCTCCATATCGGCTGTAAAACCCTTAGAAGGTGCCAACTGCTGCATGATGTATAGCTCACGAACAGAATAGTTCTTGGGCTCGTCATAGTAGTTGCCACCGCTGTATGCCTTCCAGAAAGAGAAATCCTCCTTGCCGTCCCACAGTTTCATCTTACGGGCCACCTCAAAGACATTGTCAGAGGCCATGAAGTGGTCGGGGTCTGAGAGGTCTATCTTGCCGATTCTGCTGACGTTGGCGCTGACGGCAATCTCATCATCGGGGATACGTTGGGCAGCCCATACACCACCAATTTTCTTAGGACCTTCGCCCTGTACCTCAAAAATCCAAACCTCGTTGGGGTCGGCAATGGTCAGACACTCGCCTGAGTCGCCATAACCGTATTTCTTTATCAGTTCGCCCATCAGACGGATAGCCTCACGTGCTGTGGTGCAACGTTCCAGGGCTACACGTGCCAGTTCCTCTATCATGAACATGCCCGCCTTGTTCTCCATGGTGTCTCTGCCGCCATAGGTAGTCTCACCAATACCCAGCTGATGTTCGTTCAGACAAGGGTAGGCGGTATTCAGGTAACGGTAGGTATGTTTAGCCTGTGGAATCTGTCCTTTCTCCTTGACGCCTGTACGGTCATCGGCATGCTCGGTATGCATGGTGCCTTCATAGATACTCATGATGGTATCGCGTGGATAGTCCTGTGCAGGAACCATATTCATCCAGGTACGGTACCACGAGTCGCAGGTATGGCTGGTGATAACGCTGCCGTCGGCAGATGCTTTCTTGCCTACCATAATACTGGTGCAGGCGTCTTTAGCGCTCTGTGCCATCACCGTCATGTTGTTTCCTGCAATGCCCATCAGGACGGTCAGGAGTATCAGAAGTCCATGTTTTCTCATATAGTTATATTTTTTATACTTTTTTCTTACGAAAGGCCAAAGGTAGTGTAAACTGACTGAAATACAAAATAAAACGGAGATTTATTTTTACTTCCGACCGCTAGTTCCCTTTGGCGTTAGCCAATGGGGCAAAAAAATCTGCGCCACAGCTGCAGAAGCCATGACGCAGAAGTTATTGTCAGAGAGTATTCTCTTTTTTGTTATGGATTAGAAGAGAACCTTTTTTCCATTAATGATATAAATACCTTTCTTTAATCCATTGAACATTGAACATTGACCATTGAACATCTTTCTTCCGCTAAGGTCGTAAACAGCTCCCTCGCCATCGAAGAGGGTTGGGGTGGGTTCGCTTATTCCGTCCTCCTCATCCTGAGTTGGATTATGGTAGCCAAGAACCGTATCATAAATTACCAATTTACGGGTATTGTTCAGAACGGGATACTTATCCTCTCCAATGGTCTGGTACCAGTCAATAACGGTTTGGTCACCATTCAGCTTGTAGCAAATCTCGCCGCTTGCAAGTGTCTTGTCATCAACTTTGGTAACCTCCTGTGGTGTTGCTGTTCTTCCACTACCAGAACCGTTGATGTTCTCGCCTTTACAATAGCTATTGAAAATCTTGGAGTTGCCACCATTCAGGGCACCGAAGAACTGGCCGTTTCTGGGAGAATTCACTGTTCCGATAGACAAACAGTTCTTAATGGTAGTAGTGGCAGAGTTACAATAACCTACCATGCCGCCAAATGTACAGTTACCAGGTGCTGTAGCAGTGTTGTTAAGCTGACCATCGAACAGACAGCTGGTAATGTTGAGGACGGCTGCTGCGTTATTGTTGGCATATCCTACAATACCGCCATAGTTACCACCGCCTCCGGCGTCAGTTGAATTGAAGGTGCCAGAGTATGTACAACGAATGATGTTGGTTGTTCCATTGTCAGCACATCCCAAGATACCACCTTGTCTGCCACCCTCTCTTGCGTTAGCGAAATCCATATAGCTGTGGATGTCTCGGATGGTTACGTTCTCGTCACGAGCATAACCAATTACGCCCATGTACTGCTGATTAGCTGCATTGTCCATTTCGCCATAGATGGAGAAGTTCTCTACAATGGCATTGGTTGAGAGTACACCGAACAGACCGTAGAAGTTCTGTGTTGAAGAGACGTTGAAGTTGCTGATTATATGATTCTGTCCATCGAAGTGACCCTTATAGCCAATGCCTTTGTCGCCCCAGAATCCGATGGGCTCGTTCCATTCGCAATCTGTCATGTCAATGTCATCAGCAAGAACAGCATCTGATGTGTTCATACCCATGTTGACAACGCCTGCGAAGATAATCAGATGCTTTGCCGTAGACAGTTGATATACGCCATCCACCTTGGGAATGTCTATCAGGTCGGCATTGTTCAGCTTGTCTGCAATGGCAAGAGCCTCTTCGGCTGTGACATCTCCATCGACAAAATGATCCTGAGCGGACACAATCTCCTTGTCCCACTCATTATAAATATCATCAGATATCATACCTTTACCATCCATATCGCCAAGGAAATCACTCAGCTTGATGGATGCGTCAAACATTGCGATGTAAGCCTTGCGAGTGGTAAGTACTTCGTTAAAGAGCTCAGAGAAGCTGTTGATAAGTTCCAACTTTTTCTTGCCTGTATCTGCAATCGCTACTGCTGCCACTAGGTCCTGAAGCTGGTTCTTCAGGGCTTGTGAAACGTTGGGATACTGGTTGAACTTATCAAATTCATCATACTTAAAGTCTATAATGATTTGGGCGCGGGCAACGAAACCGTTCAGTACATCCGTTAGCTTCTCGTTGGCCTCTTCTTCCTTACCCAGATAGTAAACATGAATGTTGCCGAAGGGCATCCAGTCACTGGCAAGACCAGTTGCCAGGTTACGCATTCCTATTGTCAGCGTGCTGTCAGTAACCTCGGTTGCACAGAAGTTCAGGTAACGTCCTGCATTGAAGGCAACAGAACAGCCGTTCCTTCCATTGGGAACATAACCAACAACGCTATATTCAATTGTATATTCAGCATCGCCGCCTTCTGTTCCGAGGCAGTTTTCGCCAATCTCGGCTTCGGCTAAGCTGATATAATCCTCGCCTGGAGACATGAAATAGTTGAAGGTATTGTTCATATAGAACTGACCGGCGTAGAACGGACATGCAACATCAGTACCGGCACGGAACAGACCGTTGACAGTAGTCATATAGATACCGTTGGGTATTTCCTTGAGTGTCTGGGAAGCCTTGAAAATCTTGTTGTTAAAGCCTTCGGCAATAGGCATGATTTCTGTTTTGCCGGCTACGCTTGCAGTACCGCCTTCAAATTCAACGGTCCATCCTTCGTAACCGTCCTTGAAGTCTGGATTAACCAGCAGGCGGGTTATCTCGGTTCCAGATGTGATGCCACCTGCGATGGCATTCTCCAGCATCTGATTCACAAAGGTCATCTCGGCCTCAATGGCTTCATCGTCCAGGTTCATGTTATCCATGATGAAGGCATAGCTTCCGTTGGGATAATCATTGTTCGGCTCTATTGCATCATCGGGATCAAGGTAAGCCTGAAGGAACTCAGTCCATTCGCCTTCCAAGCTATTGTCCTCTATATACTTGGCTGCATCCTGACAAGTCTTTACATAGGCTTCATAGTTGACAGCAGATGTCTTGATGTTCTGCTTAATCTCGCTGGCTTCCTTATAGGCAGCAAGGAACTTGTCGAGCTCTGTAATATCCTCCCATGACTGGATTTCAGCCTTGTATGCATCTGTTAATCCCTTATATGCTACAATCTCCTCCAAAAAGTCATTCTCTTTAGTGATGCACGAACTGATGAAGGATGCTACAGAAGAGGGATCATCGGGGTTGGCGTTCTCGTAGTCTTCGTTGTCTGTCTGATATACAAGGCCATAGATGTCGCCATAGGGAACAGGATATGTGTTCACACTGATAATCTGATGCCAAACGGGATCAATGAATGACTCTTCGTTCAGCTTCCAGGTAATCTCGCCGTTGGCGAGTATGTTCTCGTCTGTTTGTTCAGGCATAATTCCCTTCTCTGATCCGCTTCCTTTGCCCTTGGTAGCACCACTTAGGTAATAGTTCTTACCGGCGTAGGAGGTGTTGCTGTTGTTAAGTGTACCGAAGAACTGACCGGCGCTTGCAGCGTTTACATTACCGACAGAGAGGCAGTTCTTGATTGTTACTTTGCCTGAATTACAGTAGCCAACTATGCCTCCGTAATCGCCATCTGTCGTACCGTCTCCGATTGTTCCTTCGAACAAGCAGTTGGTGATGTTGATTATAGCACTACTGCTATTGAGCGCAAGTCCAACAAAGCCGCCAATGTTGCCTCCATTTGGACTAAAGGTTCCGGAATAGATACAACAGTCAATATTCACTGTTCCACCACCTTGGTTGCTTCCCAGGATACCGCCTTGTCTTGACTGGGTGGTCTTGATGTTGAGTTTACTGTGTATGTTGCTGATGTCAGTAGTACCACCTCTTGTTGAGCCGACAACACCGACAAACTGGTGCGTGCTGTTAATATTGCCTTCTATAGTGAAGTTCTTGATGACAGCACCGTTGGCAGCAGCGCCAATCAGACCTGCATCGTTAGCCGTTGTGGTCAGGGTAAAGTTAGAGATGACGAATCCTCTACCGTCAAATGTACCAGTGTAGGGTTTTGCTTCATTGCCGATGGGAGCCCATGTTACGCCATCCATGTCAATATTGGCCGTCAGTATGGCGTTGGCATCAAGAGTTCCCTTGTTTGCCTTTGTGCCAAACCATGTGAGCTGCCTGGCATTGGCAATCTCATAGTAGCCGTCGGCATTGGGTGTAAGTCCGTCTTCGAAGAAGAGTCCGCAATAGTCGCAGAATCCGTCAACTATATTGTGGTCGTCCTGAGTAAACTCTGTAGGTGTATTAGTATAGGTGGACTCCTCATAGACATCGCCGTTGCAATGCTTGCGTCCTACCATATATACTTGTCCGCGTGTAGGATCCAGTGTAGGTCCCTGGTCAACTCCTATAGTCTGATACCAGCCAATTTCTGATTGATCACCGTTCAACAGGTAGCAAACCTTACCAGTGGCCAACTGATCGTCAGTGAAACTTGTGGCTGTCAGGGCATCCGTTCCGCTATCGTTCCTGCCTGCACCATAGGCGCTACCTGCAAGCCAGCAGTTGCCTGTCAGTTTTGCTGCATCAAATGTCCTCAGCCTACCTACGATGGCACTGCCGAATGTGGGAGTTCCTTCGTATGCATCGCATGATATATAACCCATGTTCAAGCAACCCTTTATGGTAGAGCCCGTGTTGTTGAGGTAACCGGCAATGCCGCCTGCAGCACAGTTAAGGTCGGCATATTTGATGCTGCCGTAGTTGGTACAATACTCTACACGGTCGCCTCCAAGGTATGATACAACGCCTGCAAAGTTGTCGTTGTTTCCTGTAACTACTTCCATTGAGCCTGCAAAGGTACAGCCGCTAATGGTGTTTCCGCCTTGTGCTGAACCTACAACGCCTGCAACATGGTGGGTGCCGGCTTCTATAACATTTATGGTAAGGGTAGAGTGTACATTTGAGATAGTACTGAATGTTGACCATCCAATAATTCCTGATCCTGTTCCTGTTGTTACAGTAAGTGTACCATCTACACTGAGGTTGCTGATATTAGCAGAACTGGTAACGCCAAAGAGTCCGAACTTACCTGTACTTGTTGCATTGAAGCCTGTAATCTTGTGCTCCTGTCCGTTGAAGACACCAGAATAGGGCTTGCCGTCAATACCAATGGGTGTCACCCAAGGTTCTGTCAGAGTGATGTCGGCTGTCAGAACAGCATTAGCTTCGCTATTCTCCTCGTTTACGAATCTGGCAAAGTTGACCAAATCCTCGGCAGTAGCAATCTCTGTTATAACGGGAGGTGTGATACTACCCAATGCAGTTATCTGGCTGTCGGTAAGCGATTTCTCCCAGAATGCTACCTGAGATACGTAGGTATCCTGTTTCTCGCCGTCCTCGTCGCAGAACAGATAGAAGCCGAAGGGCTGCATCTTAAAGCGGTCATTGGCATCGGGGGCGGAAGAGATAAGTTTCTTGCCCTCTAAATAGAGAATGTTACTACCGTCTCGGTAAGTAAGAACTACGCGATACCATGTATTGGCATTGATTTTCCCGAAGTATCCGCCATTGTTAAAGGAGCCGATACCGATTTTGCTGTCATGGATGAACAGGTCACCATCGTTGCCGTTGTCCTCGGCTGTCTGGAACAAGCCATCGAAAGGTCCGGCATTGGTAACCATGATGTCCATCATGATGGTGTAGGACTGTGAAGCCTCTGCGCCTTCTGCACGTTCTACCTTCAGGGCAGATGCAGCAGGTACCAGTATAGCCTTCTCCTCGGCAGAGGGACCGTCTGTCTGCACAATCTTTGCATCGCTAAGGGTAGAAAGCGTAATGCTTTTAGCTCCCAAAATAGCAGGAATCATCTTCAGGCTACCCTTGTCGGGTGCCATCAGGTCATCTGCATTGTTGAAGTTCCATTGTGCGGTAGGTTCTGGAACTTCCTGGGCCCAAACGCCCATACTGTTTCCTATCAGCCCAATCAGGGCAATTAGGAATGTCCAAAGTAATTGTTTCCTCATAATAGTGATTTGTTAGTTAAGTTAATAATGGTTTAGCTATAATATGTTTTCTTATTCAAGGCTTTTTATAGGGGTAAGGGGCAAGTGGTTAGGGGCAAGAGGATAGTTATACACGTGTTTCAGTATATATTCCTATGAGTTGGGGCGAAGTCTGAGCTAATCTCTTGCTCCTTGCTACACAATAGTTGATTATATTATTCATAATATTAAGGTTTAATCGCTGCAAATATACACAAAGGTTTTGATAATCAAACATTTTTTATAAAAAAAATGAATGATTTATGTTTTCATTAGGGGCAAGGAGCAAGAGGTTAGGGGCAAGAGGATAGTTTCGCTAACCGCTTATCAAAATTCCCCCTAAAGGGGGTTAGGGGGTCTATTTGCTGTTGCTGTATCCCTCGCTTTTCAGGATTTCCAGTAGGCGAGGGCGATGGTCGCCTTGGATGATAATCTCACTGTCCTTGGCCGTTCCGCCTACACCGCATTTCTGCTTCAACAGTTTGCAGAGGGCGTTCATATCATCTTCTGAACCTACAAAGCCACGTATGATGGTAACGGTCTTACCACCCCGGCCGGCTCTCTCCATAGCCAGACGTAGCTTCTGCTGCTTGGGTGGTAAGGTCTTAATCTGATCATCATCCTCTTCCTCATATATATCTTTCTCTGTGACTTCCGGCACAGGAACACCCGTCAGGGCGCTAAGTTTATCTTTCCAGTCTTCCATATTTTTTTGCGGTTAGCGGTTAGTGGTTAGCGGTTAGCGGTTAGCGGTTAGTGGTTAGCGGTTAGTGGTTAGCGGTTAGCGGTTAGTGGTTAGCGGTTAGAGGTTAGCGGTTAGTGGTTAGCGGTTAGTGGTTAGCAAACAACTTGTCAACTCGTCAACTCGTTTACTTGTCAACTAAACTATGAATTTTCACTCTTCATTCTTCATTCTGATAGTGTCCACACTTTATGTGATCCTCTTCCTCTTTCCTTTATTCCAGAGGTTGGGTCAGCGGTCAGGAGTTTCAGTTCTCTGCTGGCGCCGGTACGACTTAGATGGTTAATCTGCGCATATTCGTCAAGCATAATAAAGCCTTGTTTCTCAATAAATTGGATAGCTTTATTCTTCCTTTGCTCTAATGTTGAATCACTTGCGTTTTGTTGACTTACAGTTGAGGCATGCCGCTCGAAAGTGGTATGTCTGTTTATCTCGTCTATGAGTTTTTGATCCACCTTGAAGTTGATATTCTTGGCACAGACATGACGGTATTTCTCTTTCTGTTTTACCTCGCCCGTTTCGTCGTCAACATTATAGCCTGCTTCAGGATTTTCATCAAAACCCAGTGCCAGCGAGAAGACGCCCAAGCCGTCAATCTTCATGCTATGCCCCATAGGCAGCACAGACTTCATGGTATAAGCCAATGCATCCAGTACGCCACGTATCACGCCCTCGCTAAAGGCAGGCGAGTATTCATGAATACGTTTGATAACCTCCTCATCGTCAAACATATTATATATCATAAGTTTAGGGTAGAGGGCACAGTCACCTTTTCCCATTCCGTTCGGCATCTTTTTCAGTACATAACTTCCCATATTATTTTCCTCGGTTATTTGATTCTTTTTACTCTGTTACAAATTTTCTGTTTCAAAGTCTGGAATGTATATTCCAAAGTTTGGAACGGCCATTCCAAACTCTGAAACCGCCATCCCAAAGTTTGGAATAGAAATTTCCTTACTGCAAAGATACATCTTCGTTTAAGGAAATCCAAATTTTCCAGGTAGAAATAGAATAATTATTTTATTGTGTGCTAATGTTAAGAATATATAATCCATATCATAAATCAACAAAATCAGCACATTACTCTGCAATATTATACAATGTATATAGGAAACGTTATAAAAATATTGCAGTAATTAACACAAATTAACTATATTATATAAACAAGAAAGTACAGAAATGTATAATTTCGACATCAAATAGTGTGATTTTTATACTAAACCTGCACTAATTAACGGTATTAGAATGGTAAAAGTGATACGTTTTTAACCTATAATTAATTTATCCAAAGATGAAAAAGAGATCATTATTACGCTTAGCATTCATTGTTGGGACATGGATGACCGGGTATCCACTCTTTGCATGGGACGAACCCACACAAGTTGACGGCGTTTACCAGCTTGGCTCTGTTAATGACGTCGAATAGTTTGCCGATTACATTGAAGCTGGAAATACAACAGCTAAAGCAGTCCTAACAGCTGACATTGATTACAAAGGTCAGTCGCACACACCTATCGGTCAGAACGATAGTCACAAGTTTGATGGTTCGTTCGACGGGAATCACCATGTTATCAGCAATATGGTCATCAATTTGCCCGACCAGGATAATGTCGGTTTCTTTGGCTGGGTTCGTGGCAATGCAGAAATTAAAAACATCATCATTGACTCCAATTGCTCTATTACAGGAAAGAATAGAGTCGGAGGTCTGATAGGAACTATTAAGGTATTAGCCAATAAGAATCTTACAATATTAAACTGTGTAAACAAGGCAACAGTTCATGCGAAGAATGGAGTTGCGGCTGGTATCCTCGGAGCAGGACAAAACCAAGATAACAGTACAGCTTGCCCATTCTTTAAGATGCACAACTGTGTTAATACTGGAAGCATTATTACTGACGCTACAAGCAATTTTACTGTTGCTTTTGTTGGTTATAATAAATCCGCTTCAGGAAATGCTCAGGTATGGTGTAGCTACAGTATTGGCACTTTGAATAAGATTGATGGCGGCAATAATATCTTTCGCGGTCAAAATCGCAGTGTATTGAACACCTACGATTTGAATTATACGGCTTCTAACATGCAGTCGCAATCAAACATTCCTTCTGGTGGATTCAAAACTGCCGACCCACTTCACAGTGGCGAGCTCTGCTACTACTTGAATCACGGTATAGAAATGATGAATCGAAAAGAAGTTTCATTAGGTGATGAGTTCACCCAAGATCTTTCTGATCCCAATTCTATACCTATGCCCAATGCAAGCGGAATGAAGGTTTATCAGGTGGCCGACCTCAACTGTGATGGTACTCCTAAGGGTTCAGTTGTATATAGCAATACCGATGGCGGTTCTCGTGACCCACATCAGTTTGATCCTGCTACAGGCTATTGCACTGTTTGTGGTGCTATCAATGAGGAGTACGTTGTCAAAAGCGAAGATGGCTTCTATCACCTCAGCACTCCTGCTCAGGTAGAATGGTTCTCTCACATGGTTAAGATTGGTCATGGTGCTATGAAGGTCAAGTTGGATGCTGACATTGACTTTGGTGGTGTTGCTGATGCACACATGCCTATTGGTACTAATACACAGAAGTACTTTGGTCATTTCGATGGTCAGGGACACCGTATTAAGGGTATGGTTTTGACCACAGCAAATTCTCTCGCTAATCGTGAAAATGATGGTCAGGGCTTCTTCGGTTCTGTTCGTGGTGGCGGTACAGATTCAAATGGTACTACTAACAATGAGGTTGTCATTGAGAACCTTATCATCGATGAAAGTTGCTCTGTAACGCATGACAAGAATTTCGTGGCAGGTGTTGTAGGCCGTGTTAATTCTGTTAATACGGGCGCAACTGTTATTATTCGCAACTGTGGTAACGAAGCCGCCGTAACCACCTCAGGTAAGAATGCTGCAGGTATCCTTGGCAGCGTCGAGGGAACTAATGTAGGTCTGAAACTCTACAACCTATGGAACAAGGGTAACATCACAGGCAATGGTGGTGAGAGCGCTGCCATTTGTGCCTGGACCGGCCAGCGTAATGTTGACGGCGAGGTAGATGTGAAAGGATGCTGGAACATAGGTGAGGTAACCGGTGTTGATGGAAATGGCTACAACTTGATTCGTCGCAACACGAACATTGTTCTCCGTAACGTCGTAGACCTCTGTACTACTAACGCCGGTAACCAGGGTAAGGTAGCCGTTATCAATACAGACGATCCTATCTCTAGCGGTGAGCTGTGTTACCTCTTGAACGGCGACCAAACATCTATTGTCTATACTCAGACTCTTGGTACAGATGCAATGCCTGTTTATGGTACAACATCCAAGCAGGTTCTCTACGTTGGTGATGCAGGTTACACAACAATGTATGATGCTGATAATGATTGGGGACTGAATGGTGATGCTCAGGCTTATATTGGATCGTTGAACGGAAACTATCTGCATCTGTCTGAGATTGATGATGTCCCTGCAGGTACAGCCGTAATCATTGGTGGTACATATTATAATAAGGTAAGTAGCACCGCTACTGCCAATGCAACAGGTAATAGTCTGCTTGGTTCTGACGGAACAGTTACAGGCGGTAGTGGCATCTATGCTCTGGCTAACAAGAGCAAGGGCGTAGGATTCTATCCTGTAAGCAATTCCGTAACTATTCCTGCAGGAAAAGTCTATCTGCAGGTGGCAGGTAATGCTGTCAAGGAATTCTATCCATTTGGCGAGGAGGAAACCTCTTTAAATGAAGAATTAAGAGTGAAGAGTGAAGAATTTGCTACCGCTATGTATGACTTGAGTGGGCGCAAAGTGAATTCCAAATTCAAAGATCAAAATTCCAAATTAAAGAATGGGATATACATCCAGAATAGTAAGAAAGTTTTGTTTTAAATAATAGGAGATATTTTTATGAAAAGATATATAAGTCCAGAGACTATCGTCTTTCAGCTACAGATGCGAAAAGTGGTAATGCAGGCTACAAGTATGGAGCTTTGGGGTGATGAGGAGATCGTAGAAGAGAACGAGATCCTAACCAAGGGTGTTATCAGTAGCAAGAATATCTGGGAAGAAGAATGGTAGATTGTTTATTATCATTTGACTAATAAGTGTATATTGCTTGTGAGGCCGCGGGTTATCCTGCGGCCTTACTGGTTGTTAGTGGTTAGTGGTTAGCGGTTAGTGTTTAGCGGTTAGCAAACAACTTGTCAACTCGTCAACTCGTTTACTTGTCAACTAAACTATGAATTTTCACTCTTCATTCTTCACTTTTCATTAAAATTTGTATCTTTGTCCGCAGATATCAATAAATTCTATATCAATATGAAGAGAACACATCTACTCCTAATGCTATTGGCTATCTGCCTTGTTATCAATGCACAGCCTATCAGCCAGCAAGAAGCTCTGAAACGCGTTACTTCTTATCTGAAGTCAGCCCCCGTAGTGGACCGTGCCCATAGAGCCAAACAGCAACTCAGGATGAATCCTGTAAGTGTGGATATTCCTAACCTCTATGTCTTTGACATTCAGGGTGGCGGATATGTTATTGCCAGTGGCGATGAGCGTGCCTTGCCTGTGTTGGGCTACAGCATGTCATCCCACATGGACTGGGACCGTATGCCGGATAATATGCGTTGGTGGCTGAAGGGCTACAGTCAGGCCATTGAGGCATTAGGGGATGCTCAGATAACAGATACTGAGGGAGGAACACGTGCGGGCAAGGCTGCAATAGCCCCCCTTGTAACCACGCATTGGGATCAGGACCCCCTCTACAATATGCTATGCCCCCGCTACAACGGTCAGGCTGTACAGTATGCCGGCAAGAGCTGCGTAACGGGATGTGTGGCTACTGCTATGGCTCAGGTAATGAACTACCACCAATGGCCCAAGGAACCCTCAACAGAGATTCCGGGCTATGGTTACTCAGTAAGTAACCTTGACACCGGGAATGGACTGGTAGAGGATTTTGAGATGTCAGCCCTCGCCCCAATGTCCTTCGACTGGGACAATATGTGTGATCAGCTGACCAACAGTGACGGAAGTACCGCAGCAGGCGTGACCCGTAACAATATAATGGCCGTTGCCCGTCTGATGCTCTATTGCGGACAGTCGGTACAGATGTCGTACAGTCCCAATATCTCTCTGTCCTACACCTCATATGTGGCTCAGGCCCTGCGTAATTACTTCGGGTACGACAAGGGTGTACGTATTATAAACCGTTTAGGCTACAGCATCAGCGACTGGGAGAACGTCATCTATCAGGAGCTGGCCAACAACCGCCCTGTAGTCTATGCCGGTCAGTCCGACTCTGGCGGCCATGCCTTTGTCTGTGATGGTTATGACGGAAACGGAATGTTCCACATCAACTGGGGATGGGGCGGCTATTACGAGGATTACTTCTCACTCTCCGTGCTCAATCCCTACGCTCAGAATGTATCCGGCATTACGGTTGCCGGTGTAGGTTTCTGTATGAGCCAAGAAGCTGTTATCGGCATCCAGCCGCCTACTGAAGGCACCGTAGCAGCCGATGATCTGCCTCAATTGACTAACATGACTAATTATAACGTTATAGATTTGGGCGACGAATATCAGGTTACATGGAATTATTTATATACAAACCTCTTATATCCGAAGGCCACCTTCCAGTTTGACTTGGTTTTACGCACCCAAGACGGGAACTTACATCCGCTTCAAGTCGGGTATCTGCCTGTTAACGTGGAAACAGAACTAAACTATTATTATTATGTCATCATACCCAAGACAGGGTTAAGTCTCCCCGATGGCGTTTACAGGCTCTATCCTTATTATATATGCAATACCGTTCCCAATAGCTCATGGCAGAACCTTGGCGGCGAGAGGATGTACGTAGATTGGGTCATCCAGAACGGTGTATCAACGCTTTCATCTACTCCTTCTGTCTCAAAGCTTAGGGTTAGCAAGTGCGAGATTACCCGCGGAACAGGAGAGATAGGCACACCTAACGACCTCACCCTTACCATCCGTAACAGCGGCTCTGAGTATCAGGGAACCCTTATAATCACTCCTTACTTCATTGGTAATGATAATCCTAAGGAGGCGTGGGAAAAGGTTACATCTTCTGATGACTTACCAGAAGGGTATGAACAGTTGGATAACCTTACCTCAGGCGCCTATCTGAAGTCCGGAGCTACTATTGCCAACCACGTTACCTTCTCCTTCACACCACAGTATGAAGGTAGATATCTGCTCTGCCTTTCCGAGATTCCACCTACTCCAATGAGCAGTCCTGTTCCCTTTGCCTATACTTCAATAGAGATCAGCGACCCAACATCTTTAAATGAAGAATTAAGAGTGAAGAGTGAAGAATCTACTACCGCTGTGTATGACCTTACAGGCCGTAGGGTGAATTCGGAATTCAAAATTCAAAATTCAAAATTGCCCAAGGGAATATATATCCAGAACGGAAAGAAAGTAGCGTTTTAGTGCATAATACAAGGCTTATGTCACCCTTTTCTGGTAAACGGTAAACAATAAACGAAAATTCGCTAACCCCTAACCGCTAACCACTAACCGCTAACCCCTAACCGCTAACCCCTAACCGCTAACCCCTTAAATAACTATCACTTTGATATAGTCTTTCAGATGATAGAGAGGATTACCGGCTCGGTTCTGAGAATCGGAGATGAGCAGGATGGTCTGACGGCCGTCCTCCAATCGAGGTCCTAAGCACATCCCCTCATAATTGGCAAGGTTTTTCCTTCCTATAAAGCGGATTCCTGTGCTGAACGCATAGAGTAGCTTTTTGGGAAGGAATTTCTTTTCATCCATATCCTGTAACGGTTGGGTAAGGTCTGTTATAGGTTCACCCAAACGTGGATTCACGCTATAGATACGTATGTGGCACTTGGCACCATTATAGTTCTGAGGAACGTTCAGTTCGCGTTCCATCACCAATAGGGTGGTATCATCTACTGCCAGCAGCTCAGGTACGCCAAAAGCATAATGTCTGGGAGTACGTCTTGTGATGGGCGCATCTGTCTTGTAGGCATATTGGCAGAGAGGCTTTCCGTCGGCACTGAAGGATTGCAACCTCAGTAGGGTAGGCTGTGGGTTCTCTGGTGTGCTGGGAGCCGTAACGTCTGTACGCAGTCCCTGTTCTGTTGTTGTCCAGAAGATGCCCTGCTGGGTGTCATAGGCCAATGCCTCAAAGCCGTAGTTAGGAAAGATATTGGCGGTACTGAAGCAGTCGGGAACAGAAAGGCCGTGTCCCGTTGCTGTACCGTCTTCTGTGAGTTCCAGTATCTGCTGGTCGTTCTCTGCCGATACATAGAAGCCCTTCCCCGGTACATATACAATACCCTCGCTGTCACGTGCCTTTCCTAATGTCTGCGTGTTGTAGTGTTGGGCTATGAACTGCACTTCCTCTATCTCTCCCGAAGGCAGAAACCGTATGCTCACTTCCGTCCATCCGTCCGCTTCCTGCTTATCGCTTATCAAAGCATAGCGGTCGTCCTGTATATGTGTGATGCCGCTATAGTTACCTGCCGGCACGCCCCACTTCTTCAGGCTGTGTTGCTTCTGTACCTGCACCTCTTGCGCATAGAGCACAGGAGCCATCAACAGGGAAAGGAGTAGGGCAGCACTTCTCATAATCGGGGGAAGTTAATGGTGAAGCGTGTCAGATGATCCGTAGGGTCTGTTAGCAGGCTGAAGGTGCAGCCATGCGACGTCAGTATGTCGCGTATGAGCAGCAAACCAATGCCCTGTCCCTGTGGCTTGGTAGAGTAGAAAGGTGTAAAGAGATGCTGGGCAGCCTCCGCCGAAATGCCACGTCCGTTATCGGTGATGGTAAGAGAAGCCCCCTCCCCGCTCCCCGAGGGGAGTGTCTCTTTCTGTTGAGAGGGTAGAGTAGATTTCACACTAATGGTAATAGAGCTAGGACTCTCCCCCAAAGGAGGAGCAGGGAGGGGGCTTCCAATACTCTCTATAGCATTCTTTACAATATTAATCAGAACCTGTTGGAAGAGGATGGTATCTAGGCGGACGGGTGCCGCTTCATCTGTCAGTTGGAATTCTAACCTGACGCTTGCTGTATTGCATAGACTCTCCAGGAAGGGGCGGCAGGCATCCACCTCCTCGCTTAGGTCGCAAAGCTGCAACTGCGGCTGTGGTATCTTCACTACATTAGCAAAGCGCGTAACGAACTCAGAAAGGTCCATCAAGCGTTCTTTTGCGTTCTTGGAAGAATCTTGAATTATAAATTTTGAATTTTGAATGATACCCACTATTCCTGCCACACTATTGTTAACCTCGTGTGCTATCATGCGGATAACACGTTCGTAGGCAGCCTTCTCCGCCTTGCGGACCTCATCCGTCAGAGATTCTATCAGGTAGAAGGGATGCTGGAAACCACGGTCG
The DNA here is from genome assembly GCA_946415645.1 of uncultured Prevotellaceae bacterium. Classification (GTDB taxonomy): domain Bacteria; phylum Bacteroidota; class Bacteroidia; order Bacteroidales; family Bacteroidaceae; genus Physcousia. Next base: position 22,247 of record CAMKTJ010000002.1, read on the forward strand.
GGGAAGGAGAGGTGGTTGATGCGGAAGAGCTGAGGCTCACCAGGCAGGCGCACCGTTGTCTCCTGTCCGAGGGGCAGTTTATGCAGGGCTTCCTCAATGGATGGCGACAGCATCTGCTTGGCGGCAGGGTTCATAGATGTTATGTTACCGTCTACATCACATTGCACAATGCCCATGGGGGATGCGTTGATAAGCAGGCTCAGGAAGGTGTATTGCTCTTCCAGTGTCAGATGCTCGGTGCGCAGGCGTGTCAGCAGTTCGTTGAAGGTGCGTACAATGATGTCTGCCTCGTGCTGGCCCGTTGGTGCCAGTCGGGTTGTCAGGTCCAGGTCGCGTACCAGTTCAATACCGCTGACCAGTGTGTCGTAGGGGCGTAGTGTCTTCTGGTAAAAGAGCCACAGGTAAAGCGCCATCAGCACGACAGCCCCCTCCGTTATGTAGAACAGTCTGGGATGACTGTTGAACGTAGCGTATAGTGTAACTGCCATCAGGGCGGCTATACTCAAAGCCAGGACGAGGAAGTAGTACTTAAGTTTCAATTTATTTTAGCGGTTAGTGGTTATTATTTTTCATTGAACATTGACCATTGAACATTGACCATTGAACATTGACCATTGAACATTGACCATTGACCATTGAACATTGTTTACGGTTAGCGAAGATTCTTCACTCTTCACTCTTCACTTTTTAAAGTCCATGCTTCTCTATCTTACGGTACAGGGCACCACGGCTGATGCCTAACTCCTTGGCTACCAGTGACAGGTTGCCGTTGTGTCTGGCTATGCTGGCTGCAATAGCTGTACGCTCCATAGAGTCCAGGGAAGCGCCCTCCACGCTCCCACTTTGGGGGAGTGCTATATCGCGATTTTGAGAAACTGATACAGAATTTCGGATATCCGCTACGGAGAGTTCACGGGATGAGCCCTCCCCCAATGGGGGAGCTGGGAGGGGGCTTCGCATCAGCAATGCCCTCTCTACCAGGTTCTTCAACTCACGGATGTTACCGCTGAAGGGTAGTGTTTGCAGGTAGGCAATAGCATCATCAGATGCCTTTACCAGGGGCAGGTTATTCGCTGCGCAGGCCATCTGCAGGAAGTGATCCACCAGCAGGGGGATATCCTCCTTACGTTCCCGCAAGGGAGGCAGATGCAGATTGATCAGGTTGATGCGGAAGAACAGATCCTCGCGGAAGGTATGTTCCTCCACCATCTTGCGCAGGTCGGCATTGGTAGCGCAGACCACTCGCACATCGGTCCGGCGGGTCTGACTGTCGCCCAGCACCTCGTAGGTCTGGTCCTGCAGTACACGTAGCAGCTTCACCTGACTGGCCAGCGAAAGTTCGCCTATCTCATCCAGAAAGATGGTACCGCCCTTTGCCAGTTCAAAGCGTCCCGTGCGGTCCGACTTGGCATCGGTAAAAGAGCCCATCTTATGACCGAACATCTCGCTCTCGAACAACGATGTTGATATACCGCCCAAGTTTACCTTTACAAACGGACCGTTGGCTCTGCGGCTCTGGCGGTGAATAGCCTCGGCTATCAGTTCCTTACCTGTTCCGCTCTCTCCTGTGATAAGCACTGGTGCATTGGTAGGTGCCACACGGGCTACGGTAGAGTAAATATCAGACAATGAGGGAAGCCTCACCCCCAACAGCCTCACCCCCGGCCCCTCTCCCAAAGAGAGGGGGGAATTTTGAACTTTGGATTTTGAATTTTGAATCTGTCGGGCCGTTTCAATTCTCTCTAGCAGCACGCCATTATCCCATGGTTTGGTAATGAAGTCAAAGGCGCCGGCACGCATGCCCTGAACGGCCAGATCGATGGTTCCCCATGCCGTCATCAGTATGCAAGGCAGATTAGGGCGGAACACCTTAATCTGCTTCAGCAGTGTCAGTCCCTCCTCACCGTCGGTAGAATTGCTGTAGTTCATATCCATCAACACCAGCTCTACTGTTGGCGTGTTGCGGATAATCTGTATGGCAGCCTTAGGTTCTTCTGCCAAGGCTACTTGGTAATCATTGCGCTCTAGTATGAGTTTTAGTGAAAGGCGTATATTTTTATCGTCGTCAACTACGAGAATCATTTCAGAATAGAAAATTTATTTTACCGCTACAAAGATAGTTTGTTTAATTCAAAGTTCAAAATTCGAAAATCAAAATTGTTTCGTTATTATCGTTGGCCGCCTTTCGTTATGACGTTATATTGTTATAACGGTATTACGATATCTTTTGGGGCGGCCTTTTCACTTTTGTCTTTTCTCTTTTCATTTTTATCTTCTCCTTCCCCTTCCTCGGGAGGGATGGGGAGGGGTTATTTCACTTTAATCTTCTCCTTGCCCTTATACTTACTCATGTCATTGACTACAACCTGTTCGCCAGGTTCCAGTCCGCTTATTACCTCTATGTAGTCATAGTTACATTCGCCCAGCTTTACCTCGCGGGGCACAAGCAGGTTTCCCTCCTTGTTATTTTGAATTTTGAATTTTGAATTTTGAATTACAAATAAGGTATAGTCGCCGGGACCGCTGTAGAAGGAACCGTTGCGGATGCGCAGTACATCATCCTTGATGCTGGTGATGACAAAGATCTCGGCAGGACGACCCGAACGCAGGCGAGGATGGCTCATATTGTCGGGCACAACGGTAAAGGTGATGGCACCGCTTTGGCTAAGAGGTGTAACGGTATTGATGGAACCCTTCAGTCGTTCCTTGCCAATCTTTATGATAACCTCACCTCCCACACGTACACGCTCACTGTGGCTGTCGGATATTTCGCACTGAGCCTTGAAGTGACTCAGGTCGCTCACTACGGCAATCTTCTGTCCGGCACCTACGGTACTACCTATCTCATCAAAGATATATGTTAGGGTGGCACGACGTGGCGAGCGTATCTTGGCATCGTCCAGAGTCCTGCGTTTCTCATTCAGTCCTTTCTCAAAGATGCCATTCTGCAGTTGCTGCATCTTCATCTCGGCTTTCTTAACCTTCTGCTCGTTGGCAAACTGTTGCTTCAGCTGGTTCAGTTGCAGTTGAGCTGTCCGCAGCGCTGTCTCTGCCTGATGCACACGGTTGCGGGTTCCTGAACCTAAACTGTCCAGATAAAGCTCGTTCCTGAGCTCTGCCTCCAACCCGGCTAGTTTCATCTCCTCCACCTCTATCTGCATCTTGCGGTCCGACAGTTGGGTCTCGGTATTGGCCTTTAGCTGAGCCATCTGCTGATGCTTGATCTCCCGCTCGTCCAGAGCCTGGGCATAATCCATCTCTGCCGACTGCAAATCCAGACGCAAGAGTGGCGTTCCTACGTCCACGCTGTCACCGCTATGGGCATAAACCTCCAGTATCTTAGAGCTGATGGGCGAAACTATCACCTCCTCAAAGGCCGGTACAATGGTTCCTGTTGCCGAGACGCTGACATCTATGGTACCACGGTCCACCTCGCTGATGATGAGTGTTTTGCGGTCCAGCGATGTTATCATCTGTGTTCCTAACCATGTGGCTATACCCAGTACGGCCAGGAACCCGCCTGCCCACATTCCTGCTTTCTTTAACTTGCGTTTTCTTTGTACGCTGACAGGAATCTGCCTGTCCATTGTCTGATTATCGTCTTTCATATCATTGAACATTGAGCATTGAACATTGAGCATTGAACATTGCAGTAGCAAATTTTTCACTCTTCACTCTTCACTCTTTTAGTGCTTCTGTTATTCTACTTCTGCTGATTCTCCAGGCAGGGATGGCGGTGCCAAGGAGGACAACAATTAATATATAAAGGTATACGCAGAGAGAAACGATGGGGAAGTGCGTCTCTATACTCTCGAACCAATGGTGGACGGCAGGATTTACATATATGCCTGTCTCGTAGGCATCGTTAGAAATCTGATATTGGAAGTAAATGGTGCAACCAATCAGTACACTGACGGTTATAAGTATCCACGCTTCACGTATGAAACCCCAGAATACGCTCCACTTGGTTGCACCATATGCACGTTTAACGCCAGCTTCTTCTTTTCGCTGACGCATGTACATCAGCAGGGTGCCGAATACACCGAATGACAAGTTGATGGCGAAGAATGCCGCAATAAGTATGTTACGGCCCATGAGACGTCCATTACTCCTTCCCATCATGAAGTCGTTATATTCCCTGACGGTTTGTAACTTGCGGATGTAGCAATGTTCTGTCATCAGGCTATGTTGCAGTTCATGCTCGCATTTCTCTCTGAATTGCTCCACACTGACTCCTTTATGTAAGCGGACTATGATGGGCATGTTGGTGAGTGACTGACCAAGTGTTGAGCAAATATAACTGTTAGTATGGTATTGATCCCATTTCCCTTGCCGTACGTCTTCTACTACGGCACGGATATAGTATTCTCTGATTTCCTCCATCCATGAACTATATAGTTTAATCTTTCTTCCTGCCACATCGGTTTTTCCGAAAGCAACCATTGCCAGCGTTCGCGAAATGATAATGCTTTTGTCATCCTCGCAGTCATTCGTTAGTTCATTGGTAGGAACTTCGGGCGTCAACGACTGTATGCCGTAAGTATTGAATATTTGGGATTCACGTTGGAAATATACAGTCGGGAAGCGGGTATATGTGCTGTCTCCTGTTTTAAAATATGATATGTCCGAATCAAATCCCGGTGCAGAATAGACGGAACGGAAAGCGACCTCTACTTCCTCTATCTCCTGGATTTTCCTGAGCAACATCTCCTCCTCATGGTACAGTTCCTCTTTTCTGTTCATCCTTTCTGTCCGGTTCAAGGTGCTTGCCACCTCCATCCTGACCATTCTGTCTGGGTCGTAACCATAAGGAAGGTTGTATATGTATGCTTTCTCCAAAACAGGGGCGAACGTCCACCAGCAGATGATAGTAACAAGAATGAGTTCGAGGGAGAGCCAAAGGGACGTACTTTGGCAGAATATGTTTTTTAATGTTTTCATTTCTTGGTCATCATAGATTCAACAATAGGTTTTCTTAGGCTCAGCCATGCGGGCAATGTGGCAGCCAATATATTTAGCAGCGTGCAGATAAGCAGGGTGATGAGGAAGATGGCAGGGGCAAAGAACATTTCGCCCTCTATGATAGGTACACGGCCATAAAGTTCCAAGTTGTTAAACGAGAAGAATATGTAGAACACCCAGCTACGCCATACGTAGAGAACCAGCCAGGCCAAACACAAACCAATGAAACCGCCAATGAGTGTCAATCCCAGATTCTCCATTACAATCCGTCCAAGTAAGGTACGCCGTTTGGCTCCGAAAGCCTTGCGGATTGCCATCTCTGGCAGCCTGCGTTCCATACGACTGACCACCATACCACTCATATTCAGGGTAGGTACAAACAGCAGCATGAATATGGCAACAACAATGTACCATTGCCAGTTCTTTTCGCTGGAATATGTATTGAACACCTCAGCTGACTGCTCCCATACTATATTATAATAGGATTCAAGATCATCAAGGAAGTCCAAATCGTTCTCTTTATGTGCAGCATTGTAACGGGCTTCCACTTCTTTCAGTTCCTTTTTGAAATCCTTTAGTTTGTTGGAAGGAACGCAGAATGAGAGTACGTGATTCTCCGTGCGGTAGTCATGGCCTTTATCCAACAACAGGCTGTCGGCAGAGTAGGGGAACCAGATATCGGCACAGCATTGTTCTGACAACATACTGGGTGTTTCCACTACGCCGCAGATGCGATAATTCCTGTTTTCAACACAAACGGTTTTCCCTGTCCCTTTTCCACCCTTACCAAAGAGTTGTTCACAGATTTCTTCCGTGATAACTGCCACACGCCTTTCATTGTCGAAATCGTCCTGTGTAAAGGGTGCCCCTTCGGTGAAAGTAAACTGATAAAAGCGGAAATAGTTAGGTTCAGTCAGTTTGACTACCACAGAGCGGTCATGTACCCCATCGGGCAGTTTCATATAGCAATCGCCCAACATCCATGTAGAGATTTCAGCCTTTACGCATTCGGGTGTCTTCATTTGCTGGAATACATCGCGGTACATCTCTTGTGTGATATTAACAGTATAAGGTACAGAATCGTTACCGTTCCTGTTCCTTACGAATTCCAGTTTGTACGTCTTGCTTCGGTTCACCTCTGGCGCTATGTTAGCGGTCTTTATATAATATACTTCAGCAATGAGCATCGTAAAGGCAATGGCCAATGCCGTACCACAGATGTACATGGCGGAGTAGAGTTTCTCCTCCTTTATCATCAACAAAACTTGTCTAACACAATTCATAATTCACAATTCATAATTCACAATTCATAATTTACAATTCATAGTTGCGCTAACCGCTAACCATTAACCGCTAATCGCTATTTAACTAACTTCTCTATATCCGCTGTTATGTCACATCCTTTCTCAAAGTCCCAGAGGGCAATGCTGCGCAGCTGATAGTAGTAACTCCAATATGAGTGTAGTTCAATAATACGGTCGCGTCGTGCCTGATCCTTAGCTGTTGTTGCGTCTGAGAGATCCAGTGTAGAGATGTTTCCTATCTTGAAGGTCTCCACATTTGTGTTGTAGCGTTTGCGTGCAATAGTGTCGGCTTCACAGGCAATTCGCAACTGCTCGGCCTGATTGTTGAACTTCTCAGTCAGGATAAAGATATCCTGCTTGAACTCCTGTGCCTCTTTGCGCAGCTGTGCCATCTCTATTTCACGGTAACTCTCTGCCATCTTGCGCTGTCCTTTCCGCTTGCCCCAGTCCAGAATAGGAATGGAGAATCCTACGCTCACTACCTCCTTGCTCAGCAGGTCGCGATAAGCACCGCCCAATTTGTCTGCTATACCCGTATAGCCCAACTGGGCATAAAGGTTGATGCTGCGTCGGTTAGCCTTTGCAGTGGCAACACTGTAGTCGGCCTCTAACTGGCGGCGACGCATGGTGGTAGCATGGGAGTTATTCTCAAGGGCATGGTTCAGCACCTCGTCGTATTGCAGATGCAGGGCAGGGATATTCTCGGGTGTCTCAGGTTCTATATCCTGTTCTATATCCAGGAAGGCACGTAGTGCAAACTGAGAGGCCTGGCAATTGCTCTCGCTGCTGGTGAGGGCGCTGTGGGCTTTCAGCACGTCCAGTTTGAACTGCAGCACATCATTCTCGCTGATGGAACCCATCTTGCGCTTGGCCAGTGCAACCTCGTAAAGTTCCTCGGCCTTCTGCAGGTTCTGACGTGCTATGCCCACTTGTTCCTTGGCCAGTAACAGATTAAAGAAATGGCTGATGGCCTGCATAGCCACCTGTTCCGTCTGTGTCAGGAAGTCGGCCTGTGCCTCGCGGTAGCGCAACGGCTCTATGCGGCGGTTCCACTTCAGGTGGTTGATGCCGAAGATAGGCTGGGAGAGGGTCAGTGCTACGGGCATGGACATAAACTGGTTGCCGCCCCCCGTTCCTGACTGATGCAGGAAATCTAATGATGTTTCTACCGACAGGGTTCCACCCGTAGGCCATATCTTCTGGCTTACATATAGCGATCCGTCCAGACCCAGATAGTCGTTACGCACATAGGATATTCCACCGTCAGCCTGCTGATAGCTGGTGTAACGTTTGTTGTAACTGGGCAGTGTGGCTGAGAATGACACCTCCGGCAGCAGGTCGGCCTTGTAGCTGCGCCATTGCCAGTAGGCCGACTTCAACCTACCCAATGCTACTGCAGCATCCACACTCTGTTTGCGAGCCATCGTTATACATTCGTCCAAGGACAAGCTTATCTTTTCTTGGCCGAATGAGTGAAGAGTGAAGAGTGAAGAGTGAAGAATAAGAATTACCATCGTTGCTGTTAGGCGACGATATACGAGTAACTGGTTATTGTTATGGGCATTTATTATATTCATGTGTTTTTTTATTATATTTTGTAACCTTAATTCTTCACTCATTATTCTTTACAGCGGTAGCAAATTCTTCACTCTTCATTCTTCATTCTTCACTTTGAGTGAGCTCGACTCACTCATATCTTAATGCATTAACTGGTTTCTTATACATAGCTATCAGTGAGGGAGTTATCATTCCTATTGTTACGATAGTGAGAAGGAGAATGTACTGAATCAGACAGATGATGCCGTAATGGAGCCAGAAGGTGTTTACCCAGTCCGATTCCAGCCCTGTCTTGACTTCACTCATACCTTTGGCAACCCCGATATTGAATGCGAACTGCAGCCAGATAATCCAGCCGATGATGCAGGCTATGAGGGTGAGCAGGGCGACCTCCTTCCAGACCATTCCGAAGATATTTCCGCGTTTGGCACCAAAACTGCGCATGATGCCGATGTCCTCTGTGCGCTTGCGCAGCTGCAACCAGAAGGTGCCGAGTGTTCCAAGCACGACGTTTACGAGAAACAGGCCAAGGAAAAGGCCGATGATGTTCAAGAAGACGTATTGGTCGGTAATATTGGGGGAGTCCTTTTGATAGTCGTCGAAGGTCTTTAACTGTACGAGTTTCTGTGATCCTTCCGTAATGATTCCGTCCGGCTGGTTGTGCTGCTCCACGAAAGCCTTGACATCCACATCGGGCTTCAAGCGGATGAGCATGCACGGGGAATTGTCCCACAATGTTGTGGTTGTGAAGAGGCTGTAGAAATAGCGTTGGGTCGATATTGCCTTCACGTCTTCTGTTACGCCGGCTATCTTGCAATGCCTCTCGTCTTTTTCATCCATAGGATATCTGTGACGATGTGAATTCAGTACGACGCGACGGCCTACAACCTGGTCGGTATCGAAGAGGGCAAGGGCAAGACTACGGCTGATGACGACCCCGTCTTCGGGACACTCTGCCGAAAGTTTTTCTGCCGTAGGGCTTCCAGTTGCAGTTGTCAGGCCTTGTGTCTCGAAGAAGTGCTCGCCCACGATAAATTGGTGGTGGAATGCCACACATTTTCGCGTTGTGTCAGCCTCGACATACAATTCAAACATGCTATAATACTGGGCGTAGTCGCCGATGAAGCTATTGCTCATGCACACGGATTCCACCTCCGGCATATTGCGGATATGGTCGCGCAGTGCATATAAGGGGGCAAATATGTCGTCTGGAAGCGGTATGCCATGTACGTGATCTACGTATCCTATCAGCAAATGCTTCTTCTCGAACTCGCCTTTGGCACGGCAGAGATAGGTGTCGTAACCCGCTACAACGGCATGGTCGAGGGAGTAAAAACTGAGTACACTTATGAGGACTATCTCTACAAAGAGCCAGCCGTTCTGCTTGCGGTGTGCCCAAAAGTTCTTGAATATCATAGGGCTTTATCTTTTCTGATTTAAGGATTCAACAATTGGGCTCCTGAGTGAACGCCATGCAGGGATGAGTACCGCCATGAGGTTGAGCACGGCACAGCAGACGAAGCAGACGAGGAAGAGTGTGGGCGTGAAGAACAACTGAAAGTCGAAACCGAAATCGATGCTTTTCTGGCCCCACTTCTGGAAGAGAAGTTTGAAGAGAACGTTGTTCCGCATCACGCAGATGAAGAGCCACGACAGCAGCCAGCCGACTGCTCCGCCCAAGAGTGTCAGCACCAGATTCTCGAAAAGGACTTCGTTCAGAAGCGTCCCTTGTTTGGCTCCGAAGGCTTTGCGGATGCCCATTTCCGGACGGCGTGCCTCCATGCGGTTGGTGACCAGGCCGCTCAGGTTGATGGCAGGCAGGAAGAGGAAGAGTAGCATCAGGATAACTATTGGAATAAGGTTTTCAACCTTCTTAGTTGTAGTCTCTTCTTCATCAGTAAAGAATGAAAATTGCCGGAAGAAGTGACTCTTCGCCATTACTGTCCACGACAGCGGCTCTCCTATCTGGGCACTCGTTACGGCTTCGTAGTGCTTGCGCAACGGTTCCAGTTCGTCCAGGAAATCCTGTCTGGAGAAACCTTTCTTCAAAAGGATGCGGACAGAGAGGCTGCCGGCATACGAGATGCCTACCGTCTGCTCCCTCTTAAGTTCGGAATCGAAACTTACGGCATTCGAAGTATAGGGGATGTAAACGTCAGCAGCAGCACCAGTCATTGCGGCGCTCAACCTCTTTACCACACCTACTACACGGTAGTGGAAACCGCTGACGAGAATCATCTCGCCGCCCCTCGTCAGGGGAAGCAGTTTGTCGGAGATGACGCAGACATTGTTGCCATCGCGAAACTCTTTCTCGGAGAAGGGACGTCCGCTGATGAAGTCGAACTCGTAGAGGCGGAAGAAGTCGGGGTTCGTGTCGAAGAGGGTGATAGTCATCATATTCTGCTCAGTCGTGTCGGAAGCCTCCATGTCCACAACGGTATAGGCATCGGAAAGGGCTGCCACTGCCTCCACACAATTCATCTTCCTGAAGCACGAGTCGATGGAGATGGTGGAGCAGTACTCTAAAGTTGCATTCTCCTGCGACTTCTTCTGGAAGAAGTTCATGAGGTAGAGCGTGCGGCTACGGTTCACCTCGGGCTTAATGTCTGCCATCAGAATGTTCATCACGATGGCGATGACCATAGCCGAGGCAATGGCAACGGCTGTGCCCGCAATGTAGATGGCGGAGAACAGCTTGTCGGCACCTATAAGGGCAAAAGCATGAGCAAAGCCCCCTCCGGCTCTCCCTTTGGGGGAGTGAAACGTCTGGGTGAAGAACTTAATCAGTTTTGTAAATAAACTATTCATTTTTTTATCTTTCAACAGGGTTGAGGCACTCCCCCAAAGGGGGAGCGGGGAGGGGGCTTTTACTGAATCTGTCTTCCGTCTAGGAACTTGATGATGCGATCTGTCTGCGCTGCCTGCTGCTCGTTGTGTGTTACCATCACAATGGTGCGACCGTCCTCCTTGTTCAGCTTGTGCAGCAATTCCATAATCTCGGCACCCATCTTAGAGTCCAGGTTACCTGTGGGCTCGTCGGCAAGGATAATCTCGGGATTACCGATGATGGCGCGGGCGATGGCTACACGCTGGCACTGACCACCGGAGAGCTGCGAGGGACGGTGCTTCATACGGTGACTCAGTCCTACACGCTCTATGGCTTCCTTAGCCAGACGCAGACGCTCGCTGCTGCGCACACCGCGGTAGATAAGGGGAATCTGCACATTGTCCAGTACGTTCAGGGTACTTATCAGGTGGAAACTCTGGAACACAAAGCCCAGCGTCTTGTTACGAATTTCTGCCAGTTTGTTGTCGCTCATGTGCGTGTCTATAACTTGTCCGCACAACTCAATCTGTCCGCTAGTAGGTTCGTCCAGCAGGCCCATGATGTTCAGCAACGTGGATTTACCACAACCGGAGGGGCCCATGATGCTCAGGAACTCACCCTTCTTCACTTCGATGTTGACATTCTCCAATGCCTGGGTCTCCACTTCGTCAGTACGATAAATTTTGTTAATCTCAGTCAGTTTAATTACAGTTTCCATAATGTTATTATTTTTGTTGTTAATATTGTTCTTTTTTTTGCAGTTAGTGGTTAGAAGTTAGTGGTTAGAAGTTAGTGGTTAGAGGATAGTTTAGCCCATTGTGTTCCCTAATCTCTAATCTTTTAACGCCACCGTTATTTTACTGTTTATTATCTTAAATGCCGGGATGGTTGTGCCTATCAGCACCGTACATAATATAATAAGGTATACTATAGAAGAGACAATGAGGTAGTGTGGCCAGAAGTGATTGACCCAAGTCAGGTCTGATTCTGGTCCCGGGTTGTAGTTTCCTTGGTACATTTTGAATGTCTCATGAATACCGTCGGTTTCAAATCCGCTATGAGCGTAGTTCAGATAGATGACGCATCCTATGACTACGGCGATGGTAGCCAGTAAGGCGCCTTCTGTTAGGAACGAGAACAGAAGACGTAATTTGCTGGCACCATATGTGCGTCGTACGCCACATTCCTCTGTTCGGCGCTTAGCCTGCAGCCATACGGTACCTATAACGGCCAGACTCAGGTTGATGAGGAAGAATATCGCCAGCGTGAGTTTAGCCTGCAGCCATACGGTACCTATAACGGCCAGACTCAGGTTGATGAGGAAGAATATCGCCAGCGTGAGGTTTGTATTCACCTCCTGTGGTTTCTTGTCCTCCAGTTCTTCCTGATGAATGAACTCTTCGTAGGTCATTATCTTATTGATACGGAAGAAGTCGGTCTTAGCTGTTTGCTGAATATCCTGGGCGTGCTCCTCTATGTACTTGGCTGGGTTTATGCCTTTCTTCAGTCGGATGATGATGTACGCTCCCATGCCTCTTGAATCGTTAGGCAGGTAAATGATACTTTGAACGGCGCTGTAGCGCAACTTCTGCACGTCTGCCACCACACCGGCTACTGTAAAATCATGGGCCTCCCCGCCCTTATATCCATAGTAAAATCGTTGGAAGTGTTTCCCCACGACTCCCTCAGCTGTACCAAACAAAGCCTTTGCTCCGGACTCAGAGAGAACTGCCTGATTTGATTCAGTATCTATCCTGGATAACTCCTCGGCCGATGGGCTACCTGACAATGGCTTCAGGCCGTATGTCTCAAAGAAATTACAGTCAGAAGTGAATCCCACCCATGCTAGTGTTATGGTATCTTGCTCGTAGCATACGTATTCGTTGCTATAGTATTTTGCTGAAATGGTGGAATATGGGCTTTTGTGGCAGTAAGCGTTCTCCACACCATCTAGTGGTTTCAGACGGTTTATCAGCTTGGGCAGATACTCAAAGGCTACGTCCCAGGCATCGCGGTCAACCGTACCGTTGTAGAGGGCTTTCCCTTCTATATAGATAAGACGGTCAGTATCATAGCCAATTGGCAGACTTCGGTAGTAAAGGTTCACCACAGCAGGGTCGATAACTACCCATGCTACAATGGTAATGACTATGAGTTCCAGAAAGAGCCAGACTTTTTCTCTTTTCCTTTTCCAAATATCCTTAACTATCATATTAACGTTTCTCCATCATTGATTCTACAATTGGTTTTCTTAGGCTTAGCCATGCGGGTATCAGGGCAGAGAGCAGATTCAGCACCAGAACAGCGATGAAGGCGCCCACAAAGAGTAGGGGAGCAAACAGCATCTCACCAGAGACAACAGGTGAGGCTCCAATAATACTATTATCGAAGAACATACCCAGTATATCTGTTCTCATTACGTAGATAGCGAACCATGCTGCCAGCAGGCCAATGATACCGCCGATGCTGGTCAGCACCAAATTCTCTTTTATCACCTGACCTAACAATGTTCTACGACGGGCGCCGAAAGACTTTCGGACTCCCATTTCTGCCGTACGGCGCTCCATCCTTCCTGCTACAATACCGCAGAGATTCAAGGCAGGAACAAAGAGCAGTATGAAAAGGATGCCAGCAAAATGCATTATAACCTGCCAGTTGGATATATCTTCGAAGCTATCATCGCTTGACGCGTTACGCAGTGTGTGCATCGGGTGGGTTTCCATCATACGTGTCAGCCGGACAACCTGCTTTACATCATCCCCCGCGCCATCGTAGTTCATCACTCCCGATTGTGTTATTCGGGCAGATAGCTCGTTCAGTTCCTGCTTCAGCGCCTGTAACTGCTTATTGTCCTTTACCGTTAGCACAATGCTGTACAATCCTGCATAGGGCTTTCCTTTCCATGCTGTTTTGTGGTGTGTGTAGGGATAGAATATCTGTGCATAGCTATCGGGGGTCAGTCGGTTGGCACATCGTACAACACCTACCACACGTCTTGTCCCTAATTCCTCTATGTTTATCATTTTCCCAACGGTTTTCACGCCTTTTCCGAAATACTTCTCCGCCAAATCGTCACTGATAACGCAGACCTTTTCCTTGTTCTCTACATCCTGCTTTGTAAGCGGACGACCTTCCAGAAAATCATATTTGTATATCTTGAAGAAATCGGCATTGGTATAGTTGGCTATTACCTCAATGAGATCATCCTTTCCTTTTATAACGTATTCTTTACAATTCGCTCTCACTTCTCCCGTTCCGCCTGCCAAGCTTGTTGGCGCACAATACTCATAGTTCTTGCAGGGTAGGAACCATTCCTCCAACGCTTTCTCGCTATACATGTTTCTAACCCTTCCCTTCGCTTCTCCATTCTGTTGTAATTCAATGATAAGACTATTAAAGTACACTGTGCGCATGCGGTTCACCTCGGGGTAGATGGGGGCGAGCTTGATGTAATAGACCACTGCCATCACCATAGTGAAGGCTATTGCCATTGCCGTTCCCGCAATATGTATGGCGGAGAATAGTTTCTCCTCCTTTATCATCAACAATACCTGTCTAATTATTCTCATATTATTCTTCTTTTAATCTCTAATCCCTAATCCCTATCCGGCGCCCTTTTCGTTATGACGTTATATCGTAATAACGTTGTTTCGATTTTTTTTGAGGCCATTATGAATTGTGAATTATGAATTATCATGTAGCGCCTCCGTTATTTTACTGTTTATTATCTTAAATGCCGGGATGGCTGTTCCTATCAGTACCGTACATAATATAATAAGGTATACTACGGCAGAGACGATGAGGAAGTGAGGCCAGAAATGATCCACCCAGGTTTGGTCTTGAAGGGGCGTAAAACAACATGTATAATACATTGCATTGAAATAATCCTTGCCATAAGAAGTGCCTGGTATATAGCCACTGTAGGCATAGTTAAGGAAGATGAAGCATCCAATTATTACAGCTATGGTAGCCATCAAGGCACCTTCTGCAAGAAACGAGAGCATCAGACGTAATTTGGTAGCACCGTATGCACGCCGAACGCCACATTCCTCGGTACGACATTTAGCCTGTAGCCAAACTGTTCCAATAACAGCTAAACAGAGGTTCAGTAAGAAGAACAGTGCCATTGCCAAGCTGCGGTTAACCTCTTGAGTATTGCCTTTTTCCAATTCCTTTTGCTGAAGAAATTCATCAAATGTAGTCAGTTTGGTGATACGCCAATCTTCTGTTTTACCTTTGGCTTTGACTTCACGTCCATGTTCTGCAATAAAATGCTGGGGGGTAACATCTTTCTTCAGGCGAATAATAAAACGAATGTCGTACCAGAGTAATTTTTCAGGAACGAACATGATAGACTGCATATTAGCAGATACAGAAGCGCGGATGTCTTCAACCACACCGGCTACAGTAACATCGCAATCACCTTTTTCTTTATCTACATGCTTAAAATGCCTACCTAATACATCTGTGGTACCGAAGAGTGACTCGGCAGCTTTTCGTGTCAGTACAGCCTGACGGCCTATTTCCGCCAGTTTAGACAATTCCTCAGCCTTTGGACTGCCCGGTAAGGGTTTAAGGCCATATGTCTCAAAGAAATGGATATCGGGATAGAAATCTATGTGAGCTAAATACATTGTATCCTTTCCGCTAGAGACAGTATAGCATGCACCGTCGTTAATTCCAATTTGTGAGAATGAGCTTTTATAGAAGTAAACATTCTCAACTTCCTCAAAGGATTCAAACTGCGATGTGGCTTGTGTCCTAATATGATCCCACGTTTGCTCGTTAGGATTATCCGGCCAGATATTATCCGTTGCTTCAGCGTAAATCAGTTGTTCATGGTCATAACCCATAGGTAGGCTATAGTAATAGAGGTTGACAATAGCCGGGTCAAAGACAATCCATGCCACTATGGTGATAACTATGAGTTCCAGGAAGAGCCAGAGGTTACCCCTCCTCCAACTCCCCCCGAGGGGGGAGAGATTAAAAAACGATGTGTGTTCTTTATTATTCATTTGTTTTCTTCGTTTTTATCGATAATTTCGTTTGGCCGCCTTTCGTTATATCGTTATTACGTTATAACGTTATTACGATTTTTAGGCGGGCGGCCTCTTATCTCTTTTCCATCATACTCTCCACAATTGGTTTTCTTAGGCTCAGCCATGCTGGTATCAGGGCTGAGAGTAGGTTCAGCACCAGAACAGCGGCGAAGGCACCTACAAAGAGTAGGGGAGCAAAGAGCATCTCGCCTGTTACTATGGGTGCTGAACCCAACGTATGGTAGTCAAAGAACATACCTAAGATCTCTGTTCGCATGCCGTAGATGGCTGACCATGAAACAGTCAGACCTATAATGCCGCCGATGCTTGTTAGTACCAGATTTTCGGCTATTACCTGATTGAGCAGTGTACGGCTTCGTGCACCAAAGGTCTTGCGTATCGCCATCTCTGCCGTACGGCGCTCCATCCTTCCTGCTACAATGCCGCAGAGGTTCAGGGCTGGCACAAAGAGTAGGATAAATAATATACCGGCAAAATGTTTGATGATTTGCCAGTTTGTGCTTTCAGACATTACGCTTTTTTCTTTCTCTGTTCTTAGAACATGTATTGGGTGTATTTCCATATGCTCTGTCAGAGAAACCTTTCCCTTTACACTATCATTAATGTATTCATTATGTGCCAGAATCTGCTCATGGTTCATTTCAATTTTTTTTGCAATACCGTCCAGTTCCTTCTTCAAGGCCTTTAGATGTTTGGTATCCTTCACAGTAGCAACAATACAAGTACATCCCGTGTAACTAGCAAAATGATCAGGAGCTGTGTATGGGTAAAAAATATCAGCATAGCTATCTGGCGTCAGTTGACTGGTGCAGCGTACTACACCCACTACACGCAACTTTGGCCCGTCAACTATCTCTACAACCTTCCCCAATGGTTTTGCATTCTTACCGAACATCATTTCCGCAAAGGCATCTGTTATGACGCAGACTTTCTCTGCATACTCTTCTTCCTGCTTTGTAAAAGGGCGACCGCTAATGAACTTATAATCATATATCTTAAAGAAGTCTGTGCTATTCTTGTTGACAATGGCTTCAATATAATTGTCTTTACCCAGTACAATGGTTTTTTGGCAACCATCATCGTTTTTCCCTCTTCCACAGGCCAGTTCTGTAGGCGAGCAGTATTCTATGTTAGGACTGTTTCTGAACCACTCTTCATAAGCCATATACCCGAAATATGTTAGACAACTTTTCATATCTGCCTTTATTTCGATACCATTAAAGTACACTGTGCGCATGCGGTTCACCTCAGGATAGATGGGTGCCAGCTTAATGTAATAAACTACTGCCATCACCATGGTAAAAGCTATTGCCATTGCCGTTCCCGCAATGTGTATGGCGGAGAATAGTTTCTCCTCCTTCATCATCAACAATACCTGTCTAATAATTCTCATATTCTCTTTTTATCGTTATTTCCGTTTTAGCCGCCTTCGATATTTCGTTATATCGTTATAACGTTATTTCGATATTCTTTGGCGGCCTCCCTATAAGGGACGCTGTGTGTCACCTACTATATAGCAAGAACCGTGCCAAACTTGTAACTACTTGATTTTCAGTATGGGCTAAAAATAAAGTGTCCATTTCCGGACACTTTACTGTCCATAAATGGACACTTTTCAATCTTTCTCACACGGATTCCTGTTTTAACGTAAACGATAACGTAAACGTAAACTATTTTCTTCACGCGGATCTCAAAGTTATTCGCTTCTATAAAAAATCTTTACATTTTGTAGTATAGACCTATATGCCCATGAACAAACACTATTTTCGTTCGTTGCAAAAACTATTTTTGCCGCTTGCGAAAGCCATTTTTGCATGTTGCAAAAGCCAGTCTTGCAAGAGCCCTCCCCAGAATACCTTCTGAGCCACATTTTTGTTAAGAGTCGTAAAATCAGACAAAAATACGTAACTAATCAAAAATCATTACAAAATTATTGTAATACTGACGTCAAAATAAACGTAAATTTGTGTACGTTTACGTTAAAAAGAAAGCTACTTCCAGAAGCGGGAGGTGATGTTTACCTGCTGGTTCTCTGATCCTTTGTGTTCAATGCGCCAAAGGATCTGGTTGGTAGTGGGGGAGTTAAGGGGACCTGACTTCTCGGAATAATGACCGATCTTCAGGTAATCCAGGTTACTGAGTTCAATGGCAGAGTTCACCTCGTCCGCACCGCTATACCAGGCTGTACGGACATCTGTGTTCTCCTTTACCCACTGGGCAAGGGTGTTAATCTCCTCAGGTGCCTGGTCGCCACCCATAAAACATACGCAGGAAATGCCTACGTGATCTGTAAGCAGGGTGGAAAGGGAAGAAACGGACAGTGGCTCCCCCACATCGTCCCAAAGGTATTTGCTATGACAACCTTTGCAACGAATGGGGCAGCCACTGATACTGATGGCCAAAGTAATCTCGTCGGGAATCTCGGCAAAGACTTCCTTTGTGTCTACATACTTTAGCATGGGCATTACTGCAGGTTACAACTGTAGGTACGTTTGGCAGCCTCTATCTGACGGTCCTTGCCAAAGGCTGGAATAGGACGCAGGTAGCCAATGATACGTGTGTACTGTGTAATATCAGATGAACCGCAGCAGGGGCATACGTCAATAGGCTTCTTGATGATATGTCCGCAAGCCTCGCACTTAGAGTTGGGAATGTTGAAAGTGTAGTACGAGGTGCCGTTCTTGATAGCGAAGTCAATGAGCTTGAGGTACTGCTCCTTGGTCAGGTGATCCTGTAGGTTACAATGCAGGGCGCTTCCACCATCAGTGTACTGATAGGTCTGCTTGCCGTGCAGGATGAACTTATCCAGAACGCGGGTATCATCATGTGCATCGTAGAAGTATGAGTTGTAGAGGTTCTCGTCCTCAGGAACCCAATAGCCGTCTGCCTTGTCCCAACGGTAGTTCTTACCGCCCAGACCCTCGGCAGGCACCACTTCGCTGTTGAACAGGAAGGGACGCTTCTTGTCGTTGATGCTATGCTGCTTGTTCTGCTCCTTGATGGTGCCCAGGATTACCTGCAGGAACTCTATGTACTGAGGATTGTTTCCTACTGTCAGCCCCAGGAAGCGGGCAGCTTCGTTAAGACCGTTGATACCAATGGTGCTATAGAGCTTGCTAATGAAGATGTAACCACCGTTGGAAGCGGCAAACATCTTGCGATCCTCCATCTCATAGAGCATGGTCTTGTAGGCAATGTGATACTTGTACACACGCTCCAGTATATTGGTAATGTACAGGCGCAGGAAGGCGTAGAAGTTATGGTCGCCCTCGGTACCTGAGATGGTACGCTTGGCATCCTGAACAATACGGTTGATGTTGAGCGTGATAACATTGCAGGAACCGGTCATTACACCTGTCAAACCACTGGTGGGGTTGAAGGTATTCTCGGTTAGCTCGTTCTTAAGACGGCAACATGATGCCAAACTGTCTGCACTGTCGCTGATATAGGTGAAGAAGGAGTGTCCCTCGGCATACATCTGAGCAGTGAATTCCTTGTAGTCTTTGTCGATGATATCGCCTGTTTTGGGGTCATATACCATTGCCATGGTCTCAACTGGGAAAGTGAGTACCTGCTTCAGACGCAGCTGGTTGAACCATCTCATGAACATACGCTGTAAGGTGTCAATAGCCTTCCACTCAGGTCGTGTGCCATCGGGGTAGCAGAAGTCGCCGAACAGTGACTCGAAGTATGTATGGTCATAATAGCTGACGTTGGTAAAGGGCGACTGATAGCTGCGGTTACCGGCAGGTTGGTTGATACCCCACACAAACTGCTTGAAAGCCTTGACGATGTTGTCACGTACGGTACGCTGCTTCAGACAGCTGTCAGTAGTGGTGATATCGTCCAGGTGATTGTACCAATCGGCACCGAACTCGCCTACAATGTAGTAGTTCAGTACAATGAAGTACTCACCAAATGCCACAGCACCCTTACACTGTGATGAAAGCAGGAAGGTAAGGTTGGTAATCTGGCCGCTGAATGACTGAAGGTCGTTTGGAGGTCCAGGGGTTACACCGTCAATATTACCTACGCCGTCCGTCATAAGAGGGTAGAGGCTGACAGCCATACAGTACTGCTTCAGTACAGGGGTGCTGGCCTCATCGTGCGTATATATAATATGGTGGTTCAGATCCTGCTCATATTGCTTGGCTACCTCAGGGAACATCTGGTTCAGCTTGTCCTTCATACGTTGACGCTGGATGACGCGGTTTGTAGTCTTGTAGACTTCGCCCTCCAAGTTGGCAACATTCTTCATGGTAACGTTAGCGTTGGCATCTGTCTCGCTGGCAGTAGCAGCATTATCAGCTGTCTGGCTGTACTCGTTCATGTAGTCGATACGCTCCTTGATGAAACGTGCCTCGGCATGCTGCTGACGGTAAAGTATATATGATTTTGCCTCGGCATAATAGCCGTTCTGCATCAATGCAAACTCTACACGGTTCTGGATCTCCTCTACGGTGAATCCGTCACGCACTGAAATACTCTCGCTAAGGTCTGTGGCTACGCTGTTAATCTTTTCCTCATCCCAACTAGATACCGATTGAAAAGCGCCTATTATGGCATTTTTGATTTTTTGTCTGTTGAACTCCTCTTTGGAGCCGTCTCTTTTTATGACAATCATGGAGTTAGTGTAATTATTGTTGTTGCATTTAGTTTGTTAATTGAAAAATTCCGTTCGATAAGAACGTTTGCAAATTTATGTAAAATTGCCCATTAAACCAAAATATTTGAGGTGTTTTTTCGAAAAAAAAAGAAGGGCACTCAGACGGCTCTGAATGCTCTTCTAAAATTTGTTCCTTGGGTCGTTCGGATAAATCCGATTATTCCGATGAATCGGCTCTTTTTGGGTTCTTTGGGAACCAACCTTTGCGAACACGCTCGCGTTGCTGAAAGAGCTCCAAAATGCTCCAAAGAGCAGAGCAACCGGTCACTCCCAGCACGGCTGCGATGAGTGTGTTGGAAACGAACAGAGAAGCTATGAGCAACAGGGTTCCAACTACGGCAAAGAGCGGCCAGCATTTTACGCCCCAATAATACTCTGACTTAATAACAATAGGGTGAAACATTCCTATAATAAGGAACGTTGCAACTGCTATGATCAATCCTTGAAAATACATTCCGATTAGCGGTTAGAGGTTAATGGTTAGCGGTTAGCGTAACTATGCACTATGAATTAACCTCAACTCCCGGTGTAACGTGGTAACGCATATTCTCCTTATCAAGGAGGGGCTGCTCCTGCTGGAATTCCGAGCTTTGGGTAGGCTCGCCTACAACCAGACGTACTACCTGCAGTCCTCTCTTGTAATATTCCTGCATGAGCTGGAGTCGCTCCTGAGGTTTCATGTTCTCAGCAGCACGGACCGTACAGCCCTTCTTGGCATAGTGCGTAAGACGTTCTGATACCGCATCTGAGGGGTAGAGGATGAGGTCGGCCTGCTGCAGGAAACGCATACCGCGTACGGTAACAAGGTCGGGGTCGCCAGCTCCGCCTCCTACATACTCTATATGACCACCCAGCTGAGCCTCGCGTGAGATGGAAACGCTGACCTCACAGACATCATCCAACTCCTTCTTCTCCATCAACAAGGGGCCGTACGTTGCAGCACATGCCTCGCTGATGCATGCGGCATTCTCTTCTTCCTCGTGGATAACAAGCTGTGCCCAAGGGAAGGCCATCAGAAGGGACTTCACGAGCAGTTCATCAGCTTTCTGAGGAACGGTATCAATTGTGGCGATACTCTTCTCGGAGAGATTATGCTCGTGCAGGAGGTCGCGAATTTTACGTGGCAGCTCTCCGGCAGGACACTCACGGACGCATCCCAAGCCCAAATGCAGAACGGGTGGACGGTACAGAACGGATTTGCTGAACTTCTGTATGGTGGGGTTCCAGAACGGACTGACAGCAAGGAGCAGGCTATCGGGATCCTGCTGTACTTCTGTATCGAAGTACTGAACATGGGCAGGACAGGTGCGCTTCATGTAGTCAACTCCACGACCACCACGAACATCCAACTTCAGAATGGTAGGCTTGCCTCCCACAAAGTGGAAGATAATGTGATTCATACGACCGTCACGATGCTCCTCCTGCCAACCGAAGTGCGGGGCCAGGGTATCCAAGCCCCAGAGTCCATCGTTATCGCTCTCTGTGGTGATGACAGGTTCGCAACCTAAGATACGGGCTACACGGCGGGTAAGCTTGTTGGCGCCGCCTACATGTCCGCTCAGTACACTTACCACATAGTTACCGGCGCTGTTAACACAGATAACGGCAGGGTCTGAAACCTTGTTCTTGACAAAAGGCGCAATGGTACGCACACAAATACCCATGGCGCCGACGAAGATCAGAGCCTCGTTGCGCGAGAAGATATTTGAGGCAAAGGCTTTAACAGGAAGCAGATGAGATTCAGGAATCTCCTTCAACAGTCTCTGTGCAATCTCTCTGCCTGCATCAGTAGCATAAATAATCTGGATCATATTTTTGTTATTTTCTATTGTTTCAATTAAGAATTATGATTTGGCTTTTATTTGCAATCTTATAATCTTATAATTTTTGAATTTCTATCTTTGGATTTTCATAATTCGGTTCTCATCTTTATAGCTGAGTTTGATGATATAGGTGCCCTTGGGTAGGGCCAGGGGCAGATAACAACTGCCTACCAGGCGAAGGGTGCTGATGAGCTGTCCCTTGATGCTATAGACACTGAGCGTGCTGGCACCGGGTGTTGTGATGTTCAGGCTGCCTTTGTACTGCAGCAGTCCTAATTCCTCGGTGGGTACCTCTTCTATACTGGTCTCCTGCTCTTGGGTGATATCCTCTAGGATAAAGATGCCGGGTGTGGTCTTGTCGGCATAGATATAAGAGCCTGTGGTCTTGCTGTCGAAACCGACGTGCCTGTCGTTCTGCCAACCTGCACGCAGATGAACCTTGCCGTTGTCTAACTGCTCCAATTGCATATATCCGTTGGCATCTGTGGGAGCTGATGTGCTGCTGCCAATGCGCCAGGCCGTGGTGCCGTCTATGTGCATGTAATGGGTGCCCCCTTTCAGTTTATACAAGGCACCAAAGCCTGATACGGGTGTGAAGGTGAATTGGTAGGTGTTGTCACTCTCGTTATACTGACCTAAGCAGAAATGCCCCTCATTGTTATTGGTCTGATAATGCAGACACAGGTTGCTGTCCACTTCACGGATGCGGTATTTGTGAGAAGATACGATGGGGGTAAGATTAGAAGGACGGTCATCTACCATTGCCTCAGCCCCTATATATAGCTCGGCAGCAGAAGCGTACTTGTTGTTGTTGACAACAGACTTGGCAACAAAGCGCAGGAAGCGGGCTTCTACCGTTCCTGTAACGGCAACAGTCTGAACATCGCTCACATCACGGAAACTACCGCTGGCAGCAGGCTCGCCCCAGATCTTGGGGTTATTGCTGAAATATACCTCGTAGTTGATAACACGACCGTTGGAACCGTCGGTACGTCCCTTATAGCTGAAGGTATTGATGCGATAGGTATGGCCCATGTCTATGATAAGCTCGTGAGGGCAGTCGGGGGTACTGGGGTTGTACTGGGTGTGCCAGATGGTACTCTCGTCATCATCAATGGCGTTTGTGGCAATCTCACGACCGCCCTGTTGGCTGTCGTAGGAGACAATGCTCCAGTCGCGCTTGTCAACGAACAGTCCAAACTGCTGGGTGGTCTCCATGCCGTCTGCCATTCCCTCGCAGGTAGCGTAGGCCGTCAGGGTACCGCCCTTGCGCATATCTACAGGCTGGTTTTCCTGTTCAGTAAGGGTTCCCTCTGTTACGGTGCCGTCCTTGTCTGTTTTCTTATAATGTATGGTAGCGCCCTGTGTGGCGGTGCTCAGATGTGCATATCCATTATGGTCAGCCTTCATCAGGACGGGCTCGCAGACGGGAGCGCCTACGCATGCCAGCGCTGTAAGCTCCTGGTCTGTGGTGGGAGCATCAATGGGACGGATGACAAAGCTGAAGGGTGTCTGGGCATTCTTGCGCTCGTAGCGTTCCAGTACATCAGAACCACATGAGGCATTACCCAAAGCCCTGTTCCAGGCATCCAGGCAGACAACGGTATTGCGGACGGTAGTCATCTCATGCGGATGCTTCACGCGGTTGCTCCGACTGGTATAGATCTCCTCGGCGCGCCAGTTGCCCGTTGTTGTTGCCATAGGCTGGGAAGCAGAGAAGAGAAGACCCTGTCCGTCGGCACGCTGAATAGCCAGCCAGCGAACATCCTCCTTGTTGCCTGTCTCCTGCGGACGGACAAAGTTGGTCCACTGCTCAGCAACGGTACTGTGATAGATGCCGGGCAGGGAAGCGTCCTTGCGGTCGGCATAGCTGTCCAATGGTCCGCGACCGAACCAAGTAAGCTGGGAACAGGCATTGGGCATCTCGAAGCGGAAGCCCAATTTGGGCAGTACCTGACCATCCACATTAGGCGTGGTGATAGTGCTAACGGCAATGGTGCCGTCGGGATAGACGCGGAAGCGCTGCTGCACGTTGAAGGTGATAGCGCCCGTGCTAGTCTTGTATTGGTTAGTTACTTGAATATCAGCCCATTGCTTATTTTCATCTTCAGTAACGGTTAAATTGCCTCTTGTCTGTGTAAGTGTGCGTACACCTAGGCTTTCCCAGTTACCTTCCTGTGCCTTATCGTTCTCTGTTGGGGCACGGAAAGTGTTCAGTTTCAAAGCTGTGCTGATCAGTGTGTTTCCTTTATAGACATACTTTGAAAGTGTACCTTGCGAGAAGGTTGCCGTGAAGTCCTTGCCACTGACGGTGCAGGTAGAACTACCATTGGTAACGGTGAGCTGATCCTCGCCGTGATACTGGTAGACATCACGTGCGGTGGCCTTGCGCAGTTCGGCACCTGATACTGCCACCTCGTAGCCAGCCTCTGCCCATGGGGTAGCCTCGCGCTGGGTAGTACTGAAGCGTATGTAGTATTCGTGCTGGGGAAGCATCTCCACGTCATCGAGGGGAATATTGACCAGAATACTGTCATAGGGCGCAATGTCTATGTCAGGCAGCAGGCCGCTCTTAATCTCTATACCGTCCTGTTGGATGCTATAGCGTACGTCAACGTCCTTCAGGTTCTTCTGCTGCAGTTTGCTCTTGAGCCAGAAAGTGCCCGCCAGGCTGTCCTTCATAATCACGTCAAGGGGTTGATAGACCGCCTTCATGTTGTAGCTCTTAGCGGTAAAGGAGCCGTCGGGCAGCACTACGCCATTGCAGCAGAAAGCACCGTCGTTGGGTGTGTCGCCGAAGTCGCCACCGTAAGCCCAATAGTATTGGTTGGTCTTACCGGAGACAGGCACACGCAGGCCCTGATCCTTCCAGTCCCAGACAAACTCGCCAGTCATTGCAGGGAAGGGCTCGTAGATCTCGCGGAACATATCCTTCTGGTTGCCCATAGCGTTACCCATGGAGTGGGTGTTCTCGCACTGGATATGTGGCTTTGGCTTCTTGCCGCTCTTGTATTCGTTGTATCTGCCTACCGCTGTGCTGAGCATACTGCCGTAGGAACCATACATGGTGCTGCTGACATCGCTCCAAGTGCTGTTGCCTTCGTAGTGAGTGATTCTGCTGGTATCCAGCTTCTTGATGGCCTCCATCACATACTGGAAGTTATTGCCGCCACCGCTTTCATTTCCACCGCTCCATCCAAAGATACAGGCATGGTTGCGGAGTGTGCGCACCTGGCGTTCGTTACGCTCGACCATAGGAGCACGGAACAACTCTACGCTGCTCAGTCCCTGATTGCCGTGGCACTCTACATCGGCCTCTGCCAGAACATATAGACCGTATTTATCGCACAATTCATAGAAATACGCATTATTGGGATAGTGGCTGGTACGTACGGCATTGACGTTCAGTCGTTTCATGCTGAGCACGTCCTGCAACATCTCCTCCTTGCTGACGGTACGACCCGTCTCTTGACTGAAGTCGTGGCGGTCCACTCCGTGGAAAATAACCCTATTGCCATTGATAAGCAAGGAGCCGTTATTTCCGATGCTGACGGTACGGAAGCCTATCTTACAGCTGCGCAGGTCTATCACCTCCTCGCCACGCATCAGCGTCAGCGTGAGGTCGTAGAGCTTGGGATTTTCGGCACTCCAAGCCTCTATGTCTGTGATGCTTATACTCTGAGAACCGCTGGCTGTTGTCAGTGCCTTGGTGTATTGCTTCAGCTCGTTGGACCCGTCACTGATGGTAGTCACAAGGGTCAGACCATTGACGTTCTCAGAGGTAATATTGTATTGAACCTTTGCTGAAGCGCCGGTATTATTGGTTCTGAGTGCTGTGGTTGTGAAAAAGAAATCCTTGATATAGTCCTGAGGGGTGGAGTAGAGGTACACATCACGGGTAATACCTGTCAGTCGCCAATAGTCCTGGCATTCCAGGAAAGAACCGCTTGAGAAGCGGTAACACTGTACGGCAACGGTATTCTCGCCTTCCTGCACCTTGTCGGTAATATCCCACTCGCTGGGCAGGTAGGAATCCTCGGCATAACCAGCGAACTGACCGTTCACCCAGACGTAGTAAGCGTGACCGGCACCACAGAAACGGATGAAGGTCTTGCGGTCCTTCCAACCCTCGGGCAACGTAAAGGTACGACGGTAGCAACCCACAGGATTCTTCATGTTACCACTGTAGGTCCAGGAACTGCTGCGGTCGGCCATCACACTATAATCACTGGTATAGGTAAATGGGTATGACGTATTGACATACAGCGGCTTATCCCAACTCTTTCCGTTCCTGATGGCATAGACCTGCCAGGGATAGGGGACGGTGATATTGTCCCATGCCGCATCATTAAAGTCCTTGGCATAGAAATCTGACGGAACGCCTGTAGGCATACCACTCCAATGGAACTTCCAGGTTCCGTTCAGATCAAGATAATAAGGGGATTGGGTAAGATCAAGAGTCTTGGCACTCTCTGCAGAAGCGAAGGGGATACTAAGGTCGTGACTGACCTCTCTGTTCATCTGAAATACAGAAACATTATCCCACTCGGACATGGTCTGAGCTTTCATCAACAGGGGAAAGCACAGGATGGAAATAAAGGCTAATAAGAACTGACGCTGTTGCAGCGCCCTAAATCTTTGCATATCCGGATTGTATTGGTTTTATTCAGGATGCAAAGATAAGAAATATTTCTATATTCTGCTAATAATGATTATCAATTTGTCTATTTATCAACAAATCCTATACAAAAAGTGTTATTAATTTGTGAAGATAGGCAACAATAAGATGACTATAACACCTTAATGCTCAGTTTTTGACGGAACATCTCTCTGATTTCGTTCAGACGTTCAGGCTGCAAGGGGGGAATGCCTTCCAAAGGATAGGGGATGCCCATATTCTTGTACTTGGCTTCGCCTAAGATGTGATAGCCCAACAGCTCTACGCGCTCTACGCAACTATACTTTGAGATGTAGTCTATAACGGCCTGAAGACGCTCGTCGTTATCCGTGATAGTGGGCACAACCACGTGACGTATCCACGTAGGCTTGCCTATCTCTTGCAGATACTCCATCCAGCTATGGTTATTCTGACGTGTAGCACCTGTATAAGATTTATGCAGACTATCATCAAGGGTCTTAATGTCCAGCATCACCAGGTCTGTATAGTCCATTACAGCCTTGGTCTTGTCATTGAAGATAGCGCCTGAGGTATCCAGGCATGTATGTATGCCCTGTTCTTTACAGAGGCGGAAGAATTCGCGAAGGAACTCAGCCTGCATCAATGGCTCGCCACCAGTAGCTGTCACACCACCGGTACGGATGAAGTTCTTGTAGCGCAAGACCTCCTGTAGCAACTCCTCGGGTGTAAACACACCAGCTCCCTTACCATTGTTGGCATTGCCTTCTAACTCTGCCGACCATGTATCTGGGTTATGGCAGAACTGACATCTGAGGGGACATCCCTGAAAGAATACCACAAAGCGGATGCCGGGGCCGTCTACGGTCCCAAAGGATTCCAGTTGATTGATGCGGGCAGTCATGTTTAGTTTATTTATAATGGGGCAAGGGGCGAGGGGCAAGGGGCAAGAGAAATGTTATAGACAGTGTTCTTCTGTCAACTTTTTACTATTCTCTTGCTCCTTGCTCCCTGCCCCTTGCTTCTATAAAGGTTGTATTACATGCAGTGGTTGATAGTACGGCTCAGTACATCCAGCTGTTGCTCACGAGTCAACTTAACAAAGTTAACAGCGTAGCCGCTGACACGGATAGTAAGCTGAGGATACTTCTCGGGATGCTCCATAGCATCAACCAAAAGCTCACGGTCGAACACGTTCACATTCAGGTGCTGGCCACCGTCGGGAGCGAAGTAACCGTCCATCATGTTAACAAGGTTCTCTGTCTGTGTCTCGCGATCCTTACCCAGTGCGCTGGGGCTGATAGCGAAGGTGTAAGAGATACCGTCCTTGCTGTGGTGGAAGGGCAGCTTAGCTACAGAAGCCAGGGCTGCTACGGCACCCTTCATATCACGAGAGTTCATGGGGTTGGCACCGGGAGCGAAGGGAACACCCTTCTTACGACCGTCAGGAGTAGCACCGGTGTTACGTCCGTAAACTACGTTAGAAGTGATAGTCAGCAGTGACTGAGTGGGGATAGCATCACGGTATGTACGGTGCTGACGCAGGTACTCCATGAACTTCTCTGTCAGCATAACGGCAATCTGGTCGGTCTCGTCGTAGTTGTTACCGAAGGGAACATACTCGCCCTCTTCAATCTTGTAGTCAACAGCCAGACCAGTCTCGTCGCGGATGATGCGAACCTTGCAGTTCTTCATAGCAGCGATAGAGTCTGTTACGATAGAAAGACCGGCGATACCTGTAGCACGTGTACGCTGAACATCACCATCATGCAGAGCCATCTCGAATGCCTCGTAGTCATACTTATCGTGCATGTAGTGAATAATCTTCAGTGCATTAACGTAGGTTCTTGCCAACCAGCTCATCATCTGGTCGAAGCGGGGCCAGAACTCCTCGAAGGTGAGGTAATCACCCTTGATGGGGCTGAAGCGTGGACCAACCTGCTGGCCAGACATCTCATCACGACCACCATTGATAGCGTACAGCATACACTTAGCCAAATTAGCACGGGCGCCGAAGAACTGCATCTGCTTACCAATCTTCATGGGGCTTACGCAGCAAGCGATTCCGTAGTCGTCACCCAACTCAGGACGCATCAGGTCGTCATTCTCATACTGGATAGCGCTGGTGTCCATAGAAACCTTAGCACAGAACTTCTTCCAAGGCTCGGGCAGACGAGAACTCCACAGAACAGTCAAGTTAGGTTCGGGTGAAGGACCCATATTATATAAGGTATGCAGCAGACGGAAGTCGGTCTTGGTAACCATGTTACGTCCGTCAACACCCATACCACCTACGCTGGTAGTAGCCCAGATGGGGTCACCACTGAAGAGGTCGTTGTACTCGGGAGTACGCAGGAAGCGAACGATACGCAGCTTCATAACCAACTGGTCAATCATCTCCTGAGCCTCAGCCTCAGTGATAAGACCCTTCTTCAGGTCGCGCTGGATAAAGATATCAAGGAAAGCACTAACACGACCGAAGCTCATGGCAGCACCGTCCTGATCCTTAACAGCACCCAGGTAACCGAAGTAAGTCCACTGGATAGCCTCGCGAGCGTTAGTAGCAGGCTTGGTTACATCGAAGCCGTAGTTAGCACACATGCGCTCGAACTCCTTCAGAGCGTTGATCTGATCAGTGATCTCCTCACGGCAACGTACAATCTCCTCGGTGAACTCGTTGATATCGATACGCTTGTGGAAGCGCTTCTTCTCCTCAATCAGGTTAGCAGTACCGTAGAGGGCGATACGACGGTAGTCACCGATGATACGACCACGACCGTAAGCATCGGGCAGACCAGTGATGATGTGAGCATGACGAGCAGCCTTGATATCATCATTGTAAGCTGAGAATACACCCTCGTTGTGAGTCTTGCGATACTTGGTGTAGATCTTCTTTGTCAGAGGATCCAACTCATAGCCGTAAGCCTTCAGCGCGTTCTCTACCATACGGATACCACCACGGGGGAAGATACCACGCTTCAGAGGAGCATCAGTCTGGAGACCTACAATTACTTCGTTATCCTTGTCGATATAACCGGCGCCGTAAGCGTCAATACTCTGGGGAATAACAGTTTCTGCATCGTAAACGCCTTTCTCGCGCTCTACCTTAAACATCTCGGTCAGCTTGTCCCAAAGCTTCTTTGTCTTCTCGCTGGGACCTTCCAGGAACGACTCATCGCCATCATATGGCTCGTAGTTGTGCTGGATAAAATCGCGAACATCAATTTCACGCTTCCAGCTTGTTCCCTGGAAGTCGTTTTGCAAATTCTCTAACTTCATAGTTGGAAATTAAATCTCTCTTTATTATTGTAAAGTTATCCTTAAAAATCTCTTTCCTAAAAACGCGTGCAAAGGTACTGCTATTCTAGGTAAATACAAAATTAAACCCTTTATTTTTCTCGCTAGATGTCTTAAAATTGATTTAAAACAATTACTTTTTCTCAACGCAAACGCTTGCGTTATCGTTTAGGTTAAATTATTACAATAGGAAGTCCTTTAGTGTTTCTTTGTACCACTGGGAGACGGTTTTGTCAGCGTTCCTCATGCAGAACGTCTGTTCTTGCGTGGGTGCCTCTGCAATACCTTTCTTATATATAAGAATATGACGTTTGGTTCCTTTCTCAGGTACAGATTTGATATTATAGTTATGCTGTAGCCAAAACCCTGCCAAGAAGCAGGCGGCGTTGAAATCGCTCAACACCTCGGGTGGTATACAAACAGTAAAGGTGCCACCATCGCAGAGCAGTCTGGCTACACCTTCTGCTAATACCGAGAAGGGAAGGCTGCTGCTGTGGCGTGCTCTGGTACGACCCAGGGTAGGGCACTCCAGACTGCGGTCGAAGTAGGGTGGGTTGCACACTACGCTGTCAAAGGACGCCTCATCCTGAGCCCTTTTCGACAAGAAGTTCTGGAAGGAGTCATGCACCAGTGTGATACGGTCTGCGTACTTAGACTCCTGAAAGTTGCGACTGGCATCCAGCACAGCCTCATCATCTATCTCTACAGCCGTTACCGTGGCATCTATGAAACGCTGTGCCATCATCAAAGCCAGCACACCAGTGCCAGTGCCTACATCCAGCACCCTCTTTCCGCCTGCTGCCATAGCACCCAATAGGTCGCTGTCTGTTCCCACCTTCATAGCGGCATGTTCCTGATGTATGTGGAACTGCTTAAATTGGAATAAATCCTTCTTTCCCATCCGTCCTATCTCTTATTCGGATGGTAAAATTACAAATAAGTGAGGGATTTTTATACCTTTTAGGGTATATTTTTGTAAATAATGTACAATTTTATACCCGATATGGTATATATTCAAAAACAATTACATATTTTTGTACCCGATAAGGTATAATATATGATGAATATATCGGAGCATATTAAGCAAAAACGTAAAATGAACGGTCTTTCTCAGGTTGAATTAGCAGAGAGGGCCGGAGTAGGTCTTAGGTTTGTGAGAGATCTTGAACAAGGGAAGCAGACTTTGAGAATGGACAAGGTTAATGATGTTCTTTACCTGTTTGGCGAAAGTCTTGGACCTGTAGAAATTGACGTTGTATGAAACAGGCAGGTATTTATGTAAATGACATCTACTGTGGTGTACTTACAGAAGACGAGGAGGGCTTCCATTTCGTTTATGATGGGAGTTATCTTGCCCGTCCAGATGCTTTAGCACTTAGTCCCACTATGCCTTTGACGAACCAGAAGTACAATAAGGAGATGATGTTTCCCGTCTTTGATGGACTCATTCCTGAGGGCTGGTTGTTGGATATTGCATCATCATCGTGGAAGATTGACCCACGAGACAGGATGTCACTATTGATGGCATGCTGTAGAGATTGTATTGGAAATATCAGTGTAAAACCGTTGGACTATGAGTAAGTGTTTGTTCTGCTATCAGGAATTGGAAGAAGGTCAGGTGGACTTTCATCCCAGTTGTGCCCGTAAGTTCTTCGGCTCTGTGACAGCACCCATTCTTCCATACACACGCGATAATATGTCAGAGCTGGCTCATCAAGTCATTCGTACCAGTTCATCGGTAACTGGTGTGCAGGCTAAAATGTCTCTGGATGTGAACCGTGGAGGTAAGAATGAGCCAACAAAATTCACCATCGTAGGACTTTGGGGTAAGTATATCTTCAAACCGCAAAGTGCAAAATATCCCTGCCTGCCTGAACTGGAGGACCTTACAATGAAGATGGCAGAGGTTGCCCGAATCCGTACTGCCCGCCACACGCTTATCCGGCTTGCCGATGGCGAACTAGGTTACTTGACCTTACGCATGGATCGTGGAAAGAAAGGAGAAAAGATATCCATGCTGGATATGTGTCAGCTTACCAATAGACTTACCGAACATAAGTACTATGGTACCTACCAGCAACTGGCTGATACAGTTAAGAGGTTCTCATCAGCTCCTATGTTAGATGTACAGCGTTTCTGGGAAGTGGTTCTGTTTTCTTGGATTATCGGCAACTCCGACATGCACTGCAAGAATTTCTCTTTGATAGATATCGGCAAGGGAAAGTATGCTTTGGCTTCTGCTTATGATTTACTGGCTGTATTACTGGCTGACCCTACAGATACCGAGGAGATGGCTATGAGTTTTTCTGTGGGTGGTGCGAAGAACGGCTTCAACCGCAATACATTCATGACTGCATTTACTCAGAGTGGTATTTCTACGTCAATAGCAGAAAAAATGATAGAGCGAATGAAGGGCAATCTTCCTAAATGGGAAGAACTGATCAACCAATCATTCCTGTCGGATAAAATGAAGTCATCGTACATCCTACTGTTAAGAAAGCGAATAGGACAGTTATCATAATCTCCAACAAAAAGAGGGTTTTATCACGTGGATAAAACCCTCTCATGCTGTTTGTGAATTTACTCTGGTAATCTATAAACAACTACTCCGTTATGCATATGTATATCATGCCACCAATATACAGGAATAGCAGCCCTTGGCGCCTTTTCAGAATTAAGTTCCAAAATACATAATCTATCAGGGAATCTTATTGTCTCCATAGTGTAAGCAATATTTCTTTTTTTAGGATTATCGATCGATATGTGATCTACCATGTATTGAGCTTTGGAAGAAAAGGTCGTTGAACGGAAATGCACGCCTCGGATAGGATGTTTGGTGATCAACATTTCTATGCGATTGGTAAGTTCCACCAACAAAGAATCGATTTTATTCTGTCCTTTTGCGGAAATAATGTAAAGGGTGCCTGTTATTTTAAATGCAGCCAATGAATCTTGATCATGCCTTGTGAGGTAAGCATGGTAGAGTGGATCATAATAATTTTTGAAGGGTTCGCCCTCATCCCATTCATAGCAGACGTCATATTTCTCTAATTTTTTTTGTTCAGAGAGGAACTTTTGCAGCGTCTCATGAATGGGTGCTGCATCATAGTCGTTTGAGGAATCGTTGGCCTTTTTTATAATGTTATGTAGAAGGTCAAATCTTTTACTTGTCTTATTATTCCACTTACTTTCGTATTGTTTGTATGAGACACTTTCATGAGGATTTTTGCTTATGATGATATTATAATCCAAAGAGTCGCTTGTGCAGTATCGGTAACTATCTTCCGATTTCTTGCAAATACTGTCTAACAACTTTGGCGTTTTATCAGCCAAGTAGGATGTTAGGTCCTTCTTTTTCTTGGCGCAGCTATCTGGAACGTCTATCCATAAACAATATGAATCCTGATAAGAAGAATCTCCGCAACAATATATGTTATGATAAATATATTCTCCTTTGTTCAGTACACTATCCATTAGCTCGCTGATAGACTCTGGCTGGTGTTCTGGTTCTGTTTCTGGTTGCTGGCATGAGGTAATGCTTATGGCGGCGAGAACCAGAATTACTATGATGTGCTTTGCTTTCATTTTAAATAATCGAAATCACTAATTGTATGCTCTTTGATATAGGCGGCAAGACGTTCGCCTTTTTTCTTTATTCTTTGTTGGTGTGCCTCGAACGACTCAACGGTCATAGGTTCCAATTCGTTTTGAAACATTTGTACTTCATTGAACATTAGTTCTTCTGAAGCAACTTGGGGCTCTTCTGTTGTTTCTTTCGGTGGAGCGAGGAAGATGGCAACGATGCCTGCTACGCATGCTGCAACGGCTAGGGGCCAGAGGCGCAGCTTGCGAGGCTGTGGCTTGCACAGGCGCTCGTATTCCTCGGTTAGGTCGGCTTGGAAGATGTCAATATCCTCGGCTGCCTGGTGTAATAGTTCTTTATCTATCATAGTTCTTGGTTTCTAGGATGTTTAATAATCGCTTTCTGGCTGTGCTCAGCATTACGCTGACGGTTCGTTTGGGAATGCCTGTCTGGGTTGATATCTCGTCCAGGCTAAGTTCATCGCCCTTCATGCGAATGAGTCTCTGTTCTGATGGTGGGAGGCGTAGGATGGCAACCTCCAAGGATTCCTGCCTTTCCTGTTGTATCAGGGATGTGTCGGCAGAGTGGCATGCTTCAGGTTCCTTTATGCCCTCCAGTTGCTCGGTCTCTCGGAGTTTCTGGCGCCTCCATACGCTCACGCACAGATTCTTGGTAGCCCGTATGAGCAGGTTCTCCAATTCATCGCCCTGCTGCCAGCCTCGCTTTATCATCCGAACATACACCTCCTGTACGATATCTTCGGCATCCTCTTCGTTATGGAAGAAGTCGGTGGCAATGCGCATCATCTTGGGGCGCATACCCAGTAGTGTATGTTCGAATTCTATTTGTGTCATCTATAGTAATAACGCATGAAGCCGCAAAATGTTAAGTAAAGGTAGCAAAAAAATTCAATACCTTATATATTTTATAAGGGGAAAAAGAAAGGAGGGTATGCCAATTGTTGACATACCCTCCTTACCTGATTATAAAATACTGATGTTATTCATCATCATCCGACCATATATTCCAGTCTGTTTCCTTGGTCAGGGCTTCACTACCATTTACAGTAGTCTCACCATTTATTGCCAAGCTCTCGGCCAACATGTTGACAACCTGAGCCTCTTCAACGCGCAAGGCGGGTTTAATATATTTCATATAAAGACCCCTCCCATCCTCCCCGTCAGGGGAGGTGACTAATGAGGGTATGGGTCAAAAGTTAATAATCATTTTTCTATAACACTCCTCACCCTCCCTACAAGGGAGGGCCGGGGTGGGTCTTTTACTTCAGAATCTTCTTTCCGTTCACAATGTTGATGCCCTTCTGCAGTTTGCTTACGCGCTGGCCAGCCATGTTATAAATGGCTCCCTCGCTTTCGGAGAGGGCTGGGGTGAGGCTGTTAATTGCAGTCTCTTCATCACCATCGAAGTAGAAGGCCTTAACACCAGCAGCAAAGATCTCAATATATGCTTTGCCGGCAGCAATGGTAGTGCCATTGGTTGCCTGATAGAAGGCTACCTCTTTTCCTTCGGGCTTAGCAAGGATGTACTGGTCGCCATCGGCAACAATATCCTTGTCGGAAGCCTTCAGCAGATTGCCTTCAGCAGCAGCAACCTCTCTGTTGGCAGCAGCTACCACGTGAGCACCTTCCTTGCCCTTCAAGAGGAGAGCCTCGCCGGCACATGCCTCAGTAACGGGTGTTAGGTGAACCTGACCATTGATAGCAGATTCTGTTACGGTGTATGCCTTGGCAGAAGACTTGCTGAAATCTACATCCTTATTAGCAACATAGGTAGCATAGCCTGCAGAAGAGATGAATACTACGTTCTTCTCGGGCAGTACCTCAGTACCCTCTGCACCAAAGTCATCAAAGCAGAAGTAAGCAGGTGTGTTCATGCCCCAAGAGCTATTGTCTGTGCTGCTCATTTCGAAGCCTAACTTTGCAACTGTACCAAGACTTGTGAGGTCAACATAACGCCAGTCATTAATGATATAGGCTGTAGCCTCATCGCGCAGGTCAGCCAGATAGTAGTCCTTAGTGCCTGTGATCTGATTATTGGCATCATAGCCAGTGATGGTCAGCTTGAACCAGTCGCCCTTGTCGAACTTCTTGGCAAAGCTATCGCCACCAGTCATAGAGTTGTATGCATAGCTGCTATTGGTAATATAGAAGCCAGGAACAACTGCAGGTTCAGTAAGCAGATTTACATAGCAAGGACCAAAATAATCAGTGTTAACATAAGCCACGCCATAGGTCTTAGAGCCATCAAAACCGCCACCAACAACATTGTTCCACTGGTCGTCAAGTGATTCAAATTTTGTCTCGGTACGATTAGCGTAGCCAAGGTTCCACCATGTAGCGTAGTCACTCATGCAACCGCTATCGAACGCATAGTCGCCGCTGACGTAGAACTCACGATCGTCGTCATCTTCTGTGCTTATACTCATGTGACCATCTACAGGCTCTGTTATGTCAGTAATATCCTCAAGGGTAGCAACTTCAACAATTACAGGAATCTCAGTAACATAGTCGACATAAAGTGTAGCATCATTCTTAACCTTCTTGATATACTTACCATTCTCATTCATCCAGATGGGATACAAACCATTTACAGGCTCTAACTCGGGTAATGCGCCATTGGTATAGATAATGTTCACATCTTCAGAGAGGCTAGTGGTATATTCCACCTGATAAACCTTAGGTCCATCAAGAGTAGGATAGGCTTCCTCGCCAAGGTTCTGTCCGAAGGCTTCACCCAACAGGTGAGCAACATAGCCAGACTTCATCTGCTCGTCTGTAACGGTGGTCTGACCGGTAACAATGCCGTACTCCTTCAGTGAAAAGGCGTTCTTGACATTATCCTTCTTAGTTGTTCCACCGATACATGCTCCAACAGTAGTACCCTCTACGTTACCCAGGTTAAACACATTCTCGATAACAGCAGTAGCGTTGTTAGATCCAGCAACACCACCACAGTTTGTGGTACCTGTTACATCGCCGGTATTATAGCTGTTGGTAACCTTAGCCGTTGCAACACCAACATAACCGGTGATACCACCGACGTATGTGCCGGCGCCAGTAATCTTTGCCTTGTTCACACAACGGTCGATGACAGAGTTGGCACCCATATTAGCAGCGATACCAGCAACATACTGCTTGCCGGAGATCTCACCGTCAACAGTTACATTGCTAACAGAAGCATCCTTCAGGTATGCGAAGAGTGCCTGATAGGTTGTTGTGGCATTATTGATATAGAGACCCTTTACAGTATGTCCCTTACCATCAAACACACCCTGATAGGCCTTTGTTGTTGTAGTACCGCCAATAGGTGTCCATGCATAGTCGCCCAGATCGATATCAGCAGTCAGCACAGCCTTCGTCTTATATTGACCGCCATTCACCTGATTAGCAAACCAAGCCAACTCTGCACCTGTGCCAATCTGATAGATGCCTTCTATAGCAGTAGGCTCAGTTATTGTTGTACCATCCCATGTAGCAACATCTGTAGCAGTCAGAGTTACATTGAAGGTCTGCTCACCCTCGGCATCATCGTCAATCGTATAGGTATTACGGAAGCAGCGATAGCCGTTCTTAGAAGCAGTCAGTGCATAGTTGCCATAAGTACCTGTATAGGTACCATCCTCATTGGCTTTCATAGTCTCGCCATTACGTGTCAGTGTGTAATTCACATCATCCTGCTCGCACTGAAGGCGAATGGCAAACTGCTTAGCCTCCTTAATGGGAAGACGGACCTCGGGAATAGCGCCAAAGTAGGTCTTGTGTGAAATAGCAGTAAAGTTGGCAGAACGACCATTCAAACGAGAGGTAAGACGGTGATTACCAATGGGATCGCCATAACCATTCACCTGGATTACGCCCTCGTTCATCAGCAACTCTGTGCTGCCATCGTTAGGTATTGTTATAGAAACGGCCTGAGCTGAGGGAGCAGAACCGAAGGTATATTGACCGCTACCCAAAATCAGAGAGGTACCATTGGGTATACCGTTATATGTAATGTAAGCAGACATGTTATAGATACCTGCCATCTTGTTGGCAGGATGGCGCAATCCTGAGTATTGAATCTTAACCTGATCACCAGGAATGAAAGATTTGCTACCCACACGTGTGACATTTGTTATCTCACGTTTACAACTCTTAGCAGTCAGAACCTGATATTCAGCATTACCTGATGCATCTGTCAGGCGGATAATCTGACGTCCTTCCTTCAAGAGTACTGTGTAAGAACCGTCTTCGTTCTTTGTTACACCTGTTGTACCAAAACCCGTATAAGTGGCCATCTGCTCACCAATTGTAGGATAGGCAATCTCTACATTGGATACGCCGGATGGTTTGAAGGTATACTCATAACCATCCTCTGTATCCAGATAATAGAATACGTCGTGCTCAGCATCAACGTATTTGCCAGCCACCTTCTTTGTATCTTCATTATATGACTCGTTGATAAACATGTTGGGGTCAATAGCAGATGCACCAGCGCCCACGGTTACAACATAGGCAGCAGTATTCTCAGGCCAGATAGCACTCCAATACTCGCCACCCATATAGGTGCTCTTACTTGTACCGCTATAGTAATTAACTCCAATAGCATCATAGGTCACCAATACGATGGCAGTACCGTTTCCTACAGCCTTGATGGTTGCCCAGGGGTCTCCCTCGGTTTCTTCAATAGTAATAACACCTGTGCAGGGTGTTCCGTCGGGATTGATAACGGTATAATGGAAGTCGGGCTCCATGAAGTAGTTGTTCGTAGAGTTGTCTGTCAGCTCCCAGGAACGCATAGCATGAGCATCAAAGGTATCACCCACATTCATCTTCAGATGACCACGTTCATTGATATTTACAAAGATATCACCGGTCTCATAACCGCCGTTCCATTGCACATCATGCTTAATGGTCTTAGCGCCAAAGGCCTCATAGTCTGCGTTGGTAAATGTCAGTACAGGACGCTTGGTCTCGTCTACATTCATAGTGAAGTAACCGGCCTGTGTCAGACCGCCATCCTTCCATGTACGATAGTTATATTGCTGAGAATTAGCCAAGTGGTAGGTATATTTCTTGTTGCCGCCTTCGTTCTCAACTGCAATAGGCTCAACTGGGGTGAATGCCACAAAATGGCTGAACTTCATACCTAGGAAGAAGCCTGCATCAGCAGGTGCCGTAATAGTATAGTCGGCACCCAGAGGAATAGCACCACTAACGGTTATGCCACCTGTTAGTGTACCTGCCTTGTAGAGTGTCATATAGTTCTCTGCCTGGCGAGCTTCACTTGGAATCAGCGAAGCATAGTAGCTGTTACCATTCAAGGCAAGGAATGTCTTACGGTTAGCAGTAACGCTGTTACCGATGGTAATCTCTTGCTTAACGCCTTCTCGTGTGTTTACCGTCACATCTACGGTGTAGTCTGTATCAACTACCCATTCTTTATTGGTGGCATAGATTGTGCTTGTAAGTACGGTAAATTCCTGTTCCGACTCATCGGTCACATTGAGTACAATCGTACCATTGACAATGTTGTCTTTCGTGCCATAGGCGGTAAGGACATAACTACCTGCAGGAGCGTCAAACGTGTAGACACGATTGGCGGGTTCTCCTACCTCAACAGCATTACCTGTTGCTTTGTCTACCAGACTCATGGTAGGCGATGTGGAGTTCATCGTCACCTTTACACTGGCTGCGTTAGCAAATATAGTAAACATAGCTAACGCCATGAAAGAGAGTAATAGCTTCTTCATGTTGTTTGTAATTAAGTTAGTTAAACACTATTGTTTATTTATTATCTTTTTTCCGTCCTTGATTATAAGTGAAGGGCGAAGAGTGAAGAGTGAAGAATCTACTCTTCTGCCCATTATATCATAGATGACTTTTTCACCATTTTGAATTATGAATTCTGAATTATGAATTGATTCAATGCCGCTCCAGTACCCTTCTGGTGCCAGTGCCAGGAAGTGGGCGGGATTGATATAGACCTTGTACTTGCCAAGGAGCTCTCCCTCTGGCGACCACTGGTAAAGATATCCTGCGCCCTCAAAAGAACCGGCGTCCGTACCATAGATGTAACCTGTATAGGGATTCACGTAGATACCATAGGGCATCATCATATTCTTTATGTCATCCAATACCGTACCCGGGAACTCTTCATCAACACCGCTTCCTCCCATGCTAATCATCACCTCCTCTGGGTCTATCGTAACGTAATTAAACGTATATTCATTGGTTATGTATGAGAAGCGTGAACCAATTGCCATGAATTTACCATCCAGAGTAGTACAGCTGTATGTAGAAGCATATTCTAACTTCGCGAAACAGTCTTCATCTCCCTGCAATGCTTTTTCACAATCAAAAATGATACATGCTGCAGGTATCTTATAATAATCGCCAGGCGAGTTGATGCACAAGTACCGTCCGCTCTGCGACAACTTGCCGTATAGGTTGATCTGTCCCACATCAATGGTATTCTCTACCTGCATTGTTTCTGCGTTCAGAATGCTTACAGTAGTCTCATATTCATGATCTTCCTCAAAGGCATATCCGCCAGTATTGGCTACAAAAAGCCTGCCGTCATAGAGTGCAATGCCCTCTGGCTCGTAGCCAACCTCGCAGGCAGCAATGCACTTGAAGTTACTGATGTCAATCTTTGCTACATAACCTTTCTCGAAGTACTGCATACCGTTTACCGTCTCGCATTCATGTCCGTAACTAGTGACATAGACATATCTGCCATCAGAGCACAGTTTACGGTTGTTGGGAATATCCTCTGTTGCCGCTACTGCCTTGCCCTTCGGGGTGATAAACTGCACCACGTTAGACCAGTTGATGGCAATGGCAATCAGATTCTCATTCACCTGTATAATGTCGTTGGGTGTGTCTCCCAACTTGGAGCCGTTAACATCACGGAACCACTGGTTACTAACCACCTTCCCGTCCTCAAAGTAAGTTATCCTACCATTATCAGCCTGCCATAGCCCCTCATTGAGCAGAATAATCCTCTCCTGCGCCTGAATGCTTACAGTCAAAAGGCATAAGAATGATATAATTATTTGTTTCATAATGTTCAATGCTCAATGTTCAATACCCAAAGCTCATCGTCACCTTATAGTTCCTGCCTGGCATGGGATAGCGTGGGATGTGCTCGTACTGTATGTCCAGTACATCGCAGACCTCTAGACAGAGACCCCAAGATGTTTTGCCAATATGATGGGTATAATCCAACTTCATATCTATATTATGGTATGGCTCCAGGATATCCTCTGGGTCCGCCTTGCTCCACATACGCTCTCCTACATATAGGTAAGAGGTGGTGAAGCGTAGGTCGCGCCATCCTATAATAGCTGTGAGACCTGTAGAAAGGGTAGGCGAGTAGCAGATAGGCTTGTCATACATATCCTCATCCTCTGGGTCGGTACGGTCTACATCACGTTGCCAGGTGAGCGAGGTAATCAGTGAGCCGTTCCAGTCGCCCCTTTTATAATGTCCCTTGACAGTAGCGTTCAGTCCCCGGCAGAAGGTATAGCCATAGTTCATCATAGACCATGTATAGGTTCCCTTCAGTGGCAGGCAGACAATACGGTTTTCAATCTTATTCTGATATACATCACACTGAATATCCATTGAACATTGAGCATTATTACTATCCTCTTGCTCCTTGCCCCTTGCTCCTTGCCCCTTAATATTTGGATTTTGCTTTTTGAATTTTGAATTAGACAAATGGTACTCAATTCCTAAATTAAATTGTTTGGTGTATTCGGGCTTTAAGTTGCGATTTCCGACTTGCGTATAGTAGAGGTCGTTAAGCGTTGGGGCACGGAAGATCTCCTTGTACCATCCACGCAGTGTTATATTATATAAAGTATAGGCCAGAGAGACGGCGGGTGTCCATCGGTCCAACGGATCAGCAGCACCTACATGGGCAAAGGTAAAGTCATTGTATCGCTGATGCAACAACGAGGCTGCTGCCTGAATGCCACGATAGTTCATCTGTGCTGCCAGTACCTGCTTCTGATCTACACGTTTCACATCATCAAAGTGCTTCAGGTCGGCACGTAGGATACTATATCTGACATCGTAGCTGGTTGACAGAGACAACCACTTCCAAGGCAAGTAAGCTAAGCACAGGGCACCATATACATCTTGCTGGCAGTAGTGGTTATTCACGCGAGCTGTATTCTGATTCTCTGGATAATCGGTGCAGTAGCGTAGATATTCGTTGGTATATTTGGTATTGGCCTTAAAGAGTAGTTTCTTGAGGAACTTCTCCTGGTAACTGGCCTGTACAAAGAAGTCGCGGTCCCATTCGCGTCCCACGTTGGTATACTTGTCGCTCAAACGACGTACAATACCCCCCGGGCAACCACGTTCAGAATCGTAATAATAGATATGCGAGGAGAATCCGCCCCTGAACAAAGCACCCTCAATGCGTCCGTAACGGATGTCACTGTTGGCCCTGCGACCCACAGTATCTTCGTATTCCGATTTGTAGCGGAAAGGATAATCGCCACGTGAGGTGCAATACTCGCCGTCTATGAATCCTTGCCATCCATGCCAATTGAACTGACCGTTCAGCTTTGTCATCCAGGTATGGAACGAAGCATTGCGCACCTGTACGGATAGCGAATCGTGGGTAGGACGGCGTGTCTGTAGATAGACAGTAGCGCCTGATGCATATTCGCTGGCTGACTGACAGTTATCCAGCTTATTGGCATTATAAAGTGAAACTGATTCCAAAGATGAGAGTGAGAATTTGCCAAGGTCCACCGTACCGTTCTGTGCATTTGTAATACGTATACCATCCACGTATATGCCTACATGCTGTGCACCTAACGAGCGTACGTTTATGGTCTTCAGACCGCCCAGGCCGCCATAGTCCTTTATCTGCACGCCGGCAAAGTACTTCAGTGCATCGGCAATAGATGTATTACTGAGTGCCTGGAGGTCAACTCCGCTCAGTTTCTGAGATGTGGCAATAGTACGAACTGGTTGTTTGGAGGAAACAATAACCTCGTTCAATTGGCGAATAGAATCCTGCTTTTCAGTCTTTGTTTCTTGCTCCTTGCTCCATTCTCCTTGCCCCTTAAAATATGGATTCTGCGCATTGGCACTTACTGTCACAGTAAATGCCAATACGGTTAGCAGAATCACTTGCAGATAGTAATTTTTCAATTCACAATTCATAATTGCAGTTGACGGACAATAATCCAACCACAGAGCCATCCCCCTTCCCTTTGAGAGGGCTTGGGCATGCTTTTTCCCTCTCATTTGTGAGAGGGCATAAGTGAGGCATTTCCGTCATCCTTGTCCCGAGGATGCATGTTTTATCGCAAAATGGCAGGTTTCCTGACTTTTGCCCGTCAGCGCGTCTTCCCAGAATTTGTTTTTCCAGTGACTTTTTATGCGCTGCGAAAAAGGCAATTACAGTAGCGGGCACTGCTCCGGATTTGCACCGGATTCCCTCTCTACGCTGCTTACTTCATTTACATGGAATGCGCAGGTATCACCATAATGCGTTTGCAAAAGTACGAATAAGTGTGATAATTACAAAATAAAAAGCAAAAAAAAGAAGAGGCGCTGCCTAAAACAGCGCCTCTTCCTATGATGTTACCCTTTCTTTGTCATCTTCATTACATCATCCATGTTGAATTTGCCTGAGAAGACTATCACTGTTACCGTCCCGTCTCCGTCTGTTACCATCACCACGGCCGACTGCTGCTTACCCTCTGAGTGATAGATGTTCACTTTACTGTCGTCATCGTTTATCTGCATCAGCTTTTCGTACTTGCCGCTTGAGAGGATTCCCTGAACTTCTTTCTTTAGTTTCTTGCCGGCATCCCAGTCATCGGATGTGATAATCTGTATGGCCGACAGTTTGTTGGACAGTGAACTGACGTCTACCCCTGGCATGTTAGCCATCTTTCCTACCATACCTATCATATATTTAGAGATGTAAACGTAGGTTACGTTCTTCGTGTCGGCATATTTCTCAAACTCCTTTACCTGTGCGCTGGCTGTCAGGCAGAGCAGTGCCATTATAGTGCAGAGCAGGGATTTTATGATTGTCTGTTTCATCTTATTTTAGAAGGTTTAATTGTTCGTTTAATGTCTTTTCTGCTTTCTTGTTTATTGTATTTACTTTCTCCAGGTGTTCCATTCCCTTGTTCAGGTTCATGGCCAGTAGGGTCAGTGCGCGCTCTGCTTCCTGCTTTGCCAGAACGGGATCCTGGTAGGTATCTTGTTCGGCAGGGTTCTGCTCAAACTTCTGGTAGCCCCATCCAAAGACTATGGCGATACAGGCTGCCACGGCAGCGTACTGTAGGATGCGTGGACGGAAGGATATCCGTTTCCTTTCCCCCTCTCTTTGGGAGAGGGCAGGGGTGAGGCTCTTTCTTTCCCACTCATCTATCTTTGCCGACAGGCGTTCCTCCAGTCCCTCAGGGATAGGAATGCGTTCCAGTTCTTCTAAGTTCAGTTCGTCCATGTCTTGGTTAGTTTTGTGAATTGTTCTTTCAGTTTCTGTTTTGTTCTCATTACAATGATGCGGATGTTGCCTTGCGACAGGCCAGTATCTTGCTCTATCTCTTTGTACGAGCGTTCCTCCACCAGATGCATCCTTATGACCCGTTCGTCCCGTTCCGGTAACTGACTGATGAGGCTTTCCATCTTCTGGGCTTCGTCATTGGCGG
Organism: uncultured Prevotellaceae bacterium; assembly: GCA_946415645.1. GTDB lineage: Bacteria > Bacteroidota > Bacteroidia > Bacteroidales > Bacteroidaceae > Physcousia. Next base: position 66,655 of record CAMKTJ010000002.1, read on the forward strand.
CTATCTGGCCTTCTAGGCTACGTTCGTTGGGTGGTGAGAGCTCGTCCTTCAGTTCAGCAGAACTGTCTATGCGTTTCAGACGTTGCTGGTCGCGTAGTAGGTTCCGCATTAGAGTCACCAGGTAAGCTTGTGTTACAGCCTCATCCTTTAGGTCGTGGCGTTTCTGCCAGAGCTTCAGATAGGTATCCTGAAGCAGGTCCTCGGCATCCTGCACATTGCCCGTCAGATGGAAAGCCACCCTGTAGAGCAACCTATGGAAAGGCATGAACCGTTGCTTAAACTCCTGAGCGTTCATTATTTGATAGTCGTTGTCTTAGTTTGCTTTAAGTCGAGTATATTTGCAACATCTTCTTGCTTTATCTTTCCCAGGATATGCACCAGCACTATAGCGTTTTCCTCATTGGTGTTGAGATCTATTCTGGCTACCAATTCTGTTATGTACTCACCATCTTCTATGGCATAGTATTGAATGTTACGGAATAAATCAAAGTCGTCATTGTGCTTCTCGTAATAAACACACTTGAAATCCTTCAGGGCATCCAGATCCTTTTGTAACTGTTGGTATCCTATTTTTGATACCACGCCTCTTACGACTTGTGCTTTCTTTACAGTCCATGTGGCAACATCTGGATTCTCTTTAGAAACTTTTTTTATCTTTTTTGTTAAATTTTCGTATGACATACCATCGCGAGCCTTCCATCTCTTTATGAATTCATCAGCGTTCTGTCCGAATACGCTGCCAACGCAAAGCAGCAGCATGAGTGAGAATAATATCCTTTTCATAATATGTTACTTTTTACTTTTTGATGTATAGTATTCTAATGCTGTTTTCTTCTTGCTGTCTGGGTATTTCTGTCGTAGTTCCTTACCTCTGAGCATCTGCTGGCTGCTTCCGTCCCATTTCATACCATGGTCAAACATATAATGTACGGCATCAGACGGGGTATGGAGATCGGGATAAACCTTTCCGTCAATCACAATCAGGCAGTCACGAAGGCTACGCGGTTCCTTCTCTCCATCATTCTCCCACATACCATTAGACCAGGTGATAGAAAAGTTGGCTCCTTTTAGTAAACCGTTAAACAGCTCTTCAAAATCGAGTGTCCCGCTGTATATGTTTACGTTTATCTCTTCATCATCTTCGTTAATGTGTACCCAGGTTGTCCGGTTCCCTTTCTTGGCTTTATAGTATTTTGTTTTATTACTATCTTCTGATGAATGAGCGATAACCGGATGGAACTGATTCTTTTCCAAAATCTTGGAGAGTTGCTTCTTCAGTTTCTCTGCTCCCTTGTTTTCTTTGTTGCATTCAAGGAAAATCGCATCCTCAATCAGGTCTGTTAATTCTCCATCATAACCTTCAACGATGATTTTATCTGCTAATGGATAAACCACATTTTGCACCAATTCCTGGATCTTCTGTTTGTCAACGTGTTTATAGGATACGCCGTTTATTTTTGACAATGCCATAAAATCCTTGTTCTGTGCTTGGGCACTTAGGCCGGTAAGAGCAACCAAGCCGCATAAAGCCCACGTTTTCATACTTTTTGCAAGACCATTCATTTCTAATCTAATGCTTTTGTTATTAATTTTAGTTTCTTGTGGTTTCATCGACGACCCCTTCTATATGTGCAAACGAGACTTTCACATGATTTGTTACAAGAAAAAACAAAATCCGCCAGAAAAAAAATGTTTTACTGGCGGATTGTTTTTTATGGGGCAAGTGGTTAGGAGCAAGAGATTTGTTTTGCAGTTAGAGGTCAGCTATTAGCGTAATTTTGAATTTTGCTTTTTGAATTTTGAATTGCAAGTATAATACTATCCTCTTGCTCCTAATTACTTGCCCCTATATTTTATATAAGTATGTATTTACAGATAAACAGGATGGCCAATACCCACATAGTGATAGAGATATCCTTGAACTTGCCTGCTACAGCATGACAAAGCACATAAGAGATAACACCAATCAGAATACCGTCGCTGATGCTATAGCACAAGGGCATCAAGATGATAGTCAGAAAGGCAGGGATTGCCTTGCAATAATCTTCCCAATGGATACGAGCAACAGAGGGCATCATCATTACACCTACAATGATAAGGGCAGGTGCCGTGGCAGCGCTAGGGATAGAGAGGAACAATGGGCTGAAGAACAAAGCCAGTGCAAAGCAGACCGCTGTTGCGAAGGCCGTAAGACCAGTACGACCGCCTTCACCAACGCCAGATGCACTCTCTACATACGTTGTGGTGGTAGAGGTACCCAGACAGGCACCGGCTACGGTAGCAATAGAGTCGGCCATGAACATCTTCTCCATACCGGGAATCTCATCGCGCTTGCCATTAGTTTCAACCATATTAGCACCATGATGTACACCAATGATGGTACCCATGGTATCAAACATATCTATAAATAGAAAGGTGAATACAACCACCAGCATATCCCAACTAAGCAGCTGGCTCCACTCAAACTTACAGAAAAGAGGCTCCACGCTGTCAGGGACAGACATGAAACCGCCCAGCTTGGTGATAGCCTCGCCTGTTGAAGGATCCTTGATAAACAGACCCATGAGCGTGGTAACCAGGATACCCCAGAGGATACCGCCACGAACCTTGGCCATTACCATACCAGCCGTTATGAAGAGGCCTACCATAGCCAACAGGGCAGTACCTTCGGTAATGTTTCCTAAGCTGACCAGCGTTGCGTCGTTATTAACTATGATGCCGGAATTCTCCATTCCAATGAAGGCAATAAACAAACCAATACCTGCACCAATGGCTTTGTTCAGAGTACCAGGGATAGCCTTCAGCAACAGGCTGCGCACATTAGTAACGGTAAGGAGGATAAAGATGATACCCTCTATCAGTACGGCTGTCAATGCAAACTGCCAGCTATAACCCATTCCCAAGCAAACGGTGTACACAAAGAAAGCATTCAAACCCATACCAGGAGCCAGTGCAAAGGGCTTCTTGGCATACAGTGACATTACCAGCGTACCAATGATAGCTGCCAATGCTGTAGCAGTAAAGACACTACCGCTGGGCATACCAGGCAGGGCGCTGAAGATGTTGGGATTAACGGCCAGAATGTAGGCCATAGTAAGGAATGTTGTGACACCCGCTAAGATCTCTGTGCGAATACTGTGCTTCAGCGGGTCGAAGCCAAACAGTTTTTCTAATGCATGTTCCATAATGTTGTGTATTTTTTTTAGTATGTTTTTGAAAACAGATTGCAAAAATACAAATAACAGAGTTAATAGCAAAGGAAATACTGAAAAAATCTTTAGCAGCTGATTATTTACTGTAACGCATTGAGTATTTTCGAACTTAAGTGCTAATACCTGAAGGGGTGCAAGACTAGTGTTTGCAGGGAGCGAGACAGGCTCTTGCAGGGAGAGAAACGGCATCTCCGCTAACCGCTCATCGCTAACCCTTAATTATAAACAGAAGAACTAAAATAAAGTTAAACATCATCAAATCAAACGAAAAAGTAGGTAAAATTTGTTTTTTCAAGGCATAATTTCTAACTTTGCAGCCAAATAGAAGCATAATGAGTGGAATTAGAATATATTGGATATTTCTGCTAATGATGACCTCAATGGTCTCATTTGCACAGCATAGGGTGAACATCTATAATGCTGATAGCATTCAGAAGTACCTGAAAGAGCGCATAGCCGAAACAAAAGTCAGGCAGAAGGCAGCACGCGATGCACAGAAAGCCGTTGATAAGGAAATGCTTACCCTGCAACGCGATCTGGAGAAGTCACGCAATCAGGCAATCAAAGACCGTCAGCGTGTAAAGGCTGCTCAGAAGAGCGGCAAATTCTATCAGCCCAAACCATACGTTCCTGCTGAACTGAAGAATCAGAATGTAGAAGAACTCTCTAACCTGAGCAAGGAAGAACGTGTTAAAATAGAGGCCGAACAGAAGCAGAAAGTTGAGGCTGCAAAGACCCAAGCTAAACAGCAAGCTGAAAAAGCCAAGATAATGAGCAAGACTGGCGGTGCCCGTGAAAGAGCTGAACTGCGTGCATCCGCTCGTCAGCAGAAGCAGCGCCGTAAGGAAAAGGCTGCAGAAGATAAGCTGAAAGCAAAAGCTGCAAGAGCAGAAGCAAAAAGAGCCACAACAGAGGAGGAAGTAAAGGACACTATAGCATTGGAAAAACTGAACAATCCAGAAAAACCGGAATCTCCGGAAATTCCGGAAAAACCAACTAAAGCAGAGAAACCCGCTAAGCCTGCCAAAGTTGAAAAGCCCAAGGTAGAGAAGCCGATACTGACTCCTGAACAAGTTGCGGAAGAAAAAGCTAAACAGAAAGAACTGAAGCAGCAGGAGAAGGAATCAAAGAAGAAATACAGCATTCGAGAGCAACGAGCCAAGGCTGTTGCTGAACAGAAAGCTAAAGAAGCCAAAGAGAAAGCAGAAAAAGAAGGAGAAGAATAATCTCTGTTATTCGGAATAACTTATTACAGGATAACTTAACATCAACGACAGGACATGATAAATAATATCAAGATTCTATTGTTTATTCTTCTGGCCGCATGGCAGACAGTAGGTTATGCCCAGATAGCCATCTTAGAGAACATACACTGGAAAGACGAGTGGTTGCTCTCTGGTGACAACAAGCTGATAGGTACCGTTAACGCTACCGCTCCCTTGGATGTAAAGATGAAATGCACCAAGGAACTGGTAAGCGATAACACATGGGAGATTACGTGGACGTTCACCGCCAAGCGCGACATCCCCAACGTACACCTTACAGCCAGCTTCGAGCATGTATCAAAACCCTATTGGTGGATGATCCCTGCCGTATCCTATAACGGCAATATAAACAGCCGTGGTCAGGAGCCCAAAAACGAGAAACGCGACAGACAGTGGTACACCTTCTCATACAAGCGTACCTCTATCCCCGGTGCTATCTATAGCGAGGGCGAGGATTTTGCCATTGCCACCTTTGGCAATGTTCCCGAGAAGGCCGAGGACGACTACTCTTGCAGCATACAACCTGAGCCCAACATCATCACTCACCAGATAGTATGGCCTGAAGAGGAGATGCCCGTTTCATATTGTGCACAAGACCAGTACATTCCCGGATGGCGTCGCACCTACAACATGAAGCAGGGCGAGACTCGTACACTGAGCATGTATCTGATAGTAGCCCGTAAGGAGACCAACCATAATGCATACCGTCATATGCTGGATATGGCATGGCTGATGGCAGAGCCTGAGAAACTGCCTGCTCCGGACGACAAGAAGATGTGGGAGCAGAGCGTGGAGTTCTGTCACCGCTCTCTATGGATAGAGAATGACGATTACATGGGCTACCTTATGGGTCTGAACCTGGACGAGAAGGGAGAATGGCAACAGGCAACACGTAACCGCTATGAAGTAGGATGGATGGGACAGAACATCAGCCTGGCAGTTAGCATCCTGCATGACTTCCTCAAGACAGGTAACCATGTATCCATGGATCAGGGACTTGCCACATTAGATACTTGGGCAGATAACTGTCAGTTGCCCAACGGACTCCTCCTGACACAGTACGATGCTGTCATCAACAAGACACGCTGCATTCTGGATGCCTGTAATCTGGGAACAGCAGCCCTGCAGTTCTTCGAGGCTGACCAACTGGTAAAACAACTCCGACTGGTTCGTCCTGGCTACTTAGGTGCCGCATGGGGCATCTGCAACTTTATGCTGACCGACCAACAGCCCAACGGCTGCTACGGCAGAGGCTGGACAATGGACGGAAAATGCATTGAACGCGAGGGTGGTGCAGGCGCATACCTGATACCTGCCATGCTGAAAGCATACGAAATCTACAACGACAAGAAGTACCTTGAGAGTGCGCAACGCGCGTACCTTTATTATATAGCGTTCTTCAAGAAGAACGGATTCAATACAGACGGTACTCTGGATACACGTTGCATAGACAGAGAATCTGCCTATCCCTTGCTGACATCAGCCATAGGTCTTTACAAGGTTACCAAGGATGATGCGTACCTGAATGATGCCGTTGACGTTTCGTACTACCTAAGCACATGGCTCTGGCATTACAATATAAACTATGCCGAGGGTGATGTACTGCAGCAGTATGGCTATAAGACATTAGGTGCAACCAGTGTCAGCACACAGCGTCATTACTTTGATACCTTTGCCTGCAGATGGGTGAATGACTGGCGTGAGCTTGCCAAACTGACCGACGACTCACAGTGGAGCGAGAAGGCTGAGGCCATCTGGCGCAACAGTTGTCAGTTGGTAGGAGATGGCAAGTTAAAAATAAACGGACACATCAGACCAGTCGGTTCACAGAGCGATGCATACTATGGATGCTCATGGCAGACCCGTGCAACAGGGGAGGAGATACCACCCATTGTATCTAAGAATAGAATCAATGATTGGCTGGTAGCTTGGCCTTGCGCTTTTCGCTTAGAAATACTCAGAAAAACGGAAGAATAGCTAAATTATGCCCCAAAATCCATAAAATTTGTTAATTTTTGAGAGAATTTATATATAACATTTTGATTAACAATTTAATAATATTAAATTTGCATGTCAGAAATTATTATTAGCAAATAAATTACAGAAACCATGGCAAACAAGAAGAAAGTTGTAAAAAAGAAATTGTTGACTCCCAAGGAACATGAGATTATGTTGAAATTGTGGACCTTAGAGGAATCAGGTGTTAAACAATCAAAAGTTCGCGACATTCTTGAGTTGTTCAAGGCTGATGGTTCAGACATGGCTTACACCACGTTGGCAACCTTCATCAAGATCTTGGTAACCAAGAAGTATGCATCTGCATCAAAGTCGGGAATCCTTATCTACATCAAGTCTAAGATCTCACGCAAGGACTATGCAAACATTGCAATGAAGTATGCGTTGGACGATTACTTTGGTGGCGACAAGGCACAGATGATAGAAGCAATCCAGGCATTGTAATATCCTCTAACACCGGACATCTAAGGCAAGCAATGCTTGCGAGTACAAAGCAAAAGGGACTGTGTTCAACACAGCCCCTTTCGTTTTTTCTTTAGAATGTTGCGCTAAATTACTTAGCAGCAGCAAGACTAGCCTTACGGAATGCCTTCATAGCCTTCTCGATTTCCAGAGAAGCCTTACGAGCACGTGTACCTGCAGCCTTGTTACCATTCTCTGCCTGAGCAGCAGCGTCCTTTGCGAATGCGCCATAAGCGGCAGCAATCTGGTTGAGTAAATCCTTCATATAATTATTACTTTAAGTTTGTAAACACCGCAAAGTTACAAATATAAATTGTACAACACAACATTTGCACAAAAAAAATCAAAAAAATGCCCAAAAACATGGTTTAAAGGCCTTCTGGGGTAGATTTTCGTCTGTTTTACAACATAAAATCATTCTTTACAAGACGGACAGAGGCCTTTAACAACGTATTCTGCATCTTCCATCTGATATCCTTCAGGCAGTGATACCAGTGGAATGGCATATTCTTCCAAGCAATAGGTTCGTCCACACTTCCTGCAAGAGAAATGTATGTGATTTAGGTGGTGGTCATCTACGCAACGGCAGACACAGTATTTCTGAAATCCTGTCCCGTCATCAATCTCGTGCAATAGATGGTGTTCTGTAAACAGCCTCAAAGCACGGAATATACTGGAGCGGTCCATTTGCGGCAGACGCTCCTCCATATCCTGCAGGGTAAATGCCTTATGGAAACTGCTACACTCCTTCCATACCAATATGCGTACAGCCGTCGGCTTAATACCATGCTCCTGCAAATGCTCTATATCTAGTTCATAATTCATAGTTCATAATTAAAAAAACGATAACGTTAACGAAAACGATAATCTTATTTTTAATGTCAATAACCTATAACCAATAAACATTATTAATTATTATTTCGCTAACCGCTAACCTTTAACCGCTAACCGATATCCATGCCAAAGGTATATGATTTCTATGAGACTGCAAAGTATTTTAATTCTTTTCTTTATCTTCTTCCATGGAAAGACTTTGCATTTGGAAATAAATTGCTATCTTTGTAGCGCCTATAGCACAATATCACTAATGAAACGTCTTTTGCTCATATTCATAGCAACCCTGCTGAATATGGCGGTTACCGAGGCTTCTGAATTACGGAATCTGAAGGTTAACCGCATGCTGACACCGTATGGCATTGTACGTACAGGTCAGTTCAGCTGGCAGATAGCAAGCGAGGAGAATAACGTACGCCAGTTGGCATATCATATCAGGGTGGCCAGCACAGAGGAAGGCTTACAAGGTGGGCCTACGATGATGTGGGACAGTGAAAGACGTGAGAGTGCTGATATGATACAGGTTTATTATCAAGGCCGGCGTTTCCCTTATGACAGTACCATCTACTGGCAACTTGATGTATGGCTCAGCAACAATGAGCATCTGCAGAGTCCCGTTCAGAAGATTCAGACAGGTAGCAAAGGACAGGGGTGGAATGAAAGTCCTGTTACAAAAGCTGACGTACAGCATGATTACTTCTTCTATCGCAGGTGGTTGCATACACTAATGATGAACCAGGCAGAAAGTGGAGAGTTACAACAGCCTGTGCCAGATGACACGTCAGCCATCCCTGTTGACCAGGTAGCGGCTGTATTATATAGCCTATTTAAAGAAGAGGGGGATGTGAAAGCCCTCTATGATTATTATAATATGGTAAGACAATGGATGACGTACCGTTGCCAGAAAGACAGCACAGTAAGTACCCAGCTGATTCATTTGATGAGCGAGATGGCACAACGACAGAACCTGCAAGCCGATGTGCATGAATACAGTCGGCTCAAAGGCGATAGCATTACATATGAGCCCTATTGGCTCTATGCCGACGAGCCTGCATGGTGTAGAGGCGCCATCCGTCAGGCAGAATCAAGTATTGCCTATAACAGGGTAGAGCTGACCATTCCGTCAATTGGAAATAAAAATAGCAAAGATTCCATCTCTCACGAGTGCCCTTACGGAACCATCCGCAGTAAATGGAGTAGGGCAGAGGGGAAAACCATCTTGTGGGAGATAATGATTCCCGTAGGCGTACAAGCTCGCGTACATTATCCAAAAGATTATGCAGACGAGGAAGGCAAGACATCCAAGATCCTAGGCAGCGGAAAGTGGGAAATAAAATTAAGCCACACGTAATACCGTTATACCGTAATAACGAAACAACGATAAGGCAATACATAAAGAAAATAATCAACAAATAAAACATAAGACTATGATACAGAATGATTTGCAGAGAATGCGATGGCAGATTCTCGATGAGGCGCTTCGTGATCCCGTCTATGAATATTTCATGGGCGAGCGTACGGCTACCAATGAGACAGGCAACACACGTAGCCTTATCTATTTTGTGAACCAACGACTCAAGAAAGTGAACCGCAACTGGAGTTGTAGCAAACGTATGCTGCAGAACGATGTGACCTTCTTCAAGAAGAAAGGGGCTCGACTGATGCCCAGCTTCCGCAGAGGCCACAAACGTATCCTGCGCTACATCAACTTGGAGTGGAAGAATCCTTTGTTGCGTACCTCATTAGGAGTGGATGTTGCCCGTGAGCCTGAAACAACCTGTACACTTCCACCTCTTGCAGAAGGACCTATCACTGCCATCAATATACGTATTGCTACCAATCTGGAACAGGAATTGCTCACACGCCTGCAGAATCCTGAGGTGAAACAGCGTCAGACCAATGTGGAGGAAGGTTATGTTACCATTCAGGTAAGTGTACCTATGAGTGATGACATAGACCGCATTGTATTGTCATACGGCACTGACATAGAGGTGATGGGACATGTTTCGTTCCGCAACAAGATCCGACGCACTATCAACGATATGCAGAAACTCTACAAAAAAGAAACACCTGCAGAACGTGCAACACCCGTCCAAGGGGATCTCTTCGGTGGAATGTTATAAGACCTCGTTATAACGATATTACGATATACCGTAATAACGACATATAGAAAATAACGAAATGTCGAAATCAAAAACCATAATCAAAAATTAACAACAAATGAAAAAGATTCTTATTATTGCAGCATTGGCCCTCCTGAGTATAACAGGAATAAAGGCTGACACACCACGTGCTGAATATCCACGTCCTCAGTTCGAGCGCTCACAGTGGCTGAACCTGAACGGGACCTGGACATACACGTTCGACTTTGGTAAGTCAGGCGTTAACCGCGACTTCCGCAACAGTAAGGGGTTTGACAAGAATATCCTGGTTCCTTTCTGTCCCGAGAGCAAGCTCAGCGGTGTAGAATACACAGACTTCATCAATTCCATGTGGTACCAGCGTACCATCAGCGTTCCCGCAGAATGGGAGGGTAAGCAGATTCTGCTGCACTTCGGTGCTGTGGATTATGAGGCCACTATCTACATCGACGGACAGGAGGTTATGCAGCACTTCGGTACAGGCAGCAGCTTCGAGATGGATATCACCAAGTATGTCCCTGCCGGTAAGAGTGCTAACCTGGTGGTTCGTGTGAACGACAATCTGCGTTCTGGCATGCAGCCAGGTGGTAAACAATGTTGGAACTACTATTCAGGCGGTTGTGACTATACGCGCACCACCGGTATCTGGCAGACCGTATGGATGGAGCCCGTAAGCGCTCAGGGGTTGAAAACCGTGTTTGCCATTCCCGACATCGATCAGCAGCAGCTTATTGTCCGTCCTGAATTCTACACCGAGGCTAACGGCAACACCCTTACCGTACAGGTACTGGATGGAAAGAAAGTCGTTGCCACAAAGACAGCAAATGCCGTTAACGGTGCCAGCGTAGTACTTCCTATCAAGAATCCTAAACTCTGGAGCCCAGAGACTCCTAATCTGTATGACGTAAAGTACATCATCAAGGATGCTGCCGGTAAGGTGATAGATCAGGTAAGTTCTTATGCAGGCATGCGTAAGATTCACTGCGCCAACGGATATTTCTATCTTAACAACCAGCCTTACTTCCAGCGTCTGGTTCTGGATCAGGGTTTCTATCCCGAAGGTATTTGGACTGCTCCCTCTGATGAGGCTCTCAAGCATGACATAGAGATGAGCAAGGCAGTTGGCTTCAATGGCGCTCGACTGCACCAGAAGGCTTTCGAGGAGCGTTACTACTACTGGGCCGACAAGTTGGGTTACATCTGCTGGGGTGAACAGGCTTCATGGGGTACCAATGTCAATAACCAGGAGGCAACGGGTAACTTCCTTCGTGAATGGACCGAGTTGGTTGTCCGCGATCGTAATCATCCCTGCATCGTTACCTGGACTCCTCTCAACGAGACATGGGGTGCTCAGGCAGGTACTTATGTACGCTTTGTACAAGACCTGTACAACCTGACAAAGGCCATTGATCCCACACGACCTGTAAACGATGCCAGTGGCGACGGACATGTGAAAACCGACATCTGGAGCGTGCACGACTACACCCGCGAATATGACAAGTTGGTAGAGAATCACACCTTTAAGGATGGTAAGCCTCACTACCGCAATATGCGCGACAAGAAGTACCTGGCAGATTGGGAAGGACAGCCTTATATGATAGACGAGTTCGGCGGTCTGGGCTGGATACCCAAAGAACAGCGCAGCAACTCATGGGGCTATGGCGCACAGATTGAGACAGAGGATGAATTCTTCCAGATTCTGGAGAAAGAGATTGATGCCATCAAGGCCTGCAAAGATGTGGTTGGATTCTGCTACACTCAGATTACGGATGTTGAGCAGGAAAAGAACGGTGTTTACTATTATGACCGCCGTCCCAAGTTTGATGCTGCCAAATGGAAGGCTATCTTCGAAAAGATTCCAAGCATCATTGAGGTAAGCAAATAAAGCCAAATATCAACAGAATAAAAAATGCATCTTCGGGTGCATTTTTTTTGCTTTTTATTTGTATATATATAAATAAGGTGTAACTTTGCAACAGAAGAACTATACATTATAATTATAAAACTTTAAACTATCATGAAACAGACATTACTAAAATCATTTCTGCTACTATGTAGCCTAATTGTGGGAAGTATTGCGTGGGCAGAAGACGTAACCTATGATTTCACTGCTATTGAAGGTTTTAGCGACTGGTCAACAGGCTATGGTAAACATGTTGTTGAGTACTCTGCAGCAACTGTTACATTCGAATCAGCTAACCGTCAAACTTCTACAATTACTAATCAACCTGTCACCAAAGGACAACCTGTTACTTTGGTGATGACAGGAACGAAAACTATTAGTGCTGTATCCTTTAAATGTACACAATGGGGCTCAAAAGCTCAGACAATTACATTGCACTATAGTAAAGATGGTGGTAAAAATTACACCTCAACAGATGTAACATCAACAACCTTCGCCATTTCGTCAAGTAATCTTCCTACTGGAACGAATGCAGTTAAAATCACTTTCTCTTCTACCTCAAACCAGATAGGTATTGCTTCCGCAACAATCACTTATGAGGATGGAGGTTCTTCAAAAGCTGATCCTAAGTTGTCATTCTCTTCTGAAACTGCAGAAGCAACCTTTGGTCAGGACTTTACTGCTCCTACACTGAATACAGCAACAGACTTTAATGGTGCTGTTGAATACACTTCTTCTGTAGAGACCGTTGCTCAGGTGATGGATCCTGAGACAGGCGAGCTGAGAATTGTTGGTGGCGGCACAACAGTCATCACAGCCACCTTTGCTGGCAATGATGATTTTAATGCAGGTTCTGCAAGCTACACGCTGACGGTTAAAGATAACCGCGTTGCTACAACAATCACCCAGGAGAATATCACACTTGATGTGGCTGATGTTGCAACATTAACACAGCTGACCCCTGTTGTAAAGGATGCAGAAGGAAATATTGTTTCATACACCAATGATCCAAATGGTGAAGGAATGCCTGAGGTTTATTTTGAACTCGTAGGTGAAGATAAAGATGGTATTATTGGTTCTATTGATAGTCACGGAAACATTATTCTTAATAGTGTAGCTGGAACTGTAACAGTAAAGGCTGTCTATAACCATTTCCAGATGAATCCAGACTATCGTCCTAGTGAATGTACTTTCACCATTACAGTATATCAGCCATTGAACGGCATTGCAGAATTCTGTAATCTGACAAACGGCACATCCGGTACACTTAAGCTGACGAATGCTGTTGTACTATATGCAAATGGAAAAGATATGTACGTGCGTGATGCTACGGGGGCTGTAGACTTCTATAACACAGGTCTTACTTACGAGGCAGGCAACATCCTCAACGGTAAGATTACCGCAAAGTATTCTTTGTATAACAATATGCATGAGCTAACCACGCCTATATCCAACAATACCCTTGTTGCAACGACTGGTCCTGCTGCAACTCCTATAGAGATTACAACGAGTGATGCTGCCGACTATGCTTGCAACCTTGTAAAGATTACAGGTGTGAAGATTACCTCCAACAATAATAAGTTCTATGTGGACGATGTTCAGGTATATGACAAATTCAAACTTGGTTACACCATCGAGGCTGGCAAAACCTACGACATTGTGGGTATCATAATTCCATACAATAATATATATGAAATTTGCCCAATTGAGGCTCCCACTGAAATAGTCGTTGAGACAGCAACTGTTGGTGCTGCCGGCTATGCAACCTACGTTACAAAGAATGATGTTTCCTTCCCCAATGGTGTGAAAGCATTCATTGCTGCAGTTAATGGAAACTTTGTTTCGTTGACTGAAGTTACAACTGTTCCTGAGGGTACCCCCATTATTCTCAAGGGAGAAGGCACTTATGAACTGGCTGTTGCAGATGCAAATGCTCTTGATAATGTGAGTGCAAATGAGCTGAAGGCATCGGCTGAACCAATAATAGCTGATGGTACTCAGTTTGTTCTAGCTAATGTTAACGACGTAGTTGGCTTCTATAAGGCAACAGGAACTATCCCTGCTGGCAAGGCTTATCTGGAAGTTCCCGCTGCTGGTGTAAAGGCATTCTACTTCGAAGCTGACGATGCTACTGCAATCAACGAGGTTAATGCTCAATGCTCAATGCTCAATGGTCAATCAATCTACAACCTCGCTGGCCAGCGCATCAATAAGCTGCAGAAGGGCATCAACATCGTGAACGGAAAGAAGATTCTGAAGTAAAAGACCCACCCCGGCCCTCCCTTGTTGGGAGGGTGGGGGAAAGGTTATTGATAAAATGATTATTAACTTTTGACCCATACCCTCATTAGTCACCTCCCCTGTAAGGAGAGGATGGGAGGGGTCTTATATGAGATACATTAAGCCCGCCTTGCGCATAGAATCGGCTCAGGTTGTCAACATGTTGGCAGAGAGCCTTGTAATAAATGGTGACACCACTGTGGATGGTGGTCAAGCCCTGACTAAGGAAGATAGTTGGGCCATCTGGTCCGACGAGGACTAATCTAGATTTATATATCTATTTATCAGAAGGCAGCTCTCACTATGGGGGCTGCTTTCTTCTTTATTTAACACAAACTCTGTCATCACACCTACTTTCATGACTATTTTATCGGTTGCAGTTAAATTCTCCTCTTATTTCTTTGTTATTACATAGATAAGGCTTATATTTGTGCACTCTTTGTTAATCAATGAATCGTACGCGCATATGCGCAACCGAGATATTTAGGTATTATTTAAAACACATTCAAAATGAAAAAGATTTTACTTTCATTTCTTCTTGTTACAGCAGGTATATCCTGTTGGGCAGATGAGTATTATTTGGTTGGTGATGCCACTCCTTGTGGTTGGGCAACAGGTGATGCCCGTAAACCAATGCAAATGACTGAGACAGCTACCACTGGTGTCTATGAGTGGTCAGGACTCCTGAAACATGGCGGTGATGCAGCCGGCAATGGTTTCTACATCTGTAACAGTCTTAGTGGCTGGAGTGCCTTGTATCCATCAGAAACATATCCGATTTCTGATACAGGCGAATCTACATTCCAGAAAAACCAGGAATTTAAGTGGAACCCCACAAATACCGACTGGCAGTTCTACACCATTACACTGAACACAAATGAAGGTAAGGTTTCCTGGGTTGCCGGAGATGCATGGATTACACCCGATGCTGATGGTTTTTACAACATTGGTACGGCTAAGGACCTGTATTGGTTCTCTCTGGTTGCTATAGGTAATCGTTCTGTTAAGGCAAAACTGACAGCCGACATTGACTATACAGCATATCCCAAGGGCATTATCGGTCTGAACAGCAACAAATATGCCGGCACCTTTGACGGACAGGAACATACTGTAACCATTGACATCAAGAACAACACAACATGTACAGGTCTCTTCGGTGTAATCGACGGTGCAACCATCAAGAACCTAGTTGTAGAAGGTAATTGTGAATCATCTGCAAAATTAATTGGCGGTCTGGGTGGCGTAAGTTATGGTAACTGTACCATCGAAAACATCGTGGTCAAGACAGCCGTTAAATTCACAGGCACCGGCGATGCAACCTGTGGTGGTATCTTCGGCGATATGGAAGCTGCCTCTACTGTTAAAAACTGTGCATTCTATGGTTCATTTGAGTCTGAGAAAGGCTCAAACATTCGTGCTTTGGCTAGTTGGTGTAGCAACAATCCGCAATTTACCAACTGTATCATTGCTCCTGCAGAAATTAATGCTAATGGTTATGATACCAACAACCTTGCTAACGGCGGCTATACCACCAATAACTGCGTTAAGATTGCTGCTAACGATGTAAAGCTAGCCTCTGGTGAACTCTGCTATACTATGAATGGTAACCAGAGCGAGATAGGTTGGTATCAGAATCTTACTGGTACTGTTGATGCTAAGCCCGTTCCTTTCTCTTCTCACAGCCAGGTATATGCCAATGGCGCACTGAAGTGTGATGGAACCAGCGCTGGTGGCGAGCTTACCTATAGCAATAATAAGACCGGACTTATTCCTCCCCACACCGACGAGAACGGCGATGGCATTTGCGACGTCTGCGGTAAACTCATTCCAGATTTCCTGAAAGCTGATGAAGAAGGCTTCTATGCTATTTCTAATGCTACCGCACTGAATTGGTTCAGTCTTTTCGTAAAGGAGTATAACGCTTCTGCCAATGCTAAGTTGACAGCCGACATTGACTATACAGCATATCCTCAGGGTTTCATTGGTAATGGAACTGCTTATGCTGGTATCTTCGACGGCCAGAATCATACTATTACCATTGATCTTGTGAACGATGCTAAGATCAGGGGACTCTTTACAATGATAAACGGTGCTACCATTAAGAACCTTGTTGTAGATGGTAGTGTTACCTCAGAGTTCAACAACCTTGGTGGTCTTGGCGGTCAGGCTGATGGCACCAACAACATCGAGAACGTTGTTATAAATACCACGCTCACCTATATTCCTGGTAACGGTGATGCTTCATGCGGCGGTTTCTTCCCCTATATCAATAGTGGTACAGTTAACTTCAAGAACTGTGCATTCTACGGAAGCTTTATACTGGGTGCTGCTACTGGTAACGCAGGTCTGGTATCCTGGAATAGTGGTAAATGTGTTGCAGAGAACACTCTCATTGCTCCTGCTGTGATCGAGGCTTCTGCTTTCAATGACTTTGCACGTCCTGGTTTGACAACCACCAACTGTTACAAGATTGATGCTACCGACACAAGACTTGCTTCTGGTGAACTTTGTTTGATGCTGAAGAATGGCTGGTATCAGACTATTGGTACAGATAAGTATCCTGTTCCATTCAAGACTCACGGTATTGTAAAGCAGATCTCTGAGGCTGGCTATGCTACTCTGTATGTTGCTGATACTGATGTTGAGATTCCCGCAGGCATTACAGCTAACGCTGGCGTGCTTGAAGGAAACTGGCTGGTAATGAAGGCTATCGAGGGTAAGATTGCTGCCGGCGACGCTGTAATATTGAAGGGTGATGCTGGTATCTACAGCTTTGTTCCCACAACAGGTGCTACAAAGGCTGCTGCTAACGACCTGAAGGGTGCTGCAGTTGATACAGAGGCTACTGGCAAGTATGTTCTGGCTCAGCCTGAGAACGAGGCTGTTGGCTTCTACCTGGCTAATGGTGGCAAGATTGCAGCCGGCAAGGCATACCTTGAGCTTCCTGCTGCTGGCGTTAAGGCATTCTTCTTCGCTGAAGAAGAGACTGGCATTGCTAACGTTAACGTAAAAGAAAACCAGACTCCCGTTTATAACCTGGCTGGTCAGCGCATCAATAAGCTGCAGAAGGGCATCAATATTGTTGGTGGTAAGAAGGTGCTTTTCTAAGATAAAAATTAAAAGAGAAAAGATAAAAGTTAAAAATGAGATAAGGAGTTAAAGAAGTTAGAGGGAGTTAGAGGACAATACCGTTCATGTGTATAACTATCCTCTTGCCCCTAACCTCTTGCCCCTTGCCCCTAAAATACCAGTATGATATGAAATATATTAAACCCGCCTTGAAGGTAGAATCGGCTCAGGTTGTCAACATGTTGGCAGAGAGCCTGGCAATAAATGGTGACACCACAGTGAATGGTGGTGATGCTTTGACAAAGGAAAACGATTGGGCCATCTGGTCCGACGAGGACTAATCCTAATATTATACTAATTTTCAGAAGGCAACTCCACATTCGGGGTTGCCTTTTGTTATGGATATAAAACAAATCTAGTGTTAAAACGAAAAAATATTTTGATTTTATTTGTATATATATAAATAAGGTATATATTTGCCATGAACTTAACGTTAACTTTGAAGACAAACCAACTATTTCTATATAGACCAATTAAACTATTACTAACCCTAAAATCAAACATTATGAGAAAAATTAAACTTCTCTTAGCCACCATGCTATCATTCTTCGCATGGACAGGCGTAATGGCACAGGTAACTGGCAATTCAGACCTTTCCAACAATAAGGTTTACACAGTTACCACAGCACGCGGTGCATGGTGTGTTGATCAAGAAAACAACAGGATGCACTACGATGCAAACTACACGACACCAGCCGATATACCTGCTGATGATGTGAAATACCAGTTTGCATTCATCAACTATGAGGGACACTATTACCTGTATGCCCCTGCCGTTAAGAAATTTGTGCAGCCACAAAAGCATTTCGTAAGTGGCTACACCACTCCTGTTACACTTGCAGTTAATAATGGCGACGTTAAGGTTAAGGGCGAGAGATCTGCTCTTACCATCAACATTGGCGGAAGTCAGTGGACATGGGACACATGGTCATCCTATGACGATGGCAACAAGGTTTCAATTGTTGAGGCAGCTGATTTTAGTACTGCTGACCTAAACGAGGCTATCTCTATCCTTACTGGTACACCTCATTTCGACCCTCACAAGGTTTACACCATTACTTGTCCTCGTCTTCAGTGGGCAGCATCAGCCGACCGCAACAGTCTGAGTTCTACTATTTCCAATGCAGATGCAACAGAAGCAGACAAGCAATTTGCTTTCTACTATAACGAGGGTAAGCTATATATTTTCAGTGTCGGAGCAGGCAAGTTCCTTAATGGGGACGGTTCCTTTGCTATAGGAAAACTGGGTGAGCCTATGGACTACCGCATTATTGCCACAAGTGGCTATGACCACATGCTGTATGTTCCCAGCACAAGTTCCTATTTCAATGCTCAGAATAGCGGTGGCTATGCCATCAATACATGGAGCAGTGCTGATGATGGCAACATGCAGCAGATAGTTGAGGTAGAAGGCGTGGATGCATACGATGCTATGTATAAAGTTCTTAATCCTTCATATAGCGTTACATACGTTGTAAAGGATGAGGCTAACAATACTATTTTCACTTCTGAGCCCATAGCAACAGAATTAGGAGCTACTATCACCACCTTGCCAAAAGATTTCCAGCGTCCATATTACACATATAACGAAGTAAATGTAACCATCAGCCAGCAGGCAACAACTGTTGAATTTACTGCTAAATGGAATGGCCCATTCCAGGCTTCAACGGATTTCGCTAACGCACATTGGTACGATATGGCTGTTCGTGGTAGCTATTATGTAACAACAGATAATCCAAAGGAAGACGGTTCTCTTGCTCCTGTTCTGGCTAATGCCGTAGGTTTGGTAGAGAACTCTTATCAGTGGGCATTTGTTGGTAACGGCTATACAGGCTTTAAGCTCTTCAACAAGGCTAAAGGTGCAGAGCAGGCATACGCATGGGTATCTAACGACAATGGTTCTATTCCTACGTTCGTTGATGCAGCTAAAGCTAATGCTTGGACAATCAAGCCCAGCACTTCATCTGTAAGCAATTCCTTTATGCTCACAACAGACTTAGGCTACCAGACCAACCAGTTTGGCGGTGCTTCAGGTTCTCTGAAGATATGGGCATCTACACGTACAGATGATGGAGGTTCTGCATTCACGATATTTGACGTTCCCACAAACTTCGCAGAATTCGTCGCTTCTGATATTGCTCCTTATGTAGAAGCAACAGGTTACTTCTCATTCACCGATGCTGCAAAGGCTGAAATTGGCTACAATCCTGCTTACAAGGAAGAGTGTACTTTCGAGACTTATAAGAGCATGAAGGAGAAGCTGACAGCCGCTATGAGTGAAATGGCTAACTTTATATTCCCCGAGACTGGTTACTACAACCTGAAGAACAAGTTATACAGCACCTATATGGGTATTGATCCCAGTGATGCTAACATGTATGGTAACTACAAAGTCTGCAATCTTCCCAAGCAGATTGTGAAGCTGACTAAGAATAACGACAATACTTACACAATCGGTTTGATGGGTAAGTTCGCTCCTGCTACAGTAGCACAGAGCAAAGGTGTTACAGCTACTGCTGATGCCGCCAATTACACCGTTGTTATCACAAAGCCCGGTTATGCAGTATTCCAAGCTAACACAGAAGAGAAGTACTCTTGCCTGCACTGTGCTAATGGTGGTGCCATCGTAGGTTGGGAAGCTGCTGCCGACGCTTCTATGTGGGAAGTTCTTGAACCTGGATACATTGAGTACACCGTTGGCGAAGCAGGCTATGCAACCGCATACTTCCCCTTCGCAGTAACAATACCAGAAACCGAAAAGGTTGCCGTTCCTGAAGCTAAGGGTGTTTGGACATTCGATGATGGTACAACAGGTTCTTTGACAGCTACCGACGGTGTAACAGTCGCCGATGGTGTTGCTACTGTTCCTGTAGGTGACAATCTGGCAATGTCAACAACAGGACTTACTGATCTCAACACTTATACCTTCATGATGGACATTAAGGTTCCTGCAGATAAAGCATCAGACAATAGTCTCAGTGCATACACATCACTCTTCAGAGGCGCTGACAATAGCGGTGACGGTGGCTTATTCATTTTCTATAAGGCTAAAGAAAACTCAAGAAAGATTGGTATCGCAGCCGGTAATATGGGTTACGGCAGCAGCATCGAACTGGATAAATGGTATCGCGTTGTATTCTCTTGCGAAAACGCCATTCCTACCGTTTATGTTGACGGCGTAAAGGCTGTAGCTGCTACTGTTGCAAGTACAAATCACTGGACACTAGGTGAAGTGGTTCGTTTCTTTGCTGATAATATTGGCGATAGTGAGGAGAACGAAGTTCAAACAACAGAGATTCGTTTCTGGGATGTTGCCTTGAACGCTACAGAAGCCAAGATGCTTGGTTCCGTAGGTACAACACCGATAGTAGAAACCAAGACAGTCAGCGCTTACACAGGCTCTATCATGGGTAACTGGATTCAGACAACTGAAGTTGCAGAAGGTATCATTCCCGAGGCTACTCCTGTAATCCTCAAGGGTGATCCATTCACTTATAAGTTCAAGGTTGGCGTATTCGAAGAAGAAGATCCTGAAAACGCCCTGAAGATTTACGACAAAACAGTTGACGGTGGCAAGGCTCTCGCTAAGAGGCAAGTTATCCCCGAGCCCGTCTTGAACAACGACCTGAAGGGAACCTTCGAGCCCATCTCAGCAGAAGGCAAATATGTTCTGGCTAAGCCAGAGGGTAAGGATGTATGCTTCTATCAGGCAATCTCTGGTAATATCGAGCCTTGCAAGGCTTATCTGGAGCTTAACTCTGAAGTAAAGGCATTCTACATCAACTTCGACGGCAACGCCACCGCTATTGAGAACGTTAACGCTAACGTCAACAATAACAACGATGCCATCTACAATCTGGCCGGTCAAAAGCTGTCTAAGCTGCAGAAGGGGATTAACATTGTGAACGGAAAGAAGATACTGAAGTAAGACCCACCCCGTCCCTCCCTTGTAGGGAGGGTGGGGAAGGCCTCAGCCAAACCCTCTCCAACGGGAGAGGGGGGAAATTAATAGAAAGATTAATATTAACTGCCTTAGAACCTCAGCTCTCTCCCTTTTGGGGAGGGCGGGGGGAGAGGCTAGAGGTACTATTATGAAAGTATATTTAAAACCCGCTTCGCGCATAGAAGATGCTCAAGTAGCCAATATGTTGGCAGAGAGCCTGATCATAGACAAAACTACTACGGTGGATGGTAGTCAGGCCCTGACTAAGGAAAATGACTGGAATATCTGGTCAGATGACGAAGAGTAATATCTTTGCACTATAATTTAGAAGGCAGCTCTCGCAAAGGGAGCTGCATTCTTTTTTATAAAGAAATACCAAAAACTGGGTATAATAATTTGTGAGTATGACTATTTTTGACTACATTTGCAAAAGTAACAAATGTTTAACCATATAATAAGATTGAGTTATGGCAAAATGGATATGTCCTGTATGCGGTTATGTTCACGAAGGTGATACCGCTCCCGAGAAGTGCCCCCAGTGCAAAGTTCCTGGAAGTAAGTTTAAAAAAGTCGAGGAGGATGCTCCTCTGCAGTTTGTAACCGAGCATGAGTTGGGCATTGCCGATGCCATTCCCGCAGGTGCTGATGGTGACTTCGTTCGCCAAGGTCTGAAGGATCACTTCATGGGCGAATGTACCGAGGTTGGTATGTACCTGGCTATGAGTCGTCAGGCCGACCGCGAAGGCTACCCAGAGATTGCGGAGGCTTTCAAACGTTATGCCTACGAAGAGGCTGATCATGCTTCACGCTTCGCAGAGATGTTAGGCGAGGTAGTATGGGATACCAAGACCAATGTAGAGAAGCGTATGATGGCCGAGGAAGGTGCTTGCAAGGGCAAGATGGAGATTGCTAAGATAGCCAAGCAGCTGAACCTGGATGCTATCCACGATTCTGTTCATGAGATGGCTAAGGATGAGGCCCGACACGGTGCCGGCTTCCAAGGCTTGTTTAATAGGTACTTTAAGAAATAAAGTTGAAAGTGTAGAGTTTAGAGTTTATAGTCAGTTTAACAAGTTTAGAGTGGTCAGTATTAAGTACATTCAACTCCGTCATTGGCGGAACTATTAACTGACAACTGACTATAAATTCTACACTCTCAACTAAAATGATGAATCCATCCTTGGAAACAGGGATGGATTTACCATTTTAAATGTCCGTGCTTCTCCTTGTACCATATCTGCCAGCCATTTACCAGATTCTGCCACAGGACATAGGCTCCTGGGGAGATGGCAGCCAAGGGATTCAGGAAGGCCAGGGTAAGCCAGATGCCTACAACGGTATTCTTCTGTCCAAGAGCCTGTCCTGCACTGATACTGTCGTTCCAGAATTTTCCTACCCATTTACCTAAACTGAACTGAATAAGGCAGACCAGTAGGGGAGCGGTCAGTAAGAGCCAAAGCACCCATCCGGTAATGCTGCTTTTCTCAATATTATGCAGGGTAATACCTGTTACAATACTCAGGTTCACACACCAGATATAAAAGCCAATGTCCTTGTGGTTGTTAAGGCGTTTTACAAAATTAGGTATAATACGACGTGAAAGCAACGCCAACAATAGCGGAGCAACCAGAACCAACGTAACATTGCGCAGTATCATAAGCATCGAGGACAAGAAGGTGATGTCAGCACTACGTTCCACCATAGGAAAAAACAGTGGAATAATAAACATGGTTACAATATTGGCTATGATGGTAAACATGGTCAGTGAACCAATACTGCCACCAAGTTTCTCTGTTACAACCACCACAGCAGCAGCCGTAGGACAAATAAAACAGATAAACATTCCCTCCAGTACCAACTTCACATCGGCATTTTCGCTAAAGAGGCTGATCATCAGCACCATAAGGGCTGCGAATGAAGTTCGTACCAGCTGAATAACGAAATGCCAGGCACGCGGCTTCATCTCGGAGATCTTTATCTTACAAAACGTGGCATAAAGCAGAAGGAATAGTCCTATAGGCAACCAATCAGTAAGCAGAGGTCCCATAATCCTGCTTACAGAATCCAAAGCCTGGATATGAGCAAACAACTCATAAACCAGTGCGCCAATAGCCATGGATATAAACAGAGAATTGCGTTTTATAAGTTCATAATTCATAATTCAGTTGACGAGTTGACGAGTTGTTGGTTAGAGGTTAGCGGTTAGTGGTTAGCGTAATAAATAATCTATTAAGCAACTAAGCTAACCAAAGTAATAGACGTTATGTTTAGTAACTTGCATTTCTTTATCATTTTTACAAAAACCATAAAAACCCCTCTTCCGATGTCTTTGCTCTTCGAGCATCAGTGCCGATGTCGCAGCTCTGTGTCTGAGCAAGCTCCCACACATGCTCTGACATCAGCACACGTTGCTTCACAACTTAAGACATCTCCAGAGGAAAAACACCGTTCCGTTTCACTCCACTGAAAAACATTTTCCATTTTAATTATATTTACTAACAGCTAAAGTCTAGAGTCTAATATCTCAAACGACGGTTTTTTAGCGCGAAGCGCGGGGTTTTTCCACTCATGAAGGCTGAGTTTTGGAACAAAACCGTAGTGGTCTGTTGCCATGTGCGAGAGCTTGCTCTCAGGCACAATGGTAACGGGGCAATACAACAGGGCATCGCCCTCAGCCATCATGAGTGGGGTTTTTGGGGTTTTTGTTCAAAACCATTAAACGACACTCGAGTTCATAATGTACAACTTACAATTGCTGCAGCAAGCATTAGCGCAAGGAGGAACATATTCATGCTGGTGAGGCCAAGAATCTTGTTCAGCGCTTTGCCGCTACGGATTCTATTCATCTGTTCCCATGCGTAAATATGCATAGCAAGGTAAACATACGCCGCAATCTGGAAATATAGGATATTACCGCCTATAAGATATCCTAACAGAATACTCAATACGGCAACAATCGGTCCAATAAGCAGATATAGGTATCGTCCAAACCTTTCGCCACCCAGTACAATAATGGTACGTTTGCCGGAAATACGATCCTGCTCTCGGTCGCGGTAATTATTGATAACCAACAACGCATCTATGCTGATGCCTGATATAAATCCTAAAAGTATGGCTGGCGTAGTAATCTGATGCGCCTGTATATAATAGGTACCGCACACGGGAACCAAGCCAAAGAATACCAGCACCAGTACATCACCTAATCCCAGATATGAGAGACCATAGGTGTACAGGAATGCAAAAATTATGCACGCTACCCCTGTCAGCAGCAGTTCTAAACCTTGGTACGGGAGATCTTTCCAACACAGTAATAATGCAGCCAAGCCTGCCATGGATGCTAAACATAATACCACTGCAATACCTCTGCGCATAGCTTTAGGTGTTATCCAACCCTGAGCACAGGCACGTTCAGGCCCAAGGCGGTCCTCACGATCTGTTCCTTTCTGAAAGTCGTACAGGTCGTTAATCATATTGGCAGCAATCTGCATAAAGCCTGCAAAGAGTGCGCAGCAGAGCACTAACGACCACTTCATAGCCCCATCATGAAATGCCAAGGCACTACCCAAGATAACAGGAATCATAGCCCCCGTTAGTGTCTTGGGACGAGCGGCCAAAATCCACTTTTTCATATTCTTTTTATATCCTCTATTAACTTATCCACATTCTCTTTCTTTGTTGCCCAGCTGGTGCAGAAACGGACAGTTGTGTGATCGGCATCTGTATGTTCCCAGACAGTGATTACGTACTTCTCTTCCAGTTTCTTAAGGTGATCGTTGGGTAAGATAAAGAACTGCTGGTTGGTGGGACTGGGAACAGCCATCTTATAGCCTTTCTGCATGAGAGCTTGCTGGATACGCTCAGCCTGTTCATTGGCATGACGGGCCAGTGATAGGTAGAGGTCGTTCTGCATCAGTTCCTCATACTGTATGCCTAAGAGTCGTCCCTTTGCCAGCATACCCCCACCCTGCTTTATGAAGTATCTGAAATCTTTCTTCAGTGCTGGGTTTGTGATGACAACAGCTTCGCCGAAAAGAGCCCCCTGCTTGGTACCGCCAAGGTAGAATACATCTGCCATCTTAGCCAGTTCAGGCATTGTTATATCACTCTCCTTGCTTGCCAGCCCATATCCCAGACGTGCCCCGTCCACAAAGAGTGGAATCTGGTACTGCCGGCATACATTATGTATATCCATAAGCTCCTGCTTACTGTATAGTGTTCCGTATTCTGTGGGATAGCTGATGTACACCATACCAGGCTGCACAGCATGTTCAGGTCCATCCTCATGGTAATGGCACATCAGGCACTGCTCTATCTGTTTGGCGTGTATCTTTCCGTTTGTTGCTGGCAGTGTCAGCACCTTATGTCCGCTGTGTTCTATGGCACCCGTCTCATGAACGGCAATATGTCCGGTGGTAGCAGCTATAGCGCCCTGATAAGGTCTGAGTATGCTGCTGATGACAGTCGCGTTGGCCTGCGTACCGCCTACCAGGAAGTGTACGTCGGCATCAGGTGCTTCACAAGCCTTACGAATCAGCTCTCGGGCATGCTCGCAATGCGGATCCTCACCGTATCCTATGTTCTGTTCCAAATTCGTCTCTACCAGACGCTGCATAATCTGAGGGGCACAACCCTCATTATAGTCACACTGAAATTGAATCTTTTCCATTATTTGTTTTTTTTAGTTGACGAGTAAACAAGTTGACAAGTTGACGAGTTGGTTGCTATACTCTAACTCTTAAACTGACTCTAAACTCTACACTTTCAACTCTCAACTTTCCTATTTCCTATGATCAATAAACTTGTAATCTTTATACTGATTCTTGGGGAAGACGAACACACTGTCATCTATACCGCCGCTGCGGAAGTTTGTTACCTGAACCGTTGTAGTGATGAATGCCAGCTTGATAGACAGACTTACGGGGTGAAGATTGTCTTTCCGGATGAGAGCCGTAACGTAACGTATGCCAAAGAACTTAGAGTTCTTCACCTTGGCTGTCAGTTCATAGTAGTCTCCCTTGTCCTTATAGCTGTAGGCAAAGTTGTTCACATCATATTTGAACATTGACAGGTATTTATCCTTCTTATCGTCGTCGAAGTCGTGGATATCCACCTTCTTCTCCCTCCTATCTACCATATAGGCCACCTTGCCATCCTCCCAGGCAGCAAAACGTTTCTCGTTGTATGTTATCTTTTTATCCTTATAGACTGCATCTCCCTGCGTCTTGTACAGACCCACAATGTTTACAGAATAGGTAAATGATGAGCCTTCGGGACCGAAGACCATATCGAAGACCTTGTCAAACAGTTCCCTTGCATCCGTCTGCGCAGGTTCGTTTGTCGCTGCCAGGGTTCTTCCCGACAGGCAGAACAATAACGTTATTATATATATAAGTCTCATGGTTCCTGATTATTAGCTTGTTGTGATGTGGATATATGCTTGGCAACTACGTACCCCATGCTCCATGCCGCCTGCAGGTTGAAGCCGCCTGTTACGGCATCCACGTCCAGCACCTCGCCGGCGAAGTACAGGGTCGGGTGTTGCTTGCTTTGCAATGTATTAATGTTGACGGCCTTCAGCGATACGCCCCCGCAGGTCACGAACTCCTCCTTGAAGGGGCACTTGCCTGTAATCTGATAAGTATCGGCCGTCAGCACGGTCAGCATCTTGTTCAGATGCTTGGTATTGAGGGCTCCCCAGCGTTGCGTCAGGGGTATACCCATGCGGGTGAGCAGAACACTCCAATGTTTGCTGGTGAACTGCTGAGGATAGGCACTGGTAATGAGTTTCTGGGCATGCTGTATCATCATGTCCTGCAACATATCCCTGACCTCCTGCTCTGTCATATTCCCCATCCAGTTGATGCACAGCGGACTCTTATAGTCATGTTCTGCCAGATAACGGGCGGCGTATGACGACAGGCGCAGTGTTGCAGGTCCGCTCATGCCCCAGTGGGTAAGTAGCAGCGCTCCCCTACTCCTGAACTTAGTGCCGGGAATGAAAGCCTGCGCATCCTCTACCACCGTACCCATCAGCAGCTGGTGCCAATCGCCTTCTACGTTAAAGGTGAAGAGCGACGGAACAGGCTGTTCTATAGGAATATCCAACCCGTCCAACATACCGAAACCGGCAGGTGTAGCATGTCCGCCAGTGGTCACTACTACCCTATCCCATTTGTTTAAGTCAATATGCGTAACTTTCTCGTTTATATGTAGTTGAATACCTAATCCTTTTATATTATATAGCAATGCGTTGACTATCTGCATAGCATCCTGTGACTCTGGGAAAATGCACTCATCTTCCTGAGCTACCAGACGGACTCCTTCCTTCTCGAACCATGCGCAAGTATCCTGGGGACTGAGAACAGAAAGGGCTCTGCGCATCAGTTTCTCGCCACGCGGATAGACCTCTTGCAGGTTCTTCACCTTACGGAAGGTATTGGTCAGGTTACAGCGTCCGCCTCCCGTTACAGCAACTTTAGCCAATGCCTTACCCTTGCTCTCAAAGATGTGGATATCGGCATCGGGCATCATCCGCTTCAGGTTTATGGCGCAGAAACATCCTGCCGCCCCAGCCCCTATAATAGCTATAGACAATCTATCTCCCATTTACACTTCTGGCACAGGGATTGGTTTACGGTATCCCATTCCGGTGACGTGGCAGATAACTTTTCCCTCCTGGTTGGTTACGCGGACCTCTACTGAAGGGATTTTGTGATGATCTGCTATCATGACGGCCTCAGCCCTCAGCAAATCACCTTCCTTGGCACTGGACACGTATATGATGCTATTGCTGATGCCAAATGTCAGCTGACCCTGACTATTCATCAGGGCTGCTATTGCCAGGTCGGCCAACGTAAACAACGCCCCACCCTGACATACATTTCCACCATTCAGATGATCTGCCGTAACCTTCATCTCAGCAACGGCATGTTGCGCATCAACCTCTGTTATCTTACAGCCTGCATTTGCTGCAAACCTATCTGTCCTATTCAATAACTCTTGTATATTCATGGCTACATCACCACTATATAATGCTTATAATTTGCAAAGATACCACTTTTCCCTAATAGTATGTATGTAATTAACAGAAATGTTACAAAAAAAAAACAAGCACCCAAATGGGCCGTGACCTTAATGAGACGTGGTCACACTTTCTCTTGCAGTAAATAAAAAGAGCTGGAAAAGCCTACATCCATAAGGATATTCTAACAATTCTTAAATGGCGATTTTTATAGCGAAAGATGTGGAGATTATATCTAGGAATACTCTTGTTAATCTATTAATATTATTAATTGATTTGTATTAGAATATTTATTCTCTTCATGATTTTGTGTGATTTATTTTTCATTTACGCAAATTTTCCCGAAATTTGTATGGATGAATAAGACTTTTATGTTAAGAACAAATCTATCGACAGGACACATGAATAATAAAAGATGAGAACGAAAAAAGAACTAAAAATACAAATATGTGAAGCTTTTAATGAACGACTTTCTGCTGAAGGTTTTAAGTTCAGGAAGTGGGACACCACATGTCATAGAAAGGAGGATGCAGATATCACTTACTTGATAACTTTATATTTTTACAGTTCTCTTGATTACTATGGATTGGATATAATTTGTACAATTAATTTTAATTGTCTTGTTTCATTAGAGAAAGAATTATGTAATGAAACAAAACTGAGAGGGGGAGTAACAGGAAGGACTTTAAAGATGATGGTTCCTTATCAAAAAACAGAATTGGGGAAAAATAAATTTTATACCAGTGACAGCGAAGAGGAATTTAATCGTAAGGTTGATCTTATTGTAGAAGGCATTCATAAATATGGTATTCCGTATTTAAATATGATGTCTGAGAAGGAATGCACTTTGCAGCAGATGGAGAAGGAAGGCTTATACACTTATCCGCAGCTTTTGCCTTTAGCATATTTGTTATGGTGTAAAGACAAGAAAAGATGTTTGGATGCGGCCAAAGATGTTCTGAATTTCTATGCGCAATATGGTACAGACACAAATGAGCAATATAAAGAATATTACTCATTTTATGAACGTCTAAAACAATTTGCTGAAGAATACCAAGAATAATCCTTCTCGTATTGTAAAGTAACCTCACATTCTTGATATGAAAAGTGGCTGGCCGAAGAAATATCGGTCAGCCTTATTCTTTTAGAGAAACGGCATATTACTTGCATCATGAAGACCTGTGGATGTTTGGCCTGCTGAATGCCAAGGTTGCGGTTAAGTGAGAGAGAAGCAAAGAAATAGTATATTTCTCAAAGGATTAAAGATTAAAGATTAGTGCACTACAGATAAAAAAAGAAAAATCCAGGGAAAAACTTTTTTTTATTCCCTGGATATTTTTTATTTTTGCACCGAGAAAGTTTCGTTCAAAGACTCTGAACGCACGTTCAAGGACTCTGAACGACCGTTCAAAGGCTTTGAATGCAAATTCAAGGACTCTGAACGGAATTTTCATAGAGGAGAAAGATAAATTATTTAAAGCAAAAAAACAAATAATTATGCCCAAATACATTTTACAAGAGCTACCGAAAGGGATGACAAAGGGTGAAAACGTAGTATACCCTAAGATTCAGACTTACACTACACATGACTTTGAGACAGTGCTAGAACACATGAAAACCTATGCAAACGTAAGCACAGGAACTATGCGAGCCGTTCTGGAAGCACTGGCAATGACCATGACAAGCTGGATGCCTTTGGGTCACAACATCAAGGTAGACGGACTGGGAACCTTCTCCCTGTCGTTGGGTTACGAAGGCAAGGAACTGAAGGAAAAATACAATCACATCTACATCAAAGGCATCAACTTCAAGCCAGACCCTGAGTTGCTGGCCGACCTGAACAGGGAAAGTAACTTTGAACGCTCTGAGATGGAGGTTAAGTCGCCCAAAAAGAGCGAGCTCAGCCTTGAGGAGCGTATAGCTAAGGCAAAGTCCGTTATAGAAGAAAAAGGCTTCATGACACTAAATGATTATGCTCGCATCACTGGCTTCCGCAGGACAGCCTCTTCTCTTGATCTGAAGAAGATTGTTGCCTCCCCTACCTCAGGAATAACGACACAAGGCTCAGGCTCACATAAAGTATGGATTAAAAAGGAGATAGAATGAGAAACGTATTGACTGTACTTTATTTCCCATAATTAGGGGAATTCCTCTCACGATTAGGGAAATCCAGATAATACATTTTGTAAAATGCAGTAACTTTACCATCAAAATAATACTAAGAACATGCGTAATATACTGCTTTTCTTCTCAGTTTTACTGTTTTCTGTCTCAGCTTGGGCACAGGAGCTGACGCTACAGGGCCGAGTGGTGGATGACAAAACAGGTGAGGCTCTGCCGTATGTAAGTTTTTATATCGGAGAAGGAAAAGGTACGCTGAGCAATACAGACGGAGAGTTCAAACTGAAGGTTGACGAAGGGGGCACCGTTGTAATCAGTTGCGTAGGATACAACAAACAGACAATTGCTGCCAACGCAATGCCTGAGACCATCAGGCTGAAACCTTATACAACAGCGCTAAGGGAGGTTACTGTTCAGGCTATGGACAATAACAAGAAGATTCTGAAACGTATCATAAAGAATCTGAAAGAAGATTACAGAACTCAGAAAAAGATGACCCATAAGTACTTCTTCCGTACGCTGACAGAGAAGGAAGAGGGAACCTTCATAGCCGAGGCCTTCATGACAGCGTACTCTGTGGTGAACATACGTTCTGCCAGGATAATAAGCGGACTGCAAGGCAACAGTGCTGATGACGATGATGAAAAGCTGAACTTCAAGTTTTCTAACTCAAACAAGCTAATAGAAGTCGGCCCAAAGACAAATACCTATTTCTGGAGCGGAGATATCAAGCCTTTGGAAAGTTATTCCATGCTTCGCCATTATTACGACGTATCCATGCAGTATATTCATGGTGAGGACGGGAAAGGGCTCTACAAGATTGTCTTCTCGTGGAAAAAACGCCTTTCGCCAGAAGACAGGAATAAGCGTAACATCACAGGTACTGCCTACGTAGATGCCGAGACTTGCCGCCTGCTCCGTTTTGACGGGTCATGCAATAACCATCATGTAAGCTATGCAATTCTCAGCCACTTACCTACCACCATCAACTTCCATCTGGAATATGACTACAGCCAGGGTGTCGCTTCGGTGTCGCATCTGGCAATTCATGGAGGCACTCAGGTATCCAGCTATCGCACTTTGGCGTTTGCCATAGAAAAAGAAGATGGGAAACCTGAAGAGAGTTACAAAAAGGCTTCTGACATAGTATCTGCCGTGAAGTCGGCAGGCTTCGACCCCAAACTATGGGAAGAGTATGATATTGTCAAGCGCACCAAGGAAGAAGAGCAAATTGCCTTCGGAGAGATGAACGAAGACTCTAACAAGAGACGGGTGCGCAAAGCCAAGTTCCCAGAGGCATTCAGCCCCCTGATGAGACGACTGAACGCTTTTGGAAAGGCTCTTCCACAAGAGAAGGTATATGTACACATGGACAACACCTGCTACTTCCAGGGTGACACCATCTGGTTCACGGCATATCTAATGGAAACGGACACAGGAAAGCCCTCCGAAATCAGCGAGTTGCTGTATGTGGAACTGTTGAACAACGACGGCTATCTGGTGGAACGCAAACTCATAGAAATGAAGGAAGGACGGGGCAACGGCTTCTTCGCCCTGAACAAAATGATACAGTACAGCGGGTTCTACGAGTTGAGGGCCTATACGCGATGGCAGTTGAACTGGGGCGTACACGAGCATAATCACGCCAAAAGCGACGGTCTAATGTTCAGGGACAAGAAATCAGAAAAGGAATTCTTCCGCGATTACGACAAGCTATACAGTCGTGTCTTCCCCGTTTACGACAAGCCCGCTGTTCCGGGCAGCTATGCACGAAATATGACCCTTCGTGTGATGCGGCGTACCTTCAAGACCGACATGGACGAGAAGGAGAGAAAGCCCCTACTCTCACTCTTCCCCGAGGGCGGCAACCTGGTGGCAGGCGTTCAGAACCGTGTAGCCTTTGAAGCCGCTATGACAGACGGAGAACAGTTAGAGGGCACATTGACGGTTGGAAATGATACGGTAAACACCGTCAACAGGGGAAGAGGAACTTTCATGCTCATTCCCGACAAGGAGACGGAACGTGAGGTTACCTTCACCAGCACTACAGGCAGGAAAGTCACAGCCAAACTGCCTAAGCCGGAAGAGGAAGGAGTGGCTGTGCAGGTAACACAGGAGGGTGACAGCACTATCATAACAACAAACGTGGTTGGCCTCGCCCCCGACAGCCTGGCACTGACCATCATGCATGAGGGTATGTTAGAGGATTACCATGTGCTTGGTGACAGCCTGATCAAGAAAACAGGCGGACTGACGGCAGGCATTCATCAGGTAACCGTCTTTGATACGCAGGGACGTGTTTGGGCCGACCGCCTTTTCTTTGTAAAAATGCAGGAAATGGCAGAACCGACACTTACGGTAGAGGGCATGCAATACAAATACCCTCCCCACCAGAAGATTGAACTGAAGGTGAAAGCCCCTACCCGCTCCACAATGGAGGATAAACCCACATGTATATCCCTTGCCGTACGTGACGGAAATCAGACAGATGCCCTGTTCGACAACGGGAATATCATGACAGAGATGCTGCTCAGCTCAGAGATTAAGGGATTCATTCCCAATCCGGGTTGGTACTTCCAGAAAGACGACGAGGAACACCGTCAGGCATTAGACCTGCTGATGATGACGCAGGGCTGGCGCCGTTTTATCTGGCGCGATATGGCAAAAAGCGGCACATGGGACCTGACGCAACCCGACGAGAAGATACCTGTTATTAAGGGACGGGTAGCCATTAATCCCAACCGTATCTCATTACCGGCGGATGTCGATTCAACAGAAGGACGCAACGCTATCGTCAATAGAATAGACACCAAAGCCATGGTGGCACTGGCAGAAAAAACTAAAAAGCCAAGATTATTGATACACGCAGAACTTGCGGATATAGACAGTAATGAAACAATATCAGGCGACTATAACGTTATAGACAACAGCTTCAAGCTTCTATGCCCTAAGTACTTTGACCACAGCGTACTTTTCCTTTCTGTTGCCGACGAGAATATTGTGAATAAGGGCAGAAAGAAGTATCCGTGGATACAACTGGCCGGCTATATGGAAGATCTTCCTCAGAAAATCAGAAAGAAGTTAGTGTTGGGCGAGGCCGATTACAGAGCCTACATATCGTGGCCCTATCCCCGCTTTGTAAAGCCCTATGGCTACTACCAGTCCCACATGCCGCAAACTGACAGTGCCGATGAAAACGATATTCCCACAGAGCTGCTGGCAGAATCTGCAAGAAACCTGCGCGAAGTACCCGTTACGGCAAAACGCAGAAACAGGCTTAAGAGGTTCGACGATGCTTATCCTGCCTTCTCGGTTGATGCATACGAAGCCTGGAATTACATAGAAGACGCTGGTGTTCCCATATACAATTATGTGAACCTTTCAAGACAAATAGTCAGGGTCTATCTGAACGATTACGGCCTGCCAGAGCCAAGTGATGAGGACAGCAGAATAATACTTCAGTTCGGACTGAGTCCTACCAGACGTTCGCTGCCCCAATATATAGACATTCCCACTGACTCACTCTATCATCCCAAGTATCTGACATCTATAGGCCAAGGCTTTACTTTCTCGCCCGGAGAACGTAGGGAATACTTCGGCGACGAGACTATAAACGAAGACCCGCGATTCCTGCTAGACCGCTTTGTGGTATATACCGACTACCAGCCACGTCACGAAGGCAGTGATCGCTACTTAGGTTCAAACAGACCAGAGACACGCGTTGCGGTATATCCTATTTATGACTGGAACAAGCGTTCTATATACCGCGATCGCCGTTACCTGCTGCCCGGTTTCTCCTCCCCTGCCCAGTTCTATAGTCCCGATTACTCAAAGCAGATGCCTCCTGAGCCAACAGACTACCGTCGTACCCTTTACTGGAACCCTGACCTTAAACTGGATGAGAACGGAGAAGCCCGCATCACCTTCTACAATAACAGTCGCAACACACGCCTCAGCATAGAAGCAGAAGGCCAGGCAACTGACGGCGCCCTACTGTGGAATAAAATGCAGTAGCATTAATTTTCTGTGACTACTCTGTCAGCCTGACATCGCGGCCGCCTTTTCCTTTAGGAAATACGTGGTGGGTATTGGCCCATTGTTCCCATTTACTGACCAGTTTCTTCAGTTGTTCCGGATACCCAATGGCTGTTTTAGTTCATATTTCATAATTCATAATCTTTAGTGGTTAGTGGTTAGAGGTTAGGGGTTAGGGGTTAGTAGTTTAGGAGCAAGGGGCAAGGGGCAAGAGAATACCAATAATGCTCAATGTTCAATGTTCAATGAACAAAACTCTAATCCCTAATCCCTAATCTGTTTTTAAGCCAGGCATTGAGCCCGGCTTAAAAATCAATCCATGTCGTTGCCGTCTCCGGTGCCGCCACCGCCATTGCCACCATCGTTGCCACCGGTGTTACCGCCTTGGTTGCCAGTGTTAGAGCCAGGGTTTTCGTTTTCGTTATCGTTTGCGTTGTTTTCTGGGCTGGGGTTAGGCTTTTGTTTGGTGGTAGCTGCACCATTCAGGAATCGTTCCTGGCCGATTGGGTAGGTGACAATGGCCGCTGCAAAGGTAAGATAATCGGGGGCCGCTATTGGCGGGTTATGGCGGGCTCTGTCTGTTATGGCTGAATAAGGTTATTTTTGGCGGATTTAGGACAGGAAAAAACGCAGGGAAATTTGCAAAGCATGGAAAAGTTTGATAACTTTGTCGGCAAATAAACCATACATATACCTATTTTATAATATATGAAATCAAGAATGAAGTTTGAACTGGCACATGCAGCGGGAATGAGCGAGCGAACCTTCTCACGCTGGATTAGTGACCATGCCGCATATATGGAGCGTATAGGGGTCAAGCCAACACAACGACTGCTCCCTCCAAAAGCTGTCAAATACATCTGTTACGAACTCGGAATAGATGAAAGCGACTTCTAAGTGAAGAATTTTATTAATTGAGCATTGAACATTGAACATTGAGCATTGAACATTATTGGTATGCTCTTGCCCCTTGCTCCTATATTACTTTAACCGCTTACCACATAATTATGAATTATGAACTAAAGAACCGTGTTCCCTTTGTGGACTGGCTACGAGCAGTAGCCTGCTTTATGGTCATGCTGGTGCATGCAGCAGAGAATTTCTATGGTGTAGTAACCGAGAAAGCTATCGAGAGCATCCCCGGTGGTGCAGAGAAACTGGCTGGCTTTGCTACCAATACCGGAGGCATGGCGGGTGACAAGGCTGTGCTGTTGAACGAGGCAAACCGTTTCTGGGTTGCCTTCTATGACGGCGGTATTGCGCGCACATGCGTACCTTTATTTATGGTAGTATCTGCCTTCCTGCTTGTACCCATGAAAGCTGATATGGGCATGACACAATTCTATAAACGTAGGTTCCTGCGTATACTGCCACCCATGATTATCTTTATGCTGCTCTACGCCACCCTACCCGTTCTATGGGGCGAGATGACATGGGAAGATACCCTACGCATACTACCTACCCTACCCTTCAACTTCCCTGAGAATGCCGGTCATCTATGGTTCATGTATCCACTTATCAGCCTGTACCTGATCATCCCCGTGGTATCACCTTGGCTGGAACGTGCCAGCGCCAAGGATGAGCGCATCTTCATAGGACTCTTTATCCTGAGTACCATCATCCCCTGGCTGCATACCTTCGTCACTCCTGAGCTGTGGGGCGAGTGTTTCTGGAACCGTTTCAGCATGCTATGGTACTGCTCTGGTTACCTGGGCTATCTGGTAATAGCTCATTACATACGTTTCCATCTGAACTGGTGCCGTAATAAGCGCCTGAGCGTAGGTACCCTGTGCTTCTTGATTGGTGCAGCGTTCACGGCATGGTCGTTCTGGTGGAAGGGCGAACCTCTATGCCCCATTGCCACACCCGAGTTGGAATGGTCATGGGAGTTCTGCACGCCTAACGTGGCATTGGCTACCTTCGGCGCCTTCCTGCTGTTCAGCTGCATAGGTGCCAAGACCGATGGCACAACACGTCAGGACTACAAGGCTCCCCGCCTGATAACGGAACTGGCCAAGCTGTCCTTTGGCATGTACCTGATGCACATCTTCTTCCTGAGTAACATAGCAGCTGCCGTAGTGCAGGACAATCCTGCTGCCCCCATCATCCCCGTATGGGCAGCCATCCCCTGCATAGCCATTGCCTGCTACCTCTGCTGCGCCATAACAACCAAGTTCATCTCCCTGCTGCCCGGCAGCAAGTGGGTTATTGGGTAGAAAATAGAAAACATAGTTTAAACTAGTAACACTAGTTCCAACTAGCCACCTAGAATAAAAATAGAAAATGAAAACAATTAAGGAAATATACAAGATAGGACTGGGACCTTCATCCAGTCATACTATGGGACCCAGAAAAGCGGCCGAGATGTTTCTAGCACGCCACTCAGATGCCGCCCGCATGGAGGTAACATTATACGGTTCACTGGCCGCCACCGGCAAGGGTCACATGACCGATGCTGCCATAGAAGATGCTATACCAGGCATTAAGATTATATGGAAGCCTAAGACATTCCTGCCCTTCCACCCCAACGGCATGGAGTTCCGTGCCTATGCACAGGACGGCAAACAGATTGACAAATGGCAGGTGTTCAGCATTGGGGGTGGCGAACTGGCCGAGGAGAGCCAGAACAGACTGGCATCGCCCGACATCTATGAACTGGACAAGATGACGGATATCCTGAAGTACTGTGAACGTACTGGCAAGGGGTACTGGGAATATGTGGCAGAATCCGAAGGACCCGAGATATGGGACTATCTGGCAGAGGTATGGAAGACCATGAAGGCTGCCGTAGAACGCGGATTGGATGCCGAAGGTGTGCTGCCCGGTCCTCTGAACCTGCGTCGTAAGGCTGCAGCCTACTACGTTAAGGCAACTGGATACAAGGACAACCTGCGTACACGTGGTCTGGTCTTCTCTTATGCCCTGGCTGTTAGCGAAGAGAATGCAGCCGGCGGCAAGATAGTCACAGCCCCCACCTGCGGATCCTGCGGCGTGCTGCCAGGTGTGCTCTATCACATGTGGAAGAGCCGTGATTTCAGCGAGGCACGCATCCTGCGCGCACTGGCCACAGCTGGCCTCATCGGTAATGTAGTAAAGGAACATGCCAGCATCTCAGGTGCCGAGGTTGGCTGCCAAGGTGAGGTAGGCGTAGCGTGCGCTATGGCTGCTGCTGCTGCCAGTCAGTTGTTTGGCGGTTCGCCTGCCCAGATAGAATATGCAGCCGAAATGGGACTGGAGCATCACTTAGGTATGACCTGCGACCCCGTCTGCGGTATGGTACAGATTCCCTGCATAGAACGTAACGCCTATGCTGCCGCCCGTGCTCTGGACGCCAATATCTACAGCACCTTCTCTGACGGTATCCACCGTGTGTCCTTCGACAAGGTGGTAGAAGTTATGAAGCAGACAGGCCACGACCTTCCTTCCCTCTACAAAGAAACTGCCGAGGGCGGTCTGGCAAAGGACTATAAGCAGATGTGATATTCAGTTTACAGTTTACGGTTTACAGTTTAAAGTTTAGAGATTATGGGAGATTTCATAAAGAAGAGCCTTGAGGTAGGTGAAGAGATTAAGTATAACGGCAGACTGCACTGGAGCAGTATCTGGAAGTACATACTATTCAGCTGGCTAATGGTAATAGGCGGCTTAGGTGCTGCAGGAGCATGTTACTATTACAAGCAGGAGAATGTATATATCTACATAGGATTGGCAGTTGCCGCATTAGGACTGATAATAGGCCTGATAGGACGTATTGTACGTACACGGTCGGAGTTTGCCGTCACCACTACCCGATTTGTTCAGAAAGACGGTATCTTCAACATCAAGATGACGGAGATTCCCCTGCAACGAATAGAGACTGTGAACTACTACCAGACCTTCTGGCAGCGCATCATAGGAACAGGCTGCGTGGAGCTGGTAGGCAGCGGCGGAACCAGTCATCAGGTTCACTGCATAGAACATCCCATGCAGGTTCGCAAGATGATACTGAGTGCCATCAATACCTGTGCCGTGAAGTCGGTACAGACGCCAGCCCCCACTCCATCGCCCGAGAAACCGGCAGCAACAGACCCCGAAAACCAGCCCTCTTAATATGCCGGATAAGAAATAAGCCTTTCACTGATGCCTAAAATAAAAGACCATATTATCCTATTATTCCTGTTTCTAACCCTTAGCAGTTGGGCAGAGAATACAGCACCACATAAACTTACAGGAACGCCCATCGGCACGGAGCTGTCTGTAGATTATAACAATTCCAGCCAGGCCAGTACATCTGTCAACACCATTGCCGATGCGTTTGACGGGAATCTGAATACCTTCTTTGCCAGCTGGGATAGAAGCAAGACGTGGGCGGGACTGGATTTAGGCACACAGCATGTCATTACCCGCGTGGGGTGGAGTCCCAGAAACGGAAGTGTAGGACCACAGCGTGTAGTTTTGGGCCTCTTTGAAGGTTCTAACGACCCCAGCTTCATGACGGCATACCCTCTCTTCATCATTAGCCAGGAGGGTACCATCGGCAAAATGGACTATGCCGACGTTAATGTTTGCAAGGGCTTCCGTTATGTGAGATATGTGGGTCCTAATGAGGCACGATGCAATATCGCTGAAATAGAATTCTACGGCTATGAATCAGAGGGTGACGACAGTCATTTCTACCAGTTAACCAACCTGCCAACAGTACTTATCAACACACAAGACAATATAGACCCTTACGATAAAGAACACGAGATAGTAAGCTCATTTACAATCATTTATGATAATGGTACAAAAGTACAGAACGAGACAGGTACCAGTAGGTTGCGCGGTAATGCCAGCATGAGTTTCCCTAAGAAACCCTACCGCATAAAGCTGGACAGCAAGAAGCACATGTTCAAGGACAGCGACATGAAGTCGCCTGCCAAAGCCAAGAAATGGACACTCATCAATAACTACGGAGACAAATCCCTGATGCGCAACCTGGTCAGCTTTGAGGTGGCACGCAGAATGAAGATGCCATATACGCCCTGGAGCAAGCCTGTTGACGTGATTGTAAACGGAGAATACAAGGGGTGCTACCAGCTGACCGACCAGATAACCATCGACAAGGACCGTGTGAACATCACTGAGATGACACCCGATGACATAGAAGGTGAGGCACTGACAGGCGGCTATCTGCTGGAGCTGGATGGCTATGCCAGTCAGGAGACATCATGGTTCACATCACAATTCGGGTCGCCAGTGACCATTAAATCGCCCGATGATAACAGCATCACCACCGAACAGCATCAGTACATAGAGAATTTCTACAACCAGATGGAGGCCCGTATCCTGAGCAGGAACTTCACGGATCCGGAACAGGGATACAGGAAGATGCTGGACGAGAAGAGCCTGCAGTGTTACTGGCTGGTGGAGGAACTGACAGGTAACCCGGATGCCTTCCATAGCTGCTACATCAGTAAAGACCGTGGAGCAGACAAACTGAGAGTGGAGACTGTATGGGACTTTGACCTTGCCTTCGATAACGACAGCCGTTACTACCCCAACAGGAATTATGGCGACTATCTGTCGCTGGCACGTGGCGGTGCAGGAAACTCACGCACCCTGCTTAAACGCATCTTCACAGATGAAGCTTTCTGCGACTCGCTGCGTAATATGTGGGAGACAGCACGGCAGGAATGGGGCATCACAGAGGAGAGCCTCATCACATACATAGACTCAACCGCCAATGAACTGCAGGAAAGTCAGCGACTGAATTTCATCCGGTGGCCTATCCTTGACACCCCCAAGCATCTGAACCCGCGTGTGGCAGGAAACTATGACGGAGAAGTGGAATACCTGCGTGAATACATACGTGAACGCATACCCTTCCTGGACCAACGGACAAAAAATCAGGAAGAAGAGGCTGAGCACTACGACATAGCCACAGCCGAGGAGTTGAAGAATTTTGCCGATATGGTGAACGGCGGAAAGACCGCCATCAACGCAACGCTGACGAATGATATAGACTTCACATCCTATGAGAATGTAATGATAGGAAAGGAGGCTCACTACCGAGGCACCTTCGACGGTAACCAGCATAGTATAACAGTTAGGATGAACACCACGGACAATTACACCGCGCTCTTCCGTTATCTGGAAGGCAATGTTCATGACCTGACAGTTAAGGGAGGTATACAAACTAGCGCGAAATTCGCCGCCGGCATTTCTGGAGCAACGGAGAATGCACGTATAGAACGGTGCACCTCGGAAGTTGAAATTACCAGCACCGTAAACGGCGACGGAACACACGGAGGCATTGTAGGTGTCAGCAGAAACAACTCGTATATCTCTGACTGCCATATACGAGGCAGCATGAGCGGCAGCAGCACCAACTGCTGCGGTGGTGTGGTTGGCTGGACAGATGGGGCCACAACCATCAAAAACTGTCTGGTAAGCAGCAACATATCATTTTCTACCAGCGGAAGTGATATGCTGGCCAGAAACACAGGAAATGTAACATCCATCAACAACTTTACATATGATACATGGGGCGCTGCCAACGGAAACGGCAATCTTACCTACCTGAGCCAGGAACAGCTGGGAAGTGGCGAAGCATGTTATCTCATGAACCTTGCCTACAAGAAACCCAACTGGTACCAGCGTATAGGAGAGGATGAGCTACCCTCCCTTTTGTACTCAAGAGGCGAGGTTTACCCCGTATCACGCATCCATTGCGATGGTTCGTTCTATACCCAAGGTCTGGGATTCACCAACAATCTGGATGCCTATCAACGTGACGAACATATTATACAGGACGGCATCTGTATTGTCTGCGGAGCTTGCAACAGCAACACTATGCCACGGGACGAGAGGGGCTACTTCGTTTTAACAACAGCAAAACAACTGGAATGGTTCTCAAAGTATACTTCAACAGAGGACAACACGGCATGTGCCGTCTTGGGAGACGACATTGATTATACAGCTTACAACAGCATGATTGGACAGGGAACAGCGTATAACGGCACCTTTGACGGCGCAGGACATACCATTACCATAAATATGCAACGAAGTTCCGATTATGCCGGACTATTCTATAACGTACGCGGAAACATCCAGGATCTGACGGTAAACGGTACAATTCACACAAGCGCCAAATTCGCCGGCGGAATTGCCGGTAACCTGTCGGGCGGTCAGCTGCTGAGATGCCAGAGCTACGTTGACATTATCAGTTCAGTAAATGGTGATGGTACGCATGGCGGAATTATTGGCATTAATAGTGAAAGCGATGAAATAGCAGATATCACAGACTGCCTATTTGGCGGCTCCATTCAGGGCGGGAACACCGACTGCTGCGGTGGCGTCTGTGGCTGGGCCTCGGCACCTATCATGATAGCCAACACGCTGGTTGCGGGCGACTTCGGCGTAGGAACAAACGGCAGCGATATCATCTGCAGGAACAGCAGTATGCTGCTCCAGGATAATTGCCATTACTATTCTATATGGAATGCCAATGTACCCGCAGGAGTAAGGAGGGCAGAAGAATTAGACCTGAAGGACGGCACAATATGCTATCTGCTGAACGGCTCGCGTAAAGAGAATGAAATGGCATGGTACCAAACCCTGGCAGCAGACCCCTACCCCGTTCCGGACTCAAGGCATCTGCCCGTATATCGGTGGCAGGACGGCACGTTCAGCAATGATGATGAGACCAAAATAAATGAAGAATTAAGAGTGCAGAATGAAGAATTTGCTTCCGCGGCGTATGACCTGAGCGGGAGAAAGCTGGTTAATGGTTCAGAATTGGAGAATAATTCTTCACTCTTCACTCTTCACTCTTCATTTAAAAAGGGTATCTACATCATTAACGGAAAGAAGATAGTGAGGTATTAAAGTCGTCATATAAAAAAGAGAACAAGAAGAGAAAAAAAACCGGTTTAGCCTTCGTCAATTTGACGAAAAAGAATTAACTTTGCGCCCTGTTTTTAAGATAAAAAGATTTAAGCACATATGGGAGGTTTTTTCGGGACAGTATCAATGCAGCCTTGTAAGGCAGACCTTTTTTACGGAACAGATTATCAGTCGCACATGGGTACCAAGCGCGGCGGTATGGCTACAGTAAGTGAAGAAGGTGAGTTTTTCCGCAGTATTCACAATCTGGAAAGTACCTATTTCAGAACCCGCTTTGAAGATGAACTGGATAAGTTCAAAGGCAATGCCGGAATAGGCGTAATCAGCGACACAGACGCTCAGCCAATGCTGATGAACAGCCACTTGGGACGTTTTGCCCTTGTTACAGTAGCCAAAATCAACAACTTGGAGGAACTCTGCCAGAAACTGCTCTCG
The DNA here is from genome assembly GCA_946415645.1 of uncultured Prevotellaceae bacterium. Taxonomy (GTDB): domain Bacteria; phylum Bacteroidota; class Bacteroidia; order Bacteroidales; family Bacteroidaceae; genus Physcousia. The sequence continues at coordinate 109,318 of CAMKTJ010000002.1, forward strand.
GAAGGACAGCACTTCAGCGAATTCTCATCCGGCAAGATCAACCCCACTGAGTTGGTTGCCCTTCTTATAATAAAAGGTAAGGACTTTGTTAATGGTATTGAGAATGTCTTTAACAATATCAAGGGTTCTTGCTCTATGCTCCTGCTTACAGAGAACGGCATCATTGCCGCCCGCGACTCATGGGGCCGTACCCCAATCGTTGTAGGTAAGAAGGAAGGTGCCATGGCCGTAACAAGTGAGAGCACAGCTTTCCCCAACCTGGATTATGAGACATCATACTTTGTAGGTCCCGGCGAGATTATCCGCATCACTGCCGACAAGATGGAACAGTTGCGCAAGCCCAACAAGCGCATGCAGATCTGTTCTTTCCTGTGGGTATACTACGGATTCCCCACCAGTTGCTACGAAGGCAAGAACGTAGAATGGGTACGTAATGAGTGTGGTCGCCGTATGGGCGAAGAGGACAAGACAGAAGTAGACTGCGCCTGCGGTATCCCCGATAGCGGAATCGGTATGGCCGTTGGTTATGCTGAGGGTCATAAGTGCCCCTATATGAGAGCCATCAACAAGTACACTCCTACCTGGCCCCGTAGCTTCACCCCCAGCAATCAGGAAATGCGTAACCTGGTGGCCAAGATGAAGATTATCCCCAATGCCGACAAGTTGCGCGACAAGCGCGTACTCTTCTGCGACGACAGTATTGTACGCGGTACTCAGCTGCACGATAATACCAAGGTGCTGCACGAACTGGGTGCCAAGGAGGTTCACATGCGTATAGCCTGTCCCCCATTGGTTTATGGCTGTAAGTTCATCAACTTCAGCGCCAGCAAGAGCGACCTGGAACTTATTACACGTCGTATCATCAAGGACTTTGAGGGCGATGAGAACAAGAATCTGGAGGCATATACACGCACCGATAGTCCTGAATACAAGAGAATGGTGGCAGAGATTGCCAAGCGCCTGAATCTGGATTCTCTGAAGTTCAGCAAGCTGGAGACCCTCATAGAGTCAATCGGTCTTCCCAAAGATCAGATCTGTACTCACTGCTTTGACGGCTCCTCTGCCTTCACGCTGGAAGAGGTCAACTCGCAGGAGTCGCTATTCTAGATAAAAGAGAAAAATTAAAAGAGAAAAGGTATAAATTCAAAATTATTTTTTAACATCGAAATAAACAAAAACCGCGAAAGCTCTCAAAAAGGGTTTCGCGGTTTTTTTCGTACCTCTCTTTATAAAGTTGAGAGTCTAACTGGTCTTTAATACTCCGCCTATGGCGGAACTATCAACATCTTCAACTGACTCTAAACTCTAAACACTAAACTCTAAACTGCAAGAAGAAACTACAGTACCCTTGCAATGGCCTGCTTAACCTTATCGGCCAACTGCTGATAGGTAATATCTGATGTGGGCATTATGGGTGGCAGGTAATGTACCTCGATATGACGGGGGAACAGGAACTTACGATGTCTTGGTAAGGCATCATAAGCACCTCTGATACAAACAGGTACGATAGGTACATTTAATTCCTTGCTTAAGATAGCAAAGGAAAGCTTGAAGTCGCCCAAATCGCCGTCGTGCGTTCTACTGCCCTCAGGGAAGATGACAATATTCTTGCCGTTCTTCAGTACCTCAGCCAACTTCTGTATACTTTCCTTCAGGTGAGCCTGTTCCATAATGATGGTATTGTTCTTGTCTGCCAGCGCACGACGGAACCTACCTCTGACATGCTGCTCCGTTGCGAAGAAATAACAGGTCTTAATCTGACGACAAGTGAGACCGCTCAGCACAACGGGACCATCCACGAAACTCTGATGGTTGGGAGCCAGGATATACGGACCCTTGGCAGGTATCTGTATGCGTCCGTGAATGCCCAAAGAGTTATAAACCTTAAAGAATATCTTGAAGCATTTGTTGGCAAAGGGGAAGAAGCAGGAAGCCTGAGGGATACGCAAATCCGTAACCGACTCATTAAGCAGGCTGTGCCAATCCACCTCCTCCACCTCGACCTTGGTCTTGCAGGATGCGACATGCTCAGCCATTGCCTTGATATTAGGAAAGGCTGCCATTTCCTCTACAAGAATATTCATGCCGAAGGTATGCTCTATGAAGCCCTGCAGACCAACCTTGTCAAGGGAGTCCATAGCCAGGTCCGTCTCGATATGTGAAGAAGGTTTGACAGGCACTTTCTTCTCCTGTTCTATATACTGTTTGATAATACGATACTCTTCAGAATCAGGTTCAGGTTCTTCGGGACGGATAGGCTGAGCGGTACGACAGGCTTCCAGCAGTGCCTGTAGCTTGAAGCGCTGCAGTTTGTCCAACTTTGTTCTGGGAAGCTCTCCTCTATATACCGTCAGCGCCATCACCTTCTTATAATTAGCCACTGTACGGTTGTAGGGTTCTATCACCTCATGCTTCAATGCCACCTCAACCTGTGTATCATTCAGCATGGAGGCCCATATTGTCTGGGGTACGACAATGGCTCGCAGCAGGTCACCGTCCTGCATAACAGCCACCTCCTTCACATACTGGTCGTATTGCTCCAGCTTATATTCTATCTCACTAGGTTCTATATTCTTACCGTTGGAGAGCACAATAATCTCCTTGGTACGTCCGGTAATGGTAACACGTCCCTTTTTGTCGATAGTCGCCAAATCGCCTGTATGGATAAAGCCGTCCTTGTCAATCACCTGAGCCGTCTCGTCTGTTCGGTTGTAATAGCCCAGCATCACATTGGGCCCCTTGGCACACAATTCACCATTCACTAGTTTGCATTCAATACCGGGCAGAGGGAGCCCCACACAGCCCGGACGGATATCCGTAGGACGGGTGAAGCAGATGATAGGAGCCGTCTCCGTCATGCCATAGCCCTCCAGTACATCCAATCCAAGAGTCTTCAGGCCCTCTCCTATATCCTTGCTGAGAGCTGCACCTCCACTGACAAAATACTTGATATTGCCACCCATCTTACGACGGATACTACTAAAGACCAGACGCGATAGCGTCCGGCTACGGAAGAAAGCACACATATTGAACAGGAATGCAGTGATGATATTGGAGTCAATCTTCTTCTTGATACCGCCATAGAGCATCTGCCACAGACGAGGCACGCCAATCACGATAGCCACCTTACCACGGCACAGTGTATCCATGAGGTCGGGAGCCGTCAGGCTGGGACAAATAGCAACGCCAGCACCTATCCAGAACGGAGCAATAAGACTGCCCATCAGAGGTAACACATGGTGCAAGGGAAGAAGAATCATCACACGATTGCTACGGGTATAGATTCTTACATCCCGGGAAACGCCCTTGATGTTAGCCATCAGATTCTGGTAGCTGAGCATAACGCCCTTGGGACTGCCCGTAGTACCTGACGTATAGATGATAAGGGCCACCTTTTGGTTATAGGGCACATCCAGCTCTGCCCAAGGCAATGTGCCGGGCAACTCACGGGTAGGCTCCGGCTCGCACTTCATTCTATCCTCAATAACATAGAACGGTATGTTCAGACCAGTCTGAGCCAACGCCTGCTCTACTACAGGGACGTTGTGACAAGAGGTCCAGATTCCGTCCGGCGTACAGTCGCGCAAGATATATGCGAAATCAGAAACGGTACTGCTGGCATCCACGGGTACAGCCACAGCACCCTTTTGCCAGATGCTGAAGAATGCATAAACCCACCCCTCGCTATTTTCACTGAATACAACTATCCGCTTGTCGTTACCTGAAGGCATCTGCTCAGCAAAAACGTCGATGTACTGCAAGGCTCTGGCAAATGATATATTGCGTTCCCCTGCTATAATGGCTGTCTTCTCAAGATTGATAGATGTCACACCTTTACCCATTTTTTACAATCTGTATTAAATGATACAGAAGACAAAATTACAACAAAAACGCAAACACGCAAGAAAAAGAACCCACAATGTGGGAAATTTATCTAAGAATTCAAAAAAAATGCATTTACAAAATATGTATTAGGCGAAAAATATGTAATTTTGTATTATGAATTCAAAACCTTATATTCATTGTATGAAGAAGATATTCATTTTAATGTTTGCATGTATGGTTATGTTTGCATGTGGAAATAAGCAGAAAGATGTTGCAAAGGAAGAGATTCCTCAGAACACGGTATTGGTTCTATATTACTCACAAACTGGGGCTACAGCATCTGTTGCAAACCAGTTAAAATCAAGCATGAATGCAGATATCGAGGAGATAATCTGCGAGAACCCATACTCAGGTGACTTCGAGGCTACCATCGAACGTTGCAAGAAAGAGCAAGAGAAAGGAGAGATTCCTGCCATCAAGCCCATCAAGGCTGATGTTCAGAAATACGATATCATTTTCCTGGGCTATCCCATCTGGTTCGGTACCTATGCCTCTCCCATTGCTTCCTTGTTAGAGAATGCCAATTTGGAGGGCAAGATGATTGTTCCGTTCTGCACCTTCGGAAGCGGCGGACTGGAAAGCAGTACAGAGGACCTGAAGGCCCGTTTGCCCAGATCTGTCATTATGGAGGGCTTTGGCATACGTAATGCTCGCCTGAGTTATCTGCAGGATGAACTTAACGACTTCCTAGTACGCAACGGATACCTGCAAGGCGAGGTTGAGGCACTGCCCGACTTCAACGTTCAGGATGAACTGTCCGAAGCTGACAAGAAAGTCTTCCACGAGGCATGCGATGGCTATCAATTCCCACTGGGCACACCCACTTCTGTATCAAAGAGATATACAAGCAAGGGTACTGAGTATCGTTTCATCACCCGCAATTCAGATGATGTCATGTCATCAAAGATGACTGTTTACATAGAACTGCGCAACGAGAAGAATGCAAAGGCCGAATTTACAAAGGTCGTTAGATAATAATATATTTAGGATAACATTTTAAGGTAATAAGATGAAGTACGGATTTGACAACGAGAAATACATTCGCATACAAAGCGAACATATTAAGGAGCGCATAGCGCAGTTCAAAGGTAAACTTTACCTAGAACTGGGCGGTAAGCTCTTCGACGATCACCACGCCAGCCGTGTGCTGCCAGGCTTCCAGCCCGACTCTAAGTTGCGTATGTTGCAGCAGTTAGCAGACTCGGCCGAGATAGTAATCGTTATCAGTGCGATAGATATTGAGAAGAACAAGATACGTCAGGATCTGGGTATCACCTACGACGAGGATGTACTGCGCCTACGCAACGAGTTCCAGAACCGCGGTTTCCGTGTTGATAATGTTGTTATCACACACTACAACGGTCAGAGCTCTGCCGACCAGTACCGCCACCGTCTGGAAAGCATGGGCATCAAAGCATACTACCACTATACCATCGAGGGCTACCCTCACAATGTGGACCTTATTGACAGTGACGAAGGCTTCGGTAAGGATGATTACGTGGAGACTACTCAGCCCCTGGTTATTGTTACGGCTCCCGGTCCCGGCAGCGGCAAGATGGCTGTCTGCCTATCTCAGCTCTACAACGAGCACAAGCGCGGCGTGGAGGCGGGATATGCCAAGTTTGAGACCTTCCCCGTATGGAACCTGCCACTGAAGCACCCCATAAACATTGCATACGAGGCTGCTACTGCCGACCTCAACGATGTGAACATGATTGACCCCTTCCACATGGAAGCATATGAGAAGGTGGCTATCAACTATAACCGCGACGTGGAGATCTTCCCCGTGCTGAATGCCATCTTCGAGGGTATCTACGGCAAATGTCCTTACAAGAGCCCCACTGACATGGGCGTCAATATGGTGGGTTTCTGCATCTCGGACGATAAGATCTGCCAGGAAGCTTCTCTGCAGGAGATTGTCCGCCGTTACTATACAGCCCTTGGCAAGTTAGCCACGGGTGCCTGCAACGAGAACGAGGTTACCAAACTGAAGCTTCTCTTCAAGCAGGCTAAGATTGATACCGACTACCGTAAGTGTACAGTCGCTGCTAAGAAACGTCTGAAAGAGACCGGTGTTCCCTGCAGTGCCATTGAATTGGAGGACGGCAACATCATCACAGCAAGCAGTTCGCCTTTGCTGGGCACCTGTGCTTCACTGTTGCTGAATGCCACCAAGCATTTGGCGGGTATCGACCATAGCGTCAAGCTCATCTCACAGGAACTGATAGAGCCCATCCAGAAGACCAAGACAGAATATCTGGGCGGTCACAACCCACGTCTGCATACCGACGAGGTGCTGGTAGCCCTATCTGTACTTAGTCAGAACGATGCCAACTGCCGTCGTGCACTGGCTATGCTGCCATTGCTGAGAGGTTGTCAGGCACATTCTACCGTTATGCTGAGCGAGGTTGACCAGAAGATCTTCAAGAAACTGGGCATTGGCCTGACCTGCGACCCCGTTCATAAAGAAGCATTATAAATAATTGGCCGCCCCAACCCAAACATCGTAATAACGTAATAACGATATAACGTAATAACGAAAGGCGGCCAATCAGAATAACGAAATAACGAAATTAAGATATGAAAAAGATTGTACTCATGCTTCTCCCCCTTTTGATGGGTGGAAGCGCTTATGCGCAGTGTGTGATCAAGGCAGAACTGAAAGATGTAACTGGTGATACGGCTTTTGTACAGATTGTAAAGCCTGATTTCAGTGGCATAGAGAAAACAGATACACTGAAAATAAAGAAAGGTAAGTTCACTATCCAGAACAACGACAGCAAGATGCGTCTTGCCATGTGTAAGGTTAACACCAATGAAGGCGAAAAACGTCTGAGCGTGTATCTGGTTCCCGGAGAGAACGCTACTGTTACAGGAACAACAGAGAAGAATATCTGGAACGGCTCACAGTTCTACAAGGATTATCAGGTACTGGAGGATGTAACAAATCCTATTCAGGAGAAGATGAACGACCTTGGCCAGTCTTACCATAGCCAGGTTGAGAAGGGTGCCAATGCCGACTCACTTCAGAAAGTTCTGGACCCCATCTATAACAACCTGCAAAAGCAGCTGAAACAGAAAATGATGGATTTCATCACAGAACACCCCAACAGCGGCGCCGGCGTAACTGTTCTTATGGGCCTTGAAGAGGCTGAGAAGGCACTGGGGACAATGAGTAGCGTTGTCGCAGACGGCAGGTACTCTTATTTTATTGACTTCGTAAAAGCAAGCATCGAGCGTAAGAAGATTCACGAAGAAGCACTCAAGAAGGTTGCCGACGGTAAGATGGCCCCCGATTTCACACTGAAGGATATCAACGGCAACGACCTCACACTCTCCTCTCTGCGTGGCAAGTACCTGATTCTGGACTTCTGGGGTTCATGGTGTGTATGGTGCATCAAGGGATTCCCTGAACTGAAGAAATACTACGAGAAGTACAGCGACCGTCTGGAAATCCTTGGTGTTGACTGCAGCGATACAGAAGAAAAGTGGAAGGCTGCCGTAGCAAAGAATGAGCTGAAGTGGAAACATGTCTATAACCCCAGGGAATCTAAGATTGAGGCTATGTATGCCATCTCAGGATACCCCACCAAGATTCTCATTGATCCCGAAGGTAAGATCATAAAAACCGTAGTTGGTGAGAATCCTGCTTTCTACGAGTTCTTGGACGAGCTGTTTAAGTAATCTGTAAAATGGATTAGGGAATAGAGATTAGAGATTAGAGAATAAATAAGGGAAGAGGCTTTTCGCTTCTTCCCTTATTTATTCTTTGGCCGCCTTTCGTTATAACGTTATTACGATGTTTCTTATGGCGGCCCTCAATTTTGAATTTTGAATTTCTAATTTTGAATCCTATTTAGTTCTTCCCGTATAGGCATCAATACCTGAGGTATCCAGTGTTGCAGAGAAGAATTTCTCGGCTGCTTTGGCAACATCACCGTTCCAAGGCTGATTTCCATTGACCTGAACAACCCAAAGTTTCAGCTGTTTCTTGTGCCAATTGACCATGCAGTTGGTACCCCAGGCACCACCATGGCCGAACCATTCGTTCTCGCCGTCCTTCTTGGGTGCATTCAGACCCAGGGAATAACCGCCCAGATTGTCGGGACGAGTAGTCACAGCAAGGATACTCTTTACGGTCTCCTCCTTCAGGATACGCACGCCATTCTCGCCAACGCCCAGATTCATCAGCATCTTGTAGAACTTCAGCTGATCCAGAGCAGTTGTCCAGAGACCCGCGCCTGCAGAGGCAAAGACATGACCATCATTATAAGGGCGCTGCTCCCAACCGTTCTCCAGACGATACTTGGCAGTCTGACCAGCCTTCACGTCGTACATCTCTATCTGAGTCTTCAGCTGCTTGTCGGTGGGCCAGAACCAAGTTGACTTCATGCCCAGGGGATCCAGCACTTCCTTCTTAAGGTAATCCTCCCACTTCATGCCGGTGATAACCTCTACGATGGCACCGCCTATGTCGATACCTGTGTTAGAATAGCGTTCTCTGGTACCAGGCTCGAACAGGATAGGAGATTCGGCAGCAATGCTGGCAACCTGACGCAAGGGAGCACCTCCTGACCAGCCACCGCCACGAACATCACTACGCTTAGCGCTACACTCGAAGGGGAAACCGCCCGTGTGGTTCAGTACCATGCGTACTGTCAGTACATTCTTAGCCTTGTGAAGTGTCTTGATACCATCCTTCTCACTGTCCAGTACCCACAGATCCTTGAACTCGGGCAGGAACTTGGAAACAGGATCATCTAGAGAGAGCTTACCCTCCTCTACCAACTTGGCAATGGTAACACCACAGAAGCCCTTTGTCTGAGAGCACTGCATAAATACGTTATCCAACTTAATGGGACGCTTCTTTTCTACATCGGCATAACCAATGCAGCAAGTCTCCTGTACACCATCATTGTAGAAGATGCTGATGGCTCCGGGCAGTTCACCCCGGTCTAAATAGGGTTGCAGAGCTTCGCGGGCATAATTGGTCTTGGAATCCTTTACCTCGGTCTTAGCGATTCCGCACAAACAGAAGGCTACCGCCAAAAATAAAAACAGTTGTCTCATAGTGTTTGTTAATTATGTTTGTTTTTCGATTTTTCTGCACAAAGATATGTATTTTTTTTGTAACTTTGCGCCGCTTAGAAAGAAAACACATGCTTACAAACGAAGAAAAGAAAGAAATCCTGGATCTTTTACACCAAGAGGTAGTACCCGCCATCGGTTGTACCGAACCTATGGCAGTCGCCCTTTGTGTAGCCAAAGCAGTTGAAGAGTTAAGAAACAAATTAGGCAAAGAGCCCGGCTTTCTGCCTGAAAAGATTTCCCTGCACCTGAGCGCCAACATACTGAAGAACGCCATGGGTGTGGGAATCCCAGGCACTGGCGGTATGATAGGCCTTCCCATTGCTATAGCCTTGGGTGCTGTAGGCGGAAAGTCATGCCTTGAGTTGGAAGTGCTGCGTGATTGCACTGAGAAGGAACTGGAGATAGCTAAACACTATATCACAGAAAACCGCATAGATATCAAGTTGGAGGAGAAAGACCCCGACAAGCTCTATATTCACGTCTGTGCAGAAGCCGAAGGCAAAAGCTCGGAGGCAACCATCAAGGGAACTCACACCAACTTTGTTGAACAGGTTTCATCTGATTCTTCCGCAGCTGAGGCAGAAGATGCCAAGGAAGATAATATCCTTAAATTATATAAGGTATATGAGTTTGCCACAACCATGCCTCTTGATGAGATCCGTTTCATCCTGGAAGCTAAGCGTCTGAACGAGGCAGCTGCTCAGGAAGGACTACGTGAAAACTACGGTCACCAGTTGGGCAAGACAATGTGCAGTCCTTTAGGTCGTGGCATCATGGGCGAGAGTATCTTTGCCAAGGTTCTCTCTGTAACATCCTGTGCCTGCGATGCCCGTATGGCAGGAGCCAAGATTCCCGTCATGAGCAACAGCGGAAGCGGTAACCAGGGTATCTGCGCCACCATGCCTGTGGTAGTCTTCGCACGCGAGAATCATAACACAGAAGAGGAACTGATCCGTGCCCTCACCCTATCCCACCTCACTGCTATCTATATCAAGCAGTCGTTAGGTAGCCTATCTGCCCTCTGTGGCTGTGTGGTTGCCAGTACGGGCAGCAGCGTGGGTATCACCTATCTGATGGGGGGCAACTACGACCAGATCTGCTACTCTGTCAAGAATATGATAGCCAACCTTACGGGTATGATCTGTGACGGTGCCAAGCCATCTTGTGCCCTGAAGTTGACAACAGGTGTGAGCACGGCCGTCATGAGTGCTATGCTGGCCATCCAGAATAATCATGTAACCTCTGCCGAGGGTATCATAGATGACGATGTAGACCGTAGCATCCGTAACCTGACAAGTATCGGCTCCAGAGGTATGGACGAGACGGACCGATTCGTACTTGATATCATGACGCACAAGCAATAACACTTCATTGTTGTGCGTCTCTCTGCATTTAGACGAAAATATTACGCATTACATATTGCCGTTAAAGTAATTACTTGTACCTTTGCATCTACAAAGGATAACTATTATATAGGATAAGATAAACATGGAAAAAAGAAAAATTCAGTTTAGCCTCGTATATAGAGACATGTTCCAGTCGAGCGGCAAGTTCCAGCCTCGTAAGGATCAGTTAGAGCGCATTGCTCCTGTTATCATCAAGATGGGATGCTTTGCCCGTGTGGAAACTAACGGTGGTGCCTTTGAGCAGGTGAACCTGCTGTACGGCGAGAACCCCAACAAGGCAGTACGTGCCTTTACCAAGCCTTTCAACGAAGTAGGCATCAAGACCCACATGTTGGATCGTGGTCTGAACGCTTTGCGTATGTTCCCTGTTCCTGCCGATGTTCGTCGTCTGATGTACAAGGTTAAGCATGCTCAGGGTGTAGACATCACCCGTATCTTCTGCGGTCTGAATGACGTTCGCAATATCATCCCTTCTATCAAATATGCTTTGGAGGCAGGGATGACACCACAGGCTACCCTGTGTATCACCAACAGCCCCATCCATACAGCCGAGTACTACGCTAATATCGCTGAACAGCTGATAGAGGCAGGTGCTCCTGAGATCTGCTTGAAGGATATGGCAGGTATCGGTCAGCCCGCTATGCTGGGTAAGTTGGTGAAAATGATTAAGGACAAGCATCCTGAGATTATCATCCAGTACCATGGCCACAGCGGCCCCGGTCTTTCTATGGCCAGCATCCTGGAGGTTTGTAAGAATGGTGCCGATGTTATTGATACCGCTATCGAGCCACTCTCATGGGGTAAGGTACATCCAGACATCATTTCTGTACAGAGCATGCTGAAGAACTACGGCTTCGATGTTCCTGAAATCAATATGGAGGCCTATATGGAGGCACGTAAACTGACACAGGAATTCATTGACGACTTCCTGGGCTACTTCATGAACCCTGCCAACAAGCTGATGTCTTCACTCCTGTTGGGTTGCGGTTTGCCCGGTGGTATGATGGGTAGTATGATGGCCGACCTGAAGGGTGTTATGGATGCTATCAACAACAACCGCAAGAACAAGGGCGAGGAGCCTTACAGCGAGGATGCCCTGCTGGTTCGCCTCTTCAACGAGGTGGCATACGTATGGCCCCGCGTAGGTTATCCCCCATTGGTAACTCCCTTCTCTCAGTACGTCAAGAATATCGCCCTGATGAACCTGCTCACAGAGTCTATGGGTAAGCCCCGCTATAGCATGATGGACCCCTCTATCTGGGGTATGATCCTGGGTAAGAGCGGTAAGTTGCCCGGCGAAGTGGCTCCCGAGATTATCGAGCTGGCCAAGGAGAAGGGCTTTGAGTTCACCACTGCTGATCCTCAGTCTAACTATCCCGACGACCTGCCACGCTTTATCGAGGAGATGAAGAAGAACGGTTGGGACCGTGGACAGGACGATGAGGAACTCTTCGAGTTTGCCATGCACGAGAGCCAGTATCGCGACTATAAGAGCGGTGTAGCCAAGGAGCGCTTCCTGAAGGACTTGCAGGCTGCCAAGGATAAGGAAATGCAGAAGAGCGGCTTGTCTCTGGAAGAGGTTGCTGCTTACAAGCATGCCGAGGCTGATGCCATCACAGCACCCGAGAACGGTACCATCATGTGGGAGGTTAATGGTGATGCGGAATGCGTTAAGAGCATCAATCCTATGGTAGGCAAGGAATACAAGGAGGGCGACCGCTTCTGCTACCTGCAGAACAACTTCGGCCAGGTTATTGAGATTCCCGCTGCCTTGGGTGGCAAGTTGGTTGAGATCTGCGCTAACCAGGGAAGCAAGGTTGGCAAGGGCGATACCATTGCCTACATCCGCAGAAACTAAAAAGAGACTTCATATCTTCGATGGAGTAATAAGTGCGCATTGGCATGACTGAAGCACAACGTACATATATCGCCATCGATCTGAAATCATTCTATGCTTCGGTGGAGTGCGTCGACAGAGGATTGGATCCGCTGACGACAAATCTCGTTGTAGCCGATGAATCCAGAACAGACAAGACCATCTGCCTTGCCGTAACTCCCTCGCTGAAGGAATACGGTATAGGCGGAAGGGCACGTCTGTTTGAAGTAAGACAGAAGGCACGTGGCGTGGACTTTATCATCGCCAAGCCTCAGATGGCCCATTACATAGAGGTCAGCTCCAAGATATACAGTATATACCTGAAATACATTGCACCGGAAGATATTCATGTATACTCGATAGACGAGGTATTCATGGATGTAACGGCTTACCTTGGCACTTATAAGATGACAGCGCATGAGCTGGCCATGAAGATGATACGCGATGTGCTCTCGCAGACGGGTATCACGGCAACGGCTGGCATTGGCACCAACATGTACCTCTGCAAGGTAGCTATGGATATCGTAGCCAAGAAGATGCCGGCAGATAAAGACGGTGTACGCATAGCAGAACTGGACGAGATGTCGTACCGACGTCAGCTGTGGGACTACCGCCCTATCACTAAGTTCTGGCGCGTAGGACAAGGAATAGCACAGAAACTGGCATACTATGGCATTGATACCATGGGAAAACTGGCAAGGCTGTCTCTGCAGAACGAGGAGATGCTATACGAGCTCTTCGGTGTGAATGCAGAATTGCTGATAGACCACGCCTGGGGCTGGGAGCCCTGTACCATGGAGGCAGTAAAGGCATACAGGCCAGAGACTAACTCCTTCAGCAGCGGACAGGTATTGCAGGAACCCTATAATTTCAAGAAAGGACGTGTTGTGATACGCGAGATGGCAGAGGGAATGGCACTGGACTTGGTGTCGAAGCGGTTATTGACCGACCAGTTGGTACTGACCGTAGGCTACGATGCCGAGAGTCTGACGCGTCCCGAGATACGCAACAAGTACCACGGTCCTATCACCATCAACCACTACGGAAAGCCCGTACCTAAACATGCCCATGGTACTTTCAACTTCAAGAAACCTACCTCCTCCTCACGACTTATCATGGATGGCGCAGCAGAACTCTATGACCGTTATGTGAATCCTGATCTGCTGATTCGCCGTCTGAACCTGACCACCAATCATGTAAAAGACGAGGCAACTGTCAACCGTCAACTGTCAACTGTCAACTATGAACAGTTGGATCTGTTCACCGACTACGAGGCTTTGGACAAGCAACGTAAGGAAGAGAAAGTCCGCCTTGCCAAGGAACGGAGAATGCAGGAAGCGCAACTGAAGATAAAACAGCGTTTCGGCAAGAACGCCATCCTACGCGGCCTCAATTTCGAGGAAGGTGCCACCGCCAAGGAGCGCAACAAACAAATAGGAGGACACCACGAGTAATTTACAATTTGACGATTTACAATTTACGATTTGCATCCGCACCGGTAAATCGCCAAATAAACAAATCGAAAATAAATAGTAGATAGTAAATTTGAAAATAGTAAATATGGATTACGACGATATAATAAACCTGCCGCATCACGTTTCCAAGAAACATCCGCAGATGTCTATGTGGAGCCGTGCGGCTCAGTTTGCGCCCTTCGCAGCACTGACTGGCTATGACAATGCTATCTCTGAAACAGCGAAGGAGAACGAGACTAGCTATCAAAAAAAAGGATCCGAAGAAGATTCCTATTAGAACTGTACGGGCACAACCAACTTGAATGTTATGTTGCGACCCATATTATACACACCCCGTCTGCCGGTAGCATTGTTCATATCTGCATACTTCAGACGACTCAGGTGATTCTGATAAGCCGTATTCAGCACATTATCAGCCGTTACATAGAACTCTGCCACCTTCTTACCCTTTACCTGCACATCCGTACCTGCCGAGAAGTTCAGCAGCGCATAGGCAGGTGTTACGGTCTCTGTATCATCTGCACTATAGATATGATTCTGCTTGAAGTAATAGTTCAAGCCTGCTGCTATATACAGATTGTTCAGCAGAGAATGATGACTCTCATAGTCGGAGTGGTGATGATGGATAGTACTATGTGAGTGATGGAAAAGCTCCCACTTCAGTTCAGCATTCCAACGGGGAGCAGGTGTGAAGGGCAGATACTTGGTCTCTGCAGGTTGGTTCAGCAACTGCGCATCTACATAAGAGAAGTTGTTGGAGAAGTGTACAGCGTGAATGGGATGGAAATCCACACCTGCCTCGAAGCCCAGCAGACGGGCATCACCCTGCGTATAAGCATAGGTCAGGTAACCTGGTTCAATCACTTCTGGTATACGATGTGTAAAGATGTAATTGTTGATGCGGTTGGCAAAGAGAGCCACCTGGGCAGAAACATATCGTGAAGTGAAGTCCAAGCCTAAGTCGGCCTGCAGACTATACTCAGCCTTCAGATCCTGAGAACCCAACTCGTAACGAATAGAGCCTTCGTGAACACCATTAGAGGCCAACTCGCTCATGTTAGGTGTTCGGAAACCACGGGCCAGATTGGCACGGACATTAAAGTGCTCATTGATATTGCATACAGCACCGATGCTGGCGGATACGCCATTGAAGTAACGGGTAAAGTCGGTAAAGCGCATGGCACCATCCTCCTCCAGCTCATCGCCATGCATGTGACGATGGTCGTAGCGCACACCTCCATTGATAGTCCAGCGGTCGCCCAAGGTCTTGGTAACAGTGGCATAGAGACCACCGTCAAAGAACTTGTAGTCAGGAATCAGATACTCCTCGCCTAGATTGCCCGACTGCTGATACATACCGCCAATACCAGCCGACAGCTTCCAGCCATTGAACTCCTGCGTCACGTAACGTATGTCGTAGGTCATGGTATGCAGCTTGAAGTAAAGTTCATATTCATCCTCGCTCTCCTCGAACTCCTTACGCTGGTTCTGCTGATAGCCTAAGAGTACCTTCAGGTAGCCCTTACGCAGATTAAAGAAGTTGTCCCATACCAACTTATAGTGGTTCACATGCTGGAAAGGAAGCACCTTTCTGTATGTCTTGACGTTGTCTGTGGCGCACACCAACTCGCCTGTTACTTCATCACGCTCACCCTCAATGATGCTGGGTGTCAGATGGAAGAGCGTTCCTGTCAAGCGGGAATGTCCCCAGGACTTGTACAGACCTAACATCAGACGGCCCGCCTTCTCGCCAAACTGGGAGCCTGGCACGTAACCGTCGTACTTGTTCTTGTAGGCATGAGCCATCTTCTGGCTATAGAGTCCGTCCCAGACAAAGCCGTTCTTGTTACCCGCCATAGAGAGGTTATACCCGAAGAGACCGTTGTTGGTCTGATACTCTGAACTGAAGTTGGCACGCATATCGCCCTCGGGCAGTATGGCCTTGGGATGCAGGATAACAACGCCTGCCATAGCATCAGAGCCGTACATCAGCGAGGCAGGACCTTTCAGAATCTCGACAGAGCCTACGCTGTTTCCATCAACCTCTACCCCATGTTCTTCTCCCCATTGCTGACCTTCCTGACGGACGCCCTCGCTCATTACCACCACACGGTTGTAACCCAAACCACGAATGATAGGCTTAGAGATACTTCCGCCTGTAGTAAGCTGGCTAACACCTGGCTGATGACTGATAGCGTCTATGATATTGGTGAATGCCGTTGAACGCAGCGTCTTAGCACTAACTATGCTGATGGGAGCCGTTGAATGCTTCAGCTTTGTATCGCCCGTCACACCTGTCACAGTAATCTCGTTTAACTGAAGGTGACGATAGAAGACATCAGTAGAGTCTTCTGCATGATGATGCTTATCATCCTGAGCTGACAGGGCTGTACATATACACAGCAAAGGTAAAACCAATATACTTCTCTTACTATTCAAAATCATATCTGCCAAGTTATGTCTGCAAAATTACAAATAAATCCCAAGGCGATGTGCATTCACCTTGGGATTTAAGTATATTTAATTATGTATATTCCCTTTAATTTAGGAGTTTAGTTCTTCTCAACAGGAATTACAACTGACTCACCAGGCTTCAATGCGCTGGTAATCTGACCATTTACTATGCAGGGCTTGCCAGTCTTAACACGACTGTTCTGGAGCTGTTCCCAAACATCCTTTGTGCAGTAGCTGTGAACCTCGATGGTGAGACCGTCGCCAAAGTTAGTTCTGAGCTCCTCAATCAGAGATGCAGGGATGTTAGAGATCTCAATGGTGATACCCTTAGCATCGTGAGTAACGGTATGCTTAATCTTATAAGACTCGAAGTCATAGTTGAAGATTCTAACGTTGAAGTCATCAGACTCTAGAATGTCAGCTTCCTCCAAAGGAATGTTAACCTTTACAGAACTTACATCAGCTCTTACATGGATAGAAGTTTTAATCTCGAACCAATCCTTGTGATCCTGCTGGTGAACATCAACCTCTACGTCATCGGGTATAGGATCAATTACGTACTCAGGTGTCTCTACATCGCGGATAACACCATTTACGTGCCAACGATACTGTCCGGCTACCTCCTTAACTACATACCACAGAACGTGAGAATCCAGATAATCAGCACCAAGAGCTATCAAAGCATTTACCTTATCCAATGAAGCCTGATTCTTGGCAACATTCTTACCAGCTGCAATTTCAGCCTCCAAGTCGTCAACCTCGTCAGCCAGAATATCTACTACAGAGGGAGCTTCCAGAATAACGGGTTGTGTCTTTCCGCCTTCCTTGTCATAGATATAACGGAACAAACCAATATTGTTACCAGTCTTTTTATCTACCTTATAATAATCAAGGTCGCGGTCGTTGTAATGGGGATAATTATAAATGTTAGAAACCTTACCGACATTTCTACTGTTTACGCCAGCCTTACCAGCGGGACGTCCATAATAAAGAGCAGAACTCTTGTCGTAGAAATCAGGAATTGTGCCGTCAGCACGGATAGAGAAACGAGCGCTCTCCCAAGACTCACCGTCCAGATGCAAGGGCCATGCAAGACCACCGGCAGGATTCATAATGTTGATTTTTGCTTTTACGCCAGCAGCAGGTGTGTTCTGACCAACATAGGACAATTTCTGACCCTGGAAGAACACCTCAGTCTGAGGTAAAACATTTTCATCGGTGTCATTACCACCTTCAACACCTTCAATCTTGTTACAGCTTCCGAAACTGAATGCAGCAGCCAAAATTGACAACAGAATAAAAGACTTTTTCATATAAATATAATTAAGTGTAGTTGTAGTCACTGATTAAATATTTATTTTTAGTTTAAAACTCCGCAAATTTACAAATAATTATTTTTACGATGAAACATATCCTCAGAAAATTAAACCATAAAAGCGCGAATAGTTGACATATATCAATTCATGCATACTATTTCCACCGATTTAATTACTTACTATTATACTTTATTTGCTCTTTTTACAAGGAGTAAGGGGCAAGGAACCTGTAAAGGTTCTTGGTTAGCGAACACAAGTTTACGTTTACGTTATCGTTTACGTTGATTCACTCTTCATTCTTCACTCTTCATTTAAAAATAAAGGTCAGACCTACAAGCCTGACCTTTATTTTACATAGTATGGTACCCTATTTCACCAATACCTTTCTGGTTGTCCCGTCACTCATGCGTATGATATTCAATCCCATCTTTAAATAGTTGACAAGTTGACAAGTTGACGAACTAACAAGTCGGCCATTCAGGTCGTAAACATATCCAATGCCATTAGAGAAGACAGGGGTGAGGCTATCAATAATATCTTTTGCTTTACCATAGATGGTAATATCGCCAGATGGCGTTGTTGCCGGAACATCTTCCCAAATGGTATAGTCCTCAAGACCAGGAATAACAGGTGGCACAATCTTTGCTCCATATTCTAATGTCTCTGTGACATAAACCTCACCATCAAGCACGTATGTTATCGTATAGCTATTAATCGTAAAATAGCCCTTAACGATAACATCCTTCGCTGGCATTGACATTGGAAGTCCGTCCCAACCAGAGAAGGTGTAGCCTTCCTTTGCTGGCCCTGCTTCCGGACTGATGGCTGATCCGTATGCAAGCGTGGCTGTCTCGTACACCTCTCCATCTACCAAGTAGGTCAACGTGTAGCTGTTTACTATATAGGAACCTATATAAGTGACATCATGGGCAGGTACAGTTGCTGCCACATCGCCCCAACCTGCAAATGTATGTCCTTCCTTAATTGGGGCTTCAGGAGCAACAATAGCCGTTTCATAGTTCTGAGTAATACGGGAAATAACTTCGTCACCAATCTTAAACGTTACAACATATTGGTTAATTGTAAAGGAACCAGATACCACAACATCATGTGCAGGCATGGTTGCTGGTATCTCACTCCAACCACTAAAGGTATAGCCCTCCTTCGTGGGAACAGCCATAGGAGTGATTACATCGCGATACTTAATGCTGAAGCTCTGATATACTTCACCATTCACCATGTATGTTAAAGTGTATGAATCTGGTTCTGTAACAGTTAACTTGCCCTCAATATATTGTATTTGGTAGTTGGTTGCCTCTGCTCCACTTACGGTAACAGTATATTCTCCAGGAGGACTATCTTCATTAGCTTGGCAACTTACCATGGGTTGTTTGGTCAGCACATCTTTTGTCTCATTGTTCTTGAAACCTGTATATGAGACTGAGAACTCTGGCATAGGACCGTATTGTTTTTTCTCATAGCTGCCCACACTTATTCTCAATGGAGCCTTAGTAATAGTCAGCACACCATTTACATACGTATCATTGTAATTGGTGACACTTCCCTTCTTGATCAAGATTGGATACACACCCACAGGAGAGGTGGCTGTGGCTTCACAGATAATCTCAGGTCTCCCGTCAATGGCTGCGCCTTCAACGGTGTACTCAAATGTTGGATTGGCATCACCATACTCCCTTGTATAACTTTTAGCAGTGACCTTTACTGGGTCTGCTTCTGTAATAGTCAACGTACCCTTTGTATAGGATATCTCATAGTTCTGAGCCTCTGCACCATTGACAACAATATCATACTTGCCAGGAGCTGTAGCAGAAGTAGCCTCACACGCTACCGATGGCTGGATGGTCAGAACCTCCTTCGTCTCATTATTCTTAAAGCCTGTATATGTAAGCGTAAACTCAGGCAAAGCATCACCTTGTTTTTTTGCGTAGTTTCCTACGGAAATATTCAGTGGTGCTTTTGTTATGGTCAATGTACCATTAACGTAAGTAACTTCTTTGTTTTCCACTGTACCCATAGAAACCACAATGGGATACGTCCCTACAGGTGATGAAGAATTTGCTTCGCAAGAAAGCGATGGAACGCCCTTCAGTTCTGCACCTGTGGACGAATAAGTCAAAGTTGGAACCTTTTCCCCATAAACCATTGTAAGATTTTGGGCAGTAATTGTTACTGGTTGTTCTACTATCACAAGCATGCCTATAACGTCTGCAGATGTGTAACGTATAGCATACGGATTAGTCAGAACAATGTTCCTAAGACCTACAACATAATTGCCAACTTCTGCATTACTACTCACAGCTATTGTAACATTAAGCACAGCGCCACTATTACCAGAGAATGTGGCATTTGTCATAGAGCTTAGCACAATACGCACTGCACCGTCTGGCATCTCACGAGTGGCTATACTATGACGCTTTGTCGTAGTACGAGCCACATCTATCAGATAGTCGTCATACTCATCCTTAGCGACCGAGAAACCATCAGGCAAGTACAAATCGCACTGAAAACCAGTTATATCTTCTTTGTTTGTTAGAAGAATGGGCATCTGAAATTCAGCGACTCCTTTCTCTCTTGTTATTTCCGGAGACAGTTCCAACTTGACATCTTCAGATATAACAACTTCCGACCCTTTCACTACAATACTCCCGGAAACATCTGTCGATGGATAGCGGGCAGCACTGGGATCTGTTAAAACAACATTCTTCAGATTAACATCATAACTGCCGGCAGCCACATCCTTTCCTATTGCAAGCGTAATGCTAAGCACAGCGCCACTATTACCTGAGAACGTGGCATTTGTCATGGAACTGAGCACGATACGCAATGCACCATCGGGCATCTCACGGGTAGCAAGATTATGACGCTTAGGTGTAGTACGAGCCAAATCAATCAGATAGTCACCATATTCATCTGCCAGGATTGTAAAGCCATCCGGAAGATACAAGTCACACTGAAAACCCGTTATCGGCACAGCATTAGTAAGCGAAATGGGAAGTTGCAACTGCGCAGTGCCCTTCTCCACCTCAATCTTAGGCGGCAGTTCCAACTTATTGGCTTCATCGGCAGCATAAGTGTTGCCGTGGGCCAACAGACCCACAACAACCATTATTGCGCATAATATTCGTTGTAACATTTTTGTACCTATTTATTTAATGGAAACTTTCTTCCCTTTATGGATATATATTCTCCTAGGTAATTGCGAATTATGAATTATGAATTGTGAATTAATCAAACGGCCACTGAGGTCATAAATAGCTCCCCTGCTATCCGAGAAGGTTGAAGTTCCTATACCTGTCGCATCGTCCATATCTAAGAGAATGCTTGCAGATGAAGCCTCATATCTGATTGCATTAACATCAGACATCACTATGTTGTCTGCCATAACCTCCACAGTATTATTCACATCGCCAGAGACTTTCAACTTCAGACGGACAACATCACCTTCAGGAAGTTCATCATTCATCATTGAGGCACATATTACACGATATTTCCCATTTACAAGTTTCTGTACGCATGTCTCATGTTGGTTGCTTACAGCTTCTGCGCCCTCATCCATCAACTCAACACCTTCTGGTAATCGCAAGTCAAACTGCATACCCGTGTACTGAATGTCACTACTACCTATACGAACCATCAACTCACCTTCTCCATGAATACTCTGGATATAGTCTGAAAGGGTGACTAAAGTATTCCTCATGGACTTAGCTTTACGCTGAGGTGCATAACTTGGTGACCCCTGATTCAGAATCACGTTCACAAGGGCTGCATAGTCGTTAATCTCCACTACCCCATTACCATCCATATCAGCAGCATTGAAAACAAGGCTGGCATCGGCATTCTCCAGAATGAAGCGAACCACACCGGCCAAGTCGGCCACATCAATGTAACCATCATTGTTCACATCACCCATTGTGTAAGTCCTCACATTAATGTAACCTTTAACATCTGCCACTGCATATCGGTTAGCATCGGGGTCCGTAAGAACAATATTCTTCAGTTCCACCTCGTAGTTTCCTGCCTCTAATGTACTATTGGGTAACAATACCAGAGAAAGCAGTTGTCCACTATTTCCCGTAAAGGTGGAATTCTGAGTAGAAGATATAACCACACGCAGAGCACCATCATTCATAACTCGTGATGCAATAGAGTGACGTCGTGCAGTTGTACGAGACATTTCTATCAGATAATCGTCATACTCATCCTTACAAAGCTCAATACCCTCAGGAAGATAGAGGTCAAACTGGATACCTGAAATGGCATCTCTGTTTGTCATTACAATCGGAAGGTTAAACTCTGTACCTGCATTAGCTTTCAGATTATCTGCAAATGCCAGAGTATTATCGGTCTGGTATTCTTGTTCGTCACCTTGACCACCACCATTGTCATCCCAATTCCATGTAAAGGTATGATCACTGAACAGTGCTTTAGTAGCTCTACCAGCATCGTCTGTTGTCCATGTGCCTGTAATGGTATTTCCACTTACAAGTCCTGTCAAAGGAAGATGTTTAGTTGGTTTGCCCAATGCACCAATGTAATAAAGCAGGTTATAGTCATCCAAATCAACACCGAAGATATTGTCAAACTCCATTACATTACCGCTGTTCAATATCATGTCCTGACCGGAAGTGCCATAGCTATAGGTCCATGATTCACTGTAACCGCTGGCTCTGGAGAACTTACATTGTGTAATATCACCACCGCTATACGTTATATTGAAGAACTCGTCGTCATCATAAGTTACTCCGGTAAGTTGATTGTCAGCATTATACGAGAACGCTGCATGATCACTCTCGCTACCGTTTGCTTTATAACAAACCATACTGCCAACGAATCCATTACTATTCAGTGTAGCAACCCATTTAGTGCCATCCGAGCAATTAAATGTGATCTTGTCACCATAAGATATGGTATAGGTCTTGCCCGAACCGTCTGTCCTTATCCTGTCTATCTGGGTAACATATCCCCTGCTGTCATAGTGGTATGTGAACGTCTTATCGTCATAAGTTGAACTCTTCAGCAGATTATCCGCAAAGATGCGCTTCGCACCTAGGAATTCTCCTGATGGCATAGGATCATCTCCACCATCTGTTACACGCTGAAGGTTCGCATAGTAAACCTTCCTGACGAAAGTACTGCCCTTATCCTCTGAGAACTGGAAGTAAACTTCCATATTATTACTACCATCGAAGGCGGTAATTATGAAGCTATCCCAGTCACCACCACCAAAGACAAATTTATTGTTAACAATAGTGTAGGTTCCATTCCCGTCCTCATGATAAGAATTGCTTGAACTACTGTACTCTAGGAATTCTACTGCTCCGTTATCATAGAAGGCTATCCTGTCATAAGGAGGTGTGAGGGCTCCAATCTCCTGGGAGACCTGCACATCGTTCTCGTACCTTGTATAAGAGCCGGAAACAATACTCCACTGACCGATAATAGAGCCGTTGAGAACGACATTCTCAATATCACTACCATTTTGCTTAGTGAAGGTGCTCACGCCTCCATCAGGCCAGCCGTTCAGTTTAAGTGTAGTAGACGTCAGGGTGAGGACTTCTATTACAACCTTCACATTCCCATTGCTATCAGTAATCTTCAGAGCATTGTTGTTGAAAGAGTAACTATAGATTTCGTCATGCTGCCATCCACCTTTGTCATATTCCTTATAGCGTACAGTCCCGTCTTGTGAGAAAGTCAATAATATATAGCTATTGGTGTCAAAATCATATCTCCAGGTTCCTAAGAGCAATGGATTGGGGTCTTCCACTTCATCTCCAATAGCCACAATACTTCCAAATCCACTCCATGGCGCAGTTGCCTTATACAAGTTAACAGAAGACGCTGGAACGTGCAGGGTTGCAGAAGCAATGAGTGTACTCGTGAATGGATTGGAAGCAGTTTCTGGTACATTCTTTGCGTAGCAATATAGGTCGGTCATTCCACTACAACCGTAAAATGCCATCTCACCGACTCCTGTTACTTCTTCTGGAATGATTGTATTCTTACATCCTGCAATAAGCACATTCGTGGCTGTTTCTATGATAGCATTACAGTTGTTACGCGAATCAAAAACAGTGTTCCCGTCATCTACTTTAATGGATGACAGATTTGAGCAACCCGAGAAAGGACAGCGTTCGCTGATGCTTGTTACGCTCTTCGGTATAGTAATAGTGGTTATGTTACAACCAGAGAAAGCGTAGCCGCCAATATAATTAACATTACTTGGGATGGTTACGGAAGCCAAACTGCTACAATAGCAGAATGCATAACTTTGAATTTGCGACAGATTATCGGGTAAAGTTACAGAAGACAAACTGCTACAGCCCTCAAAGGTGTGGCTTTGAATTGTTGACACAGTCTCGGGAATAATCACAGATGTCAGGCCAGTACAATTACGGAAGGCCCTGGTGTTTATGCTTGTCACATTATAGGTATCACCCTTATACTTGACAGTACTGAGGATGACTACATCACCTGTATAGGTATTATAGTTCTCGTCTTTGTATGTAACTTCAGCATTACCGTATGAGAAACTGTAATAGATTCCATTAATGCAGTTATCATCTTCTGGGTCATCACCTCCTTCATCTCCAATAGCCACAATACTACCAAATCCACTCCATGGTGCAGTTGACTTGTATAGATTTACGGAACCCTCTGGAACATGAAGAGTGGCAGAAGAAATAGGCGATTCATCAAACACATCGGAACCTGTAGATGGAGGTGTAGTGGCATTACAGCAGAAATCTTTCAGGGATTTGCAACTTCTAAATGCCCATTTTTTTATTTCCTTAATACCTGAACCTATGGTCACAGTATGCAGGCTATCACAAGCATTATATGAATAATCATCAATCAAGGTAACGTTGTCTGGAATAGTAACATTGGTTAATCCATGGGTTTGCGAAAAAGCACCTACACCGATTGTAGTAACGGTTGTTGGAATAACCGTATTCTTACATCCGTAAACAATTGTATTGTCTGACTTCCTAACAATAGCATTGCAATTGTCACGTGAGTCATATACAGAATTCCCTGAATCAACAATGATCGTTGAAATACCATTACAGGCCCTGAATGCATCAGAATTGATAGAAGTCAAACCACGTGGAATGTATAATGATGTGAGGGACCAACAACAGAAGAAAGCATAAGCTTCTATAGAAGTAAGTTTATCAGGCAAAGTCAAAGAGGCTAAGTCACTACAATAGATAAAAGCAGATTTCCCAATTGAGGTAACACCACTAGGAATAATCACAGAAGTAATATCGCTTTCGTAGAAGGCTAGCTCCTCTATAGCGGTCAGACCTGTGAAATACCGTAGTTCGTCGAACGAAGAAATTTTGCTCAAATAGAATACTTTACCTAAGCTTGTTACAGCTGCTGCTTCTGCTTTACTCAGTTCTCCGTCGCCATTTGTATCCCAGTTCTGCACACAAAGCGCTTTAACTTTAGCATCAGCAAAGATGATGTTGTCACCAGTATCATCACCACCTTGTCCGCCACCGTCTGTTACACGCTGAAGTTTTGCACGATACACCTTCCTAACAATCTTACTGGACTTATTCTCTGAGAACTGGAAGTAAACCTCCATCGTATTACTGCCATCGAAGGCGGTAATTATGAAGCTATCCCAGTCACCACCGCCATAGACAAACTTGTTGTTAACGATGGTGTAGGTTCCATTTCCGTCCTCATGATAAGAATTGTTAGAATTGCTATACTCTAGGAATTCCACGGCTCCGTTATCATAGAAGGCAATTCTGTCATAGGGAGGTGTAACGTCTCCGTTCTCCTGAGAAACTATAACATCGTTCTCATAACGCGTCATTGTACCAGACACAATACTCCACTGACCGATGATAGAGCCATTGAGAACGATATTCTCATATTGTTCATCACCCTGTTCGCCTCCTTGTCCACCCCCATTATCATCCGCAGCTACTATGCTGCTGGCACTACTCCATGGTGCTGTACTTCCATAAGTACTAATGGCTGTTGGTGGTACATGCAGTGTTGCAGTAGCAATAGACGAATTCTCAAACGCATTATTTCCTGTTTCTGGTACATTTCCAGCATAACAATAGATGTCTGCAAACCCGGAACAGTTATAGAAAGCTTCCTCTCCAATGCTCTTCAGCGTAGAGGGCAATGTAAGTGTAGTGATGGAAGAGCAGTCCTGGAAAGCGTGCTTTCCGATGCTCTCAACGCCATCCTCTATAACAACCTTACTGAACTTGGAGCCGTTGAAGGCACAAGAGTAGTACCAGTCTGCATCAGGAATGTTGCACTTCACATATACCGTACCTGTGGAATTGCTGAAAATTGACCTGCCAAAAGACTTGATGCTTGAAGGAAGTTTAGCGCTCTGAAGATTCTTCAAACCCTCAAAGGCATATTCGCCGATGGACTCCACACCTTCAGGAATCACCAGCTCAGTCAGACCCTCACAATTCAAGAAGGCATGATCCGATATAGTACGAACACTGGAGGGAATCGTTATGGAGGGCAGGTTCTTCAGACCCTCAAAAGCATAGCTGCCTATAACCTTCAAAGTGGAAGGAAGTGTTACAGAGGAAAGCTGCGAACTATTACAGAAAGAACGCTGACCAAGGCTCGTCACACCGTTGCCCACTACCAAGCGAGTTATCTTCGAATCACGGAATATTCCGTCATTCGTGTCAGTCAAGTTGCAGTTCAGATAGACAACACCGCCACAACCGGCGAAAGCCCTGTTACCGAATGTCTCTATATTACTCGCTAGCGTCAGTTCCGTAAACCCGGAACAGTTGCAGAAGGCTTCTTCCGCAATGCTCTTCAGCGTAGAGGGCAATGTTAGTGTAGTAATGGAAGAGCAGTCCTGGAAGGCATGCTTACCGATACTCTCAACGCCCTCCTCTATCACAACCTTATTGAACTTGGATTCATGAAAAGGAGCATAGGAATACCAGCCTACATCAGGAATGTCGCACTTCACATACAACGTACCCGTGCAATTCTTGAAAACCGATCCGCCCAAAGAC
>CAMKTJ010000003.1 GCA_946415645.1 uncultured Prevotellaceae bacterium
CCCTGGACCCATTGATTAAGAGTCAATTGCTCTACCAACTGAGCTAAGGACGCATATGTTTCGTTTTTGCGAGTGCAAAGGTACGGACTTTTGCTGAATTGAGCAAATGTTTCGTAACTTTTTTTCTATTAAGCCTTCAATTCGTACAAATCAGACGGGGACTTCCTCTTCAGAATGTCCAATTCAAAGTCAACTCCAGGTATAATTCCGAAATTTCTGAGCAACCCTTCAACGGTTTTGCGAGCCAGTTCGGGATGGTTATTCTCTTCGCTAAGATGACATAACCATACATGTTTTAATATAGGGGTGGCATGTTCAGCTATCAGACGTGCAGACTCCTTGTTGCAGAGATGTCCTCTGTCTCCACGGATTCTACCTTTCAGGTATGCAGGATAGGTACCCATCATCAGCATATCCTCGTCATGATTGGCCTCAAGAACCAAGTAGTTAGCCTTAGACACCTGCTCCTCCATAATACTGGTAACATGTCCGGCATCGGTAATCAGGCAGAAAACCACATCAGCTGCCTGAACCTTGTATCCGACACAATCACTACTGTCATGAGGTACGTCAAAAGGAGTGATGACCATATCACCCAACTGCAGGGGAACATCCTTCTGGATAATCCTGATGTGCTCTGCTGTAAGCTTACTTGTCATGCAGTAATTGGAGTTGATACCGGCATGAACCTTTTCTGTTGAATACACTAACTTACCATAGTCGTTGGCCAGGTTACCTACTGCCTTAATATGATCTGCATGATCATGAGTTACGAAAACGGCATCTATCTGGTCAATCTCTATATCATAAGTTTTCAGGGTTCTTTTCAAAACCCTGATACTTATTCCAGCATCTATGAGAATGCTTGTATTTCCTGTGGTCAAATAATAGCAATTGCCACTGCTACCCGACCCCAAAGAGAGAAATTTGAGCATATTTAATTAATTTTACTTGCAAATTTACGCCATTTACAGAATAATTACAAATTTTTCTATAGTTTTGTGTCAAATAAATTGAATGTAGAATGAGAATATCACATCTAATCACACTTGCAACCTTCTGCTTTTCTGCATTTGTTTTCAGTGCCTGTTCCAAGATCAACCAGAAGGCCGCCAAAACCGGCAAAGACTTTCTGGAGAACCTGTACACTTGCAACTTCAAAGCCTGCGATGCCTTATGTACAGCAAACGGACGAGAAGAGGTCCGTTGGTTTGCATCGAACCTGACAGAAGACGACCTGGCTATCATATCGCCTGACATTGAGATTGAGGTAGAAGACTGTGAGACTACAGACACATCCGCCTCTGTTATCTATAATGCCAAGAATGTAATTGTATGCGATTCCCTAGAGACAAAGGGGCACTTAGGAAATCGTTCCCTGACAGTTAACCTGAAGAACGTAAAAGGCAACTGGAAAGTTGACAAGTTAGAATGGTAGTCCCACTGCAAAGTGGAAAGAGAAATCCCGCTTGAAGTTAGGATGGATAATAGGATAATGACGACGGCTATCCTCGTAGGCAGGATGGATAGCCTTCATACCACCATCTAAACGCAATATGAAATAATTGAAATTCAGACGGAGCCCCAATCCGTAGGCAACGGCTATCTGACGCCAGAAGGTATCAAAACGGAACTGGCCTCCGGGCTGTTCCTCGTAATCACGCAACGTCCAGATATTACCGGCATCCACGAAGACAGCACCATCAAACTTCCAGAAGAGATGGGTGCGATATTCAACATTCATATCCAGTTTCATATCACCCGTCTGGTTGATAAAGTCAATCTTTCCGTCATTACCCAGGAAAGAACCTGGTCCCAACTCACGAACACTCCATCCCCTGACGCTATTGGCACCGCCACTGAAATAACGCTTCTCGTACGGTAAGATAGTTGAGTTTCCGTACGGATAGGCAACACCTAAGCCGAAATGCAAAGCCAATGAATTAGCCTTATTGATAATAAAACTCTTGGAGAAGTCAAAATCACCCTTCACATACTGGGCATAAGCATTCTTGAACAAGGTAAACTGCCCGTCTTCATTCCTTGGAGCCTTACTTGCGGAAGAGATGCCATACAAGAGATTACCAGCCGTCTCTATGCTGGCACGTATGATATAGGCATTTGTTCCATAGTTCTTGGAGGTGGAATTCAGAGACTGAGAACTATAGAAGAAGCTATAGCCCCACTTCACTATGAAGAGGTTCTCATAATTATACCTGAGGATAGCATTACGACTTTCAGGATTATCTAGATAATTCTCCTTGAAGGTATCACTGATCCAAGGCATAAAGACGTAGTTGATATCCAACATATCTATCCTATGCTGCATTCTGCGGGCGGCTCTGGTCCACTTATAACGCCATGATGTAGTAAGGACTCGGCGATGAAACTCAGGCCTGTCCTGCGAATCGAACATAAAGCTTAACTCGCTGGTTGCAAGAGAACGCTTGCGGAATGACTGACGAAGGAAGGGACAGAGGAAATCAGGGAAGGTAATACCAGCCTCGAAACTGTATTCAATGAAATTCTGGTCGTTATAACCACGCAGTCCCTTTATGGCTTCAAAAGCGCCACGTGCCTTCAGGTTCAGAAGTTCAGATCCACGGAAGAGATTCCTGTTCTGATATGAGAGACCGACAGCCACGCCCAAGTCGCCGGCAGAGTTTGTTCCCTCTAATTCAACATTAAATGAATTTCTCTTGCTGGGAGTCACAGATATCAAGGCATCCAGTCTGGTACTGTCATCAGGATTCTCCGTCAGACTGACACGACCACTCTGTACAGCCCCCAACCTGTTCAGGCGGGAGTAAGTTCCCTGCACATCCTGTTCCCGATACAATTCACCTTCTACCAGTTCATTGGCAGAAGCAATGACTTTAGGACGGACAAAAGGCCTGTTGTGAGAGATGGGGATATCATAAGTAATCTGTCCGATTTTGTAACGCGGGTGCAGACTTCCGCCATCAGCCTTTCCTGTGGGATACTCTCGCAGGATCATCTTCAAATCAACCAGATGACTACCAACGGCAGTATCAGCTTCGAAACGGATATAATCCTTATTGAACTTGTAATAGCCTCTATTCTGCAGATACGTATTCAGACGACTCCTTTCGGCATCCAGCACGTTAAGGTCGAAATTCATATTATCCTGCAACATCCAAGGATAATTGTCTTCCGTAAGTTGACTGGCAATGACCGTATCACGAATCTCTTTCTGTATGTCATTAACTTTGTACCTCTGATGAGGCATAACGTAGTACCTTACGCCAATGCGATTCCCCTTTGTAACCTCCAGCAAATCAACCTCGGCATTCAGATAGCCCATATTCTGGACAGCACTCTGAATGTTGAGTCGTGTCTTCTGCGCTAATACAGAATCATATAAGACAGGTGGCTCACCCAACCTTCTCAGGAAACGATTAAAACGCTTGGTACTGTCTCTGCCGGAAAGGCAGTAGATATGTAAAGGCACCTTGGCAAGAGAAAACCACTTGCTATTGGGATGCTGAACAACGTATCCCATCAAAGGAGCCGTCTTGAGTTCGCTTTTATCAGAACGGATAGACACCTGATCCAGCATATGCTCATCCTCGGGGATGAAACGATTAACGCTACAACCCGTAAAGGAAAGACATACAATCAGGCTAAAGCACGCGAATATTATCCTACAAAAGCAATTCATTCGACAAAGGTAGGCATATTTTGGTAAAATTCATTAACTTTGTATCGAAAAATTGCTGCATTTATGATAACCAAGGCAAGAATCAAATTAATAAAGTCATTAGAGCAACGCAAAAAAAGAAACTTGTACCAGCTCTTTGTTGCGGAAGGTCCCAAGTTGGTGGAGGAACTACTGGCAACCATGCAACCTTCTTACATTGCTGCAACACAAGAATGGTGGGACAAGAACAAGAAACTTATAAAGTCCACTTGC
Source organism: uncultured Prevotellaceae bacterium (assembly GCA_946415645.1). GTDB lineage: Bacteria > Bacteroidota > Bacteroidia > Bacteroidales > Bacteroidaceae > Physcousia. The sequence continues at coordinate 3,935 of CAMKTJ010000003.1, forward strand.
GAAGCAGATGTAATAACGCCTGACGAATTACAGAAAACAAGTCTGCTGCAAACTCCCCAACAGGTAATAGCCCTCTTCCCTATCCCTAAGCATCAATTCAACCCGGAAACTGCCCAGCATGAACTATGTCTGGCATTAGATGGCGTTCAGGACCCCGGGAACATGGGTACCATCCTAAGAATTGCCGATTGGTTTGGCATCCACCATGTTATCTGTTCAGAGGATACCGTAGATGTCTATAACCCCAAAGCCGTGCAAGCCACAATGGGTGCACTGGCACGAGTAAAGGTTCATTACACAAATCTAAATGAACTGTTCCAACAAGGCAGCACGCCCATCTACGGTACATTGCTGGACGGAAAGAATATCTACGAGCAGGAACTGGGTCAGAACGGCTACATTGTAATGGGCAATGAAGGGAAGGGACTTTCGGAAGCCATTAGGAGCCTTGTTACACAGAAACTCTATATCCCCAACTATCCCATAGGAGCCAAGACAACAGAAAGCCTGAATGTGGCTATTGCCACCAGCATTGTCTGCTCTGAATTCAGAAGAAGAGCAAATACCAAATAAAAGAGGCAACCAGAAAAAGTTGCCTCTTTATAGTTTTTCCGACTGCCGCGGAATCCTTTTCCGTAACTAGCGGAATCTATTTCAGTAACTAGCGGACTATATGTTTCCCTTATTCCTCTTCCAAAGGGAAGCCTTCATCATCCTCTGCCTTCACCTCAGCCTCTTCTGAATAACTGCTGTAGAATGTGTCATCTGAATCTTCGGACTCATCATCATCTATATTGTCGTCATTCTCCTCATTTTCCTCATCATAGATAGGATTGCCATCCTCATCGTATTCCTTACGAGAAGGTTCAATCTTCAATTTCTCTACAGGGTCTTTTTTCTTGGCAAAGATAGCCTCAATCCATGTACCCTTTACAATCTCCAGAACATCATATCCCTGAGCCACCTTCTTCTCAAGTGTACCACCAGGTGCATGAATACGGCTTGCAGGCAACTGAGTAGTGCTGATATCAAAGCCGCTCTCTATGATATCCTTCAGCGCAAGAGAGATAGAATCCCATCCGCCACCAAAGTTCTTGTCGATCAAATCAAGCAAGACGGGAGCTGAGATGTGCTTTACATTCTCATAGCTAAGGTCGGTAACACGGGTGATTGTCTTCCTGCGGATAGCAACACAGCCCTTTCCTTCCTTGCAATGATGAAATCTAACCCAATTCAGATTGTTGTATTTTGCAACTTCACGCTCATCCTCCTCGTTGAAGTGAACCACCTCAAAAGCCAAACGGATTACGTTCAAAAGTTTCTCCTCTACAATAGAGAAGTCTTCTTCCTCGCGTTCCTTCTCCCACATAGCACCTATCTGCTCGGCAGACAAAGACCAGATATTAGATGAATTCAGGTCCTGAACTGACTCAATAGAGAAATTTATTTTCTTATCTTCTTTCATAATCTTTAAACTTGTTTTTCGGCGGCAAAGATACAAAATAAAAGAATACAAAGATGTTAATTAAATATAAATCTGAGATTTACAACTCCAGGTCGGCCCAGTGAGGGTTATGGTCTGTAAGCTGAGCCTCCTTGTGAGTGGGCTCGATATGTGTATGAGAGACCTTAATAGTGGGAGTTATAAAGATGTAGTCTATCTTCTCTGCCTTATCTGCCGGGATACGGCAGAAATCATGCCACGTAAACGTAACGCCAGTGTTATTCTCCGTCATGTGATAGGCGTCATTCATCTTGAACTCATTGCTTATCATTGTGGTATAAGCCTCATCCTGCTCTGTAACGTTGAAGTCGCCGGTTACTACAGCGGGATTATCTCCTACAATCTCCTGAATCTTACGCATAATAAGTTTGGCACTCTCACGACGGGCTACCTTACCCACATGGTCAAGGTGAGTATTTACTGCCATGAATATCCTGCCCGTCTTCTTGTCCTTCAATTTCACCCAACTGGCAACACGCTCCAATGCAGCATCCCAGCCCTTTGAACCTATCACATCAGGGGTCTCCGACAACCAGAAGTTTCCCTTGTCAAGAGCCTTATACTTGTCCTTACGGAAGAAGACGGGAGTTGCTTCGCCCTTTCGCTTGCCATCGGTACGACCCACGCCTACGCAATCGTATTTCTTCAGGTTAGCACGCAGATAGTCGAATTGCTCAGCTGTAACCTCTTGCATTCCACAGATGTCTATCTGATTGTCTAAAAGATATTTGACAACACGTTCCTTACGCTGATCCCAACCACAGTCAATCTTGTAATCATCCTTACTAATACAACGGATATTAAAAGTTGCCCAACGGATATCCACAGGCTGCTTGGCTGAGGACTTCGCATATGAGAAAAGGGAAAAGAAAACGGCAAATGCAATTAAAAAATATTTCTTCATAAAAATTCAAGTTAGGTTGTTATTCTGTCTAAATCTGTGTAAAGTTACATTTTTTCAGACAAAAACATAGCATATAAACACTAAAAATTGTACTTTTGTGAGACATTTATATAATAAGGTAGGGAAACTTGCCATAAAGAAGTTCATGAAAGAATCATATAGGCAGATAAAAGACGAGTGGCAACTTGCCCAGACTTTAAGTCAGGAAAACGAAGAGATAAGGCGATGTGCCTTCCAAAGCCTGAACCTGACGACTGAGACAGAGGCTGCTCTCAAGCACACATACAAGGATTGCATTTTTATAGGCTGCCAATTGCCGATGGGCCTTAAGAAGAGAAGCAAGGACTGCCTGTTCCTTCCCGATATGGGTGAGACATTCAGATACCGCAATCACCTATATTCCCCAGAGGAACTATACGAAGGATACAGCCCTGCCGTTAAAGGTTCATACGAAACATGCTTTGACGGACGTGTTTACAAACACTACCTGAAGATGGGCAAGCACCCTACTGATGTTAAAGAAACATTGGCTCGTTCGCTGCATGACCATAGCATCTCTGATTGCCTTCACGACTTCCTCTCCAATTATAACGAGCGCCGGTTGGTAGGTATCATGGGCGGACACAGCCTTTCGCGTTGCGATGTTGCCTACAGACAAGTTGCACACCTGAGTAAACACCTTACAGAAAAAGGATTCCTGATGATATCTGGAGGAGGACCAGGAGCTATGGAAGCAACTCATCTGGGAGCATGGATGGCAGGACGCAATGAGCTGGAGCTGCAAGATGCATTGCATATAATGGCAACAGCGCCTATGTACACTGACGAGGGTTGGTTAGAGACGGCATGGCGCGTACACGACCGCTTCCCACAAAACGAGTTCAAGAGTCTGGGGATCCCCACTTGGCTCTATGGTCACGAACCATCAACTCCATTAGCCACACATATTGCCAAATACTTTGACAACAGCATACGCGAAGACGGCATCCTGACAATTGCCAAAGGTGGTATCATCTACACACCAGGCAGTGCCGGAACCCTACAGGAAATATTCCAGGAAGCTGTACAGAACCACTATCTGACCTTCGGGTACGCAAGCCCTATGGTATTCCTTGGCACAGAATTCTGGACAAAAGAAGTACCTGTATGGCCTCTGATAATGGATCTTACAGAAAGAGGCATTTACAAGAATCTGATTCTAACCCTGACAGACAAGAAGGAAGATGTTGAGCATGTGCTTATGGAACATTTTGAGAAAGGATTAGGGATTAAGGATTAGGGATTAGAGATTAGAGATTAGGGAATAAAATAATGAGCGACGGAAATTTCAACAGAGCATTACTCCCACCTACGCCTATTGCAAGTGGCATAAAGATGGGGAAACAGCAGATGAAGGCTAAGGCCATATCTGCCTTTAAGGAGACTATAAAAGAAAAGTTCCCCACCCTTACGGATGAGGAACTACAGGATATTGTAATGTCTTTCTCTTCTAAGCTTTAACGTACAACCACCTTGGCTGCCAGACTCTTGCACTTATCACGCAAGGCTTCCTGAGAAGCAGTTGGTTCATCCCAGCATACTACCACACCCATTCTACGACCCACATGAGCCTCTGGCTTACCAAAGATACGCAGATAAGTACGCTGTGCAGCACAGACATCTTCCATACCATCATATTGGGGATTTGTTGTTTCCACAGGCGAGAGGATAACAGCTGATGCTCCCTGACGCTCCTGTGTAATCTCTGGAATAGGAAGACCCAAGACAGCACGACAATGCAACTCAAACTCGCTCAGATTCTGAGTTCCAGCTAAGGTTACCATTCCTGTATCATGTGGACGAGGACTCAGCTCGCTGAAGATAACGCCCTCCTTTTCACTTACAAAGAACTCAACACCCCAGATGCCGGCACCTGTAAGAGCAGCCGTCACCTTCTCTGCCATCTGCTGAGCCGTCTTCAGATGCTCTGGCTTCATGGCACGAGGCTGGAAGCTCTCGCGATAATCACCACCTTTCTGAACATGGCCGATAGGAGCACAGAACAATGTAGGACCATTCTTCTGCGTAACAGTAAGCAGTGTTATCTCGTAGTCAAAAGGTATGAACTGCTCGACAATGACCTCCATGATATCACCTCTACTGCCACCGCAGGCATTCTCCCAAGCTTTCTCCAACTCGCCGGCAGCATCTACCTTGCTCTGACCATGACCACTACTACTCATCAAAGGCTTGATGATACAGGGGAAACCAATCTTATCAGCAGCAGCCTTCAACTCCTCGAAGGTGCTGGCATAAAGATAGTTGGCAGTCTTTAGGCCCAGTTCTGTATGAGCTAACTCACGAATAGCCTTACGGTTCATAGTGTAGTTAACAGCCTTGGCACTAGGCACAACATGAATACCGGCTTTCTCAAAATCATAAAGCTTCTCTGTACGAATGGCCTCAATCTCAGGGACAATGATATCGGGTTTTACCTCTTCAACTACTTTCTGCAGTGCATCGCCATCCAACATGCTGAATACTCTACGCTCGTCAGCAACTTGCATAGCAGGTGCATTATCATATTTGTCACATGCCACCACGTATTGTCCTTTACGCTTGCAGGCAATCACAAATTCCTTGCCTAACTCGCCTGAACCCAAAAGAAGTATTTTCTTTGCCATAATATATTGTTTTATTCATATTTCCAATTAAGAATTGGGCCGCAAAGATTATCGTAATAACGTTATAACGATATATCGAAATGTCGTAAAGCGGCCTCAACCAATAACCTCTCAACTTTTAAACCTCTCTCCCCAACATTGAATCATACGCTGTAGGAGTTTATCCTCTGAAGGATTCTGCTGTGCATGCCAGAGTCGCATCCCCTGCAAGTCATCGGGCAGGAACTGTTGCTCTACGAAGTGCCCCTCGTAATCATGAGCATATTTATAGCCCTCGCTATATCCCAACTGTTCCATCAACTTGGTAGGAGCATTGCGCAAGTGCAAAGGAACAGGCTGGTTGCCCGTCTGCTGTACTTTCTGCAAGGCATCATTGATTGCCTTATATGCTGAGTTACTCTTAGGACTGGTAGCCAGATAGATAGTTGCCTCAGCCAAAGGGATACGTCCCTCGGGCCATCCTATTTTCATGACAGCATCAAAGGCTGCATTGGCAAGTAACAAAGCATTGGGATTGGCAAGGCCTATGTCCTCGCTGGCACTAATCACCAGTCTTCTGGCTATGAAAGCAGGATCTTCGCCCCCTTCTATCATCCTTGCCAGCCAATAGATGGCGGCATCAGGATCGCTGCCTCTGATACTCTTTATGAAGGCTGAGATAATATCATAGTGCATCTCTCCGTCCTTATCATACGCCAAAGGATTCTGCTGAAGGCGTTCTGCTACAATCTGGTCGGTAACCACCACCTTATCGTCCTTCTCTGCTGACTCATATAGCAGCTCTATGATATTCAAAAGTTTACGGGCATCACCTCCGCTATATCGCATCAATGCGGCTGTCTCTTGTATATCAAACGGCTTCTGCTTTAGAATAGCGTCTTGCGTGGTTACCCTCTCAACCAATGCCATTAGGTCCTCCTGCTCCAGAGGCTTCAAGGTATAGACCTGGCAACGGCTCAGAAGAGGTCTTATCACTTCGAATGAAGGATTCTCTGTTGTGGCACCTATCAGCGTGACAACTCCCTGTTCAACAGCTCCCAACAATGAATCTTGCTGTGATTTACTGAACCTATGGATTTCATCAATAAAAAGAATAGGAGTTGCCGTATTGAAGAACCTGTTCCCCTTTGCCTTTTCTATTACATCCCTGACCTCCTTGACACCACTGGTAACAGCACTCAAGGTATAAAAGGGAGTCTGTAACTGATGAGCTATGATGGTAGCAAGTGTTGTCTTTCCTACGCCTGGAGGGCCCCACAGAATGAAACTACTCAACCGTCCGCCCTCTATCATACGACGCAATACAGCACCCGGACCTACCAGATGCTGTTGCCCGACATAATCGTCAAGCGTAAGCGGACGCATTCTTTCTGCTAATGGTGCCATAACGACTGCAAAAGTACGAATAAGTGAGCAGAATACAAAAGAAATTTTGTTTTTTCGCTTACTTATTCTTATATTTGCGGCATGAAACTATCTATATTGATTCCAACCTTCAACCAAGACTGCACACAGTTAGTGCATGACCTCTTGGAGCAGCTTCCTCAGGATGCTGAAATCTTAGTGGCAGATGACGGCAGCACCGCTATCCCCATTCGTGATAACAATGCCAGCATAGCTCAGCTCCCGCAATGCCGCTACTGGCAGGCTAAGATGAATTTAGGACGTGCCAAGATACGCAATCTGCTTGCAGAGATGGCTCAGGGTGAATGGATTCTTTTTATAGATAGTGATGCTCAAGTTAAGAGCAAGGATTTCATAGCCTCATACATGAGCCTGACAGAAGGTAATCAGGTAATTTGCGGCGGAACAGGTAACTATGACAGTTGTCCCTCAAAGGATAAAGCACTCCGTTACAAATACGAGGTACATGCTGAGCGAAAGAAATCATTAAAGGAAAGACAGAGACATCCTTATGCACAGTTCACTACCTTTAACTTTATGATTCTGCGCGATCTGTTCATGCAAATACAATTCTGCAATGAGATTTGCGATTATGGACACGAAGATTCTCTGTTTGGATTGGAATTAAAAGATCGCAAAATACCTATTTTGCACATCGACAATAAACTAATCCACACAGGATTAGAAAATACACCTTCCTACCTCCGCAAGGTAAAGACTTCTCTCTTTACGCTCTCAAGACTGGAAGAAAAAGTACAACGAAGAATCACCATTTCTGCCATTGCCCTTTGCCTTAAGAAATGTCACCTCAAAGGACTTATGGTATGGCTCTTCGATGTAAGCAAGAACAAGATGAAGCAGAACCTTCTTGGCGAGAAACCATCACTGCTGATCTTTAAGCTATACAAGTTAGGTTTCTTCTGCAAGATTATGTCGTAAAGAGCTTATTTCAGTACCTTGCGATTTCCCTTTACATAGATGCCATGTCTGGCATAAGACGAGTTGTATCTACGACCCGTCAAATCGTACTCGTTACCATCATTTTGAATCTTGAATTGAGAATTATGAATTGCCAACGCATCCGCTGACTCTGCTTCTGTCCCATAAACCTGAAGGGCATACAAGGCTGGAGCGGCAACGGCATTCATAGACTCGCTAGTACGGGGAAATACCAACTTGACAAAGCGACATCTTGTTGGAGTAGAAAGAACTAGCAGCTTCTTACTGCTTGAACCTACACTCTTCTTATCGGCAACCTTCGTCCAACATTCATTCTCGTCGCCTGAAGGAGAAATAAGTGAAAGGTCAGGGCACTCGTCAGACAAGAAGATCTGATAAGCGTCCATATTCGTTGCAGATGCATCTAGGCTTTTGGCGTCATAGAGTTGGAAACGTTTTACATCATAAGACTTCTCTAAATCTATCAATACGTACCTGAATGGATCAGACCCAGGCACTCCCTTCGAGGGATTCCATGCCCGGCTCTTATCTGCAGCCCCTGTAAGCAGGTTCAGCGGAGAACCCAGTTGTGTGGATACATCGTAAGACAACAATACCGTCTTACCCACTCCTATCATCCCGTCTGCTCTGCTGATATCCCTGACAAACTGACCGTAAATATCACATCCGTATAATCGGATGGCGTTGTCTGCCTCACCAGAAGGACGTATGCCGCGTGTAAAGACAAGCTTAACATATCGGGCTTCTACCGCAGGGAACGTAACATCCTTTATATCCTTACCTGCCACATTGTCTTCGTGTGCCACAAGTTTCCATTCATCAGTTGTGTTGATACGGGTGTACACCCACCATTCAGGCACGTTGCCGCAGTTTGACTCATGCTGCCCCACATCCCTAACAACAACCCTATTGATATTGTAAATACCAGTAAACTCCATCACCACCCAAGGATTAGCCGTACTGGTATCACACCACTTGGCGTTAGGATAAAGATAGCTGGCATTCAGGTTTGCAGGCCCCTCGCTCTCTTTGGTACAACCGCTATAGGAATTAACGAAGCAACGCATCTTCCCACTGTTTACCGATGTCCATTGATTCACAACACCCTCTGGTATCTCGACCGTGGGCAAAGGATCTCCCGCATGACTGGATTTCTCAGGGTCATATACAGCAACGCCCACAAAGGAATCTGCACATCCGTAATAAAGGAAATACTTCCCCTGATGATATACCAAACCTTCCACGAATACCGTTCCGGCAGCATACTGGCCACTCTTCTCGAACGATGCCATGGGGCGGAAGAATGGTTTGTCCAACCTGTCAATCAACTTTAGGGGATTATCCTTGCTGAAGAGCATCTGACCTGCAGAATAAGTCCCGGCAGCCAAGCTGGTATCGCCGCTTGAACCACTCTTGTTCTTACCATTATATATTAGTATAATACCATCCTCAGTCATAACGGCTGGGGGACCGCACTCCGTCATTGTGCTATCGAAATGACCGTTTCTGGGCTTTGCCAACGCAATCAGATTGCCATCAGCATCAACCAATGGTGTCCAGTCAACAAGGTTATCACTGACAGCAGCATAGACTGCATATTCACCCCAATACATAAGGTATTTCATCTCATTATTCACCTTCACCTTGCAAGCCTGCAAACGTCCGTCTTTAACTGTAGTAAGAATAGAGCCGGATTTACAGAACAAGGTATTGAACTTACCATCGTATGCTTTCTGGAAACAAGGTCCGTGATGCGACCACTTCTGTAAGTCCAGACTGGTAGCTACACTCAGGCGGGCTGTCTTGCGATCATAAGCTGTGTACGTCATCACATACAAGGACTTACCATCCACCTCTGCCTCTACAACACGAGGATCCTCACAACCGCCTGTCCATTCGTATTTCATAGACATAGCAGAAGAATCAGGGAACATTACAGGAGTCTTCTGCCGGTAGTCGATTGATATACCATCAGCACTTTCCACATAACCTATACGCGACGTCCTTCTACCGATTCCAACATTCGGATTATCTTCGGCACGATACAAAACGCACACCTTGCCGTCTTTCTCCACAGCAGCAGGGTTGAACGTATCTGCACATTCCCACTTTACCTTTGTTCCCGACATTGGACAAAGGAACAATGTATTTTCAACAGGACTGACAAGTGGATTAACTCCTTCGGGGCGTTCAAAGCCACCTAATGCCCATTTAGGCAAAACATTGATGTCTGCCAGAAGAGGTGAGCTGCAACAAAGCAAAAGAATAATGTTTAATAATTTTCCTACCATCGGTTAATACTATTTTTACACAAAACTTTGCAAATTAATAAAGATTTTTGCAAACCAACAAGTATTAACAAGAAAAATTTGACATTATGCCCACTCGCTAAGTTCCAACCAGCGCATGGATTTCTCATCGAGTTCTTCCATAAGCTTTGGTAAGCGCTTACTCAACTCTGTTATCTTATCAACGCTTATAGTACCACTACTCAATGATGATTCTATTTGAGTTTTCTCCGCTTCCAGACGTTCTATATCCTGCTCCAACTGCGCAAACTCCTGCTTTTCCTTAAAGGTAAGCTTTCTTTTCTGGTCGTCTCGGGGTTTAGCCTTTGAGGGAGCTGCAGCTTGTGATGTCTTGGAAACGGGTTCTGGTTTACGTTCCTCCAATTTCTCCCATTCGCGGTATTGGGAATAGTTACCAGGGAAATCCTTTATATCACCCTCACCATTGAAGACAAGAAGATGGTCTACCACCTTGTCCATGAAATAGCGGTCGTGACTGACAACAATCACACAGCCATGAAAATCTTGCAGGTATTGTTCCAGAATCTGCAAGGTAACGATATCAAGGTCATTAGTTGGCTCATCCAGCACCAAGAAGTTGGGATTCTGCATCAACACGGTACAAAGATGCAGCCTGCGCTTCTCACCACCAGAGAGTTTATAGATGTAATTCTGTTGCTGCAGAGGTGTGAACATGAAATGCTGCAAGAACTGCATAGCAGACAGGTGACGACCACCGCCAAGATCCACGAATTCTGCAATACGGCGCACGGCATCAATAACCTTCATCTGCTCATCAAACTGCATGCCATCCTGACTGTAATAGCCGAACTTTACTGTCTCACCAATAACAAATCTACCAGAGTCAGGTTTTACCTCGCCCAGAAGCATCTTCACGAATGTACTCTTTCCCGTGCCGTTACCGCCTACAATGCCCATCTTCTCATATCGTGAGAAGTTATAATAGAAATCCTTTAGGATAACTTTCTCAGTAGCAGTGGAAGTCGGATCTTTCAGAGGAAACTTCTTACTTACATACTCAGCCTCGAAAATCTTGCTACCGATATAAGCGCTTTTCATCTCCAGACGGACCTGCTGTTCCTCTATGCGTTTCTTGGCGACCTTCTCCAACTCGTAGAAAGCTTCCTCACGGTAACGGGCCTTGTGACCACGAGCCTGAGGTTGACGACGCATCCAGTCCAGTTCGGTACGATAGAGGTTATTGGCACGTGTAATCTCAGAACGGGCCACATCTATGCGCTCTTGACGTTTCTCTAAGTAGTAGCTGTAATTCCCCCTATAGGTATAAACGGTCTCATCATCCAATTCTAAAATCACGGAACAGATATTATCCAGAAAATACCTGTCGTGCGTCACCATAAGGAGGGTAATATTGCTCCTGTTCAGGTACCCTTCCAGCCATTCTATCATCTGAATGTCAAGATGGTTGGTAGGCTCATCCAGAATCAGGAAGTCTGGTTCCAAAATCAACACATTGGCTAAAGCCACACGCTTCAGCTGACCACCCGAAAGCTGACACAGAGGCTTATGAAATTCGGTGATGGATAATTTCGAAAGAATAGTCTTACTGCGGTTCTCATAATCCCATGCCTTCTGATGATCCATCTTATCAAGAATCTCCTGAAGTCCGGGATTCCCTGGAGTAGCCATACAATGCTCATATTCACGAATCAGGTTAGTGGTCTCGTTGCCATGCCAGAAGCAAGCCTCCAGCACAGTCATATCCATCGGATAGTGAGGCGCCTGCTCCAGATAGCCAATGCGAAGATCATTATGGTAGATAACATTACCCTCGTCTGCCGTATCCTTACCTGCCAGAATATTCAACAATGTACTTTTACCTGTTCCGTTCTGCGCAATAAGACCCACTTTCTGCCTCTCTGCAATGCTGAAAGACAGATTCTGGAACAGAGTACGGTCCCCTACTCTGCGAGTTAAATTCTGAACCTGTAAATATGAAACCATGTGAAATTTTCTGCAAAAGTAGTTAAAAACAGCGGATTATTAAAATAATTTCACGCGGAATATTTGGAAGATAAAAGGTTTTACCATAACTTTGCAGTGATTTTTGAAAGATACGCCCCAATCGGGCACCTATCTAAATTATCCTACACCTTATTATTTTATAAAACATTAAGCATAAAAACTATGCATAAGAAGAACGAACTGGAAAGTATGAGTTCTGACGAATTGGCTGCACTTGCCAAATCATTGGGCGTGAAGGTTATCAGCGACCAGACAGAACTAATCTACAACATCATAGACGCTGAATCTGTGCAACCTGTTGAGAGCACAGAGAAAAAGAAAACTACACGCAAAAAGACAGAAAAAGAAAAACCTGCTGCCAAGAAAAAGGAGAAAGCTGAAAAGGTAGAAAAAGAAGAGGAAAGCACTGAGGTAAAGACTACCGAGAAGAAGACTACCCGCAAAAAAGCTTCCGCCACAGAGAAAACAACAAAGGCAGCAGAAAAGGCAGAAGCCCCTCAGGAAATAGCAAAAGCCGAGGATACAAAAGCCCCTGTTGCAGAAGAGGAAGCTCCCGTTAAGAAGAAAAGAAAGAGAATAGGAGAAACCAAAGCCGAAGCTAAGGCACAGCTGGCTAAAGCACAGGAAGAAGAGAAACAGCCAGAGCCTATTCAGGAACCCATAAAAGAACCTGTTCAAGACATAGCAAAAGAGCCAGAAGAACAGGAGATTACCGAGGAGATGGTAAAAAAATTCTTCAGTACTGGAGAGGACTTCATCATCCTTCAGGATATTCCCAAATTAGAGGAGCAGGTTGAGATTGCAGCCACAAGCATCTTACCCACTCGCCGACCTGAATCAGATACTCGCATAATTGACGACCTTCCCGAAATAGGAAGACCTGTTCAGCAAAAAGAAGAAGAGAAATACGACTTCGGAGAGAATATCCGTGGAGAGGGTGTTCTGGAAGTCATGAATGAGGGATTCGGTTTCCTGCGCAGCAGCGACTATAACTACCTGAGCAGTCCCGATGATATTTATGTAAGCTCACAGATAATCCGTCAATACGGACTGAAAACCGGTGACGTAATTGAAGGTCCCGTAAGACCTCCACGTGAAAGCGAGAAATACTTCCCCCTCATAAAGGTTGAGACCATCAACGGCTGCAACCCCGATGTAGTAAGAGACCGCAGTCCGTTTGAGAACCTCACCCCCCTCTTCCCCGACGAGAAATTCCAGCTTTGCAACGGAGTGAACGATACCATGTCGGCACGTGTCGTTGATCTCTTTGCCCCAATTGGTAAGGGACAGCGCGCACTGATTGTAGCTCAGCCCAAGACTGGTAAGACCATTCTTATGAAGGACATTGCAAATGCCATTGCCGCCAATCACCCAGAAGCTTACCTGATTATGCTGCTCATAGACGAACGTCCCGAGGAGGTAACAGATATGGCTCGAACCGTAAAGGCAGAGGTTATCGCCAGCACCTTCGACGAGCCTGCTGAACGCCACGTCAAGATTGCAGGAATCGTTTTGGAGAAGGCCAAGCGAATGGTAGAATGCGGACACGATGTGGTTATCTTCCTGGATTCAATTACACGTCTTGCACGTGCATACAATACCGTATCACCTGCCAGCGGAAAAGTACTGAGTGGTGGTGTGGATGCCAACGCCCTTCACAAACCCAAGCGTTTCTTCGGAGCTGCCCGTAACATAGAGAACGGCGGAAGTCTTACCATCATTGCCACAGCCCTTACGGATACAGGTAGCAAGATGGACGAAGTTATCTTCGAGGAGTTCAAGGGTACAGGTAACATGGAATTGCAGCTCGACCGCATGCTCAGCAACAAGCGTATCTTCCCTGCTGTTAACATTGTTGCCAGCAGCACACGTAGAGACGACTTGCTGCAAGACAAGATGACACTGGACCGTATGTGGATTCTGCGCAAGTTCCTGAGCGACATGAACTCCATCGAGGCAATGAACGAAGTGAAATCAAGGTTGGAACACACTAAGACAAACGAGGAATTCCTGGTTAGTATGAATTCTTAATCCAACTCAAGAATACATATAATACAGAGCGCATAAAACAAATTATGCGCTCTTTTTTTGTACATATACGAAGGATGAATATTGTTAAATAATTACAATTATTTATACTAATTCAAAAACGCAACCCCATAATATTGCAAAAAGTCGTACCTTTGCACCCGATTTAGACTTAACAGGTGAAAATAACAATCAAAACAGATAACATATGAAAATGAATTTGAAGTACATTACAGTTCTTGGCACAGTAGCTGCAAGCATTCTTTCTTCATGCAGCAACAATTCACAAAGACAGATGCCATCAGCAAACTTCGAGACAATGAAGGTTACCACCAAAGATGTTACCATGAACACAAAATATAGTGCCACTATACGTGGACGACAGGATATTGACATTATGCCACAGGTAAGCGGTACACTGACCAAACTCTGTGTAACAGAAGGTCAGGTTGTAAAAGCCGGCCAGCCTCTGTTCATCATTGACCAGGTTCCTTATCAGGCTGCATTGAACACCGCATTGGCATCTTTAGAGTCAGCAAAGGCTCAGTTGGCAACATCTCAGTTGGAATACGACAGCAAGAAACAACTCTTTGACCAGCATGTAGTCAGCGAGTTCGACATCCAGAAAGCCAATAATTCCCTGCAGACAGCTAAGGCCGTGTTAGCACAGGCACAGGCACAGGTTGTCAATGCCCGCAACAACCTCAGCTACACAGTTGTCAAGAGTCCCTCAAATGGTATTGTGGGAACACTCCCCTACCGTCAGGGTGCTTTGGTTAGTCCCAGCATGGGTCAACCCCTTACAACTGTCAGCGACAACAACCAGATGTACGTTTACTTCTCTATCAACGAGGCTCAGCTGCTGAACATGACTCGTGAAAGCGGAAGTGCAGAGGCTGCTGTCAGCGCCATGCCGGAGATTAAGCTATTGCTTGTTGACGGCAGCGAATACAAGCATACCGGAAAGGTAGAGAGTGTAAGTGGTGTCGTTGACCGCACAACAGGTACCGTTCAGGTTCGTGCCGTCTTTGACAACCCCGAGAAGTTACTTCATAGCGGAAGCACAGGATATGTGGTTATCCCCACCATCTACAAAAACAAGATTGTAATTCCTACAACAGCTACCGTACAGATTCAGGATAAATTCAAAGTCTATCTTGTTGACAAGAACAATATTGCACATGAGCAGCTCGTTGTTACCGAGCCACACGCCAATGGCAAGGAATACGTGATTAAGGAAGGCTTGAAGGTTGGTGACATCATAGTAGCCGAAGGTGCTGGTATGTTGAAGGACGGCCAGGACGTTAAGCCAAACAAGGATTGATCGCCTAATAAACAAGATTACAAATAAGGAAAGTTTTTCATGAAAGGAAATATATTTATCAAAAGACCGGTAATGGCCATTTCAATAGCCATTATGATTCTGTTGGTGGGTGTAATATCCTACACCACCCTTCCTTTGGAGCAGTACCCGGATATTGCTCCTCCAACCGTATCTGTTAGCGCCACCTATACGGGTGCCAGCGCTGATGCCGTAATGAAAGCCGTTATCCAGCCTCTGGAGGAGGGTATCAACGGTGTAGAGAATATGTTGTACATGAGCAGTACGGCTACCAATGCCGGCTCTGCCACCATAAACGTTGTCTTCAAGCAGGGTACAGACCCCGATATGGCTGCCGTAAACGTTCAGAACCGCGTAAGCCGTGTACAAGGTCTGCTGCCACAGGAGGTTACCCGAATCGGTGTCTCCACAACCAAGAGACAGACATCATTCCTGCAGATTGACTGTCTGGTCAGCGAGGACGGAACTTACGATGAGGACTTTATCTCCAACTATCTGGACATTAACGTCCTTCCCCAGATCAAGCGTGTAGAGGGTGTAGGTGATGTGATGCTGTTGGGCGGAACTTACTCACTACGTATCTGGATGAAGCCTGAACTGATGGCACAATACGGTGTTGTACCTGACGATATTACTTCTGCTATGGCAGAGCAGAACTTGGAGTCTCCTGCCGGTCAGTTGGGTGAGAAGCCTGTGAACGGTTCACATGGTGACGGTGTCGACAACTACTACCAGTACACACTGAAATATAAGGGTCGTCTGAAGGAAGTTTCCGAGTTCGAGGATATTGTCATCCGTGCCAATGCTGATGGTACTATTCTGCGTCTGAAGGATATTGCGGATGTAGAGCTGGGTGCTATCAGCTATTCATTCCACGGCGAGGCTAACGGTCATCCTGGTGTAACATTCCTCTGTTTCCAGTTGGCAGGAGCCAATGCCAAGGAGACCAACGACCGTGTCAGCGCCAAGTTGGATGAACTAGGTAAGGAGCTGCCAAAGGGCATGAAGTTCATCAAGATGATGTCCAGCAACGACTTCCTTATGGCTTCTATTGCCAACGTAGAGGAGACACTGTTCGTAGCCATCTTCCTGGTGGTTTTGGTAGTTTACTTCTTCCTACAGGACTTCAAGGCTACCATTATCCCCTCTATTTCAATCATTGTATCATTGGTAGGAACCTTCGCTTGCTTATCATTAGCTGGATTTACACTTAACCTACTGACACTGTTTGCCCTTGTGTTGGCAATCGGTACGGTAGTGGACGATGCCATTGTGGTGGTTGAGGCCGTTCAGGCCAAGTTCGATGCCGGATATACCAGCCCCTACCTGGCTACTAAGGATGCAATGAGTGACGTTACAATGGCCGTTATCTCTTGTACCTTTGTGTTTATGGCTGTGTTTATCCCTGTTAGTTTCACAGGTGGTACGTCAGGTATTTTCTATACCCAGTTCGGTGTAACACTGGCAACGGCCGTAGGTTTGTCCTGCGTCAGCGCTTTGGTGCTCTGCCCCGCCCTCTGTGCCATGATGATGCGTCCCGCTAGCGAGGAACGTCGTAAGGGATTCTTCGGAGCCATCAACTATCGCACCCGTCTTGCCTACGAGGCGACCTATACAGCCATGATGGAAAAATACGCCAATGTATTACGCCGAATGGTTTCACGCAAGGTAAGATATTACGTTAGCTTCGGCGCATTGGCAGTAGCTATTGTTGGCGTATTGTTCTTTGCCAGTCATCTGCCCGGCGGTTTGGTACCAAGTGAGGACCAAGGCGTCTGCATGATGAACGTCAGCGCTGTTCCCGGTAGCAACGTAGCATCTACCTACAAGGTGTTGAACAAGGCACAAAAGATTATTGAAGAAGTGCCCGAGGTTAAGGAATACACCAAGGTTGCCGGTTATGGATTCATGTCGGGTCAGGGTACCTCATACGGTATGTCAGTTATACGTATGAAGCCTTGGGGCGAGCGTCAATACGGATTGGGATTCGGATTCGTAACACTTGCCGTCCTGGCCTTCGTTGTTGCCCTGATAGTATTCATCCGCAGTCTTTTCAACAAGAAGAAGATTGGCAAGAAAGCCATCGTCTTTGCATGCATAACAGCAGTCACTGCCGTGGCATTGATGAATTATCATCCTTTGGATAATATGATGAGTACCAGCACCATGGTGGCAAACGCCAAGTTGAATGCTCGTCTGCTGAAGGAGATTCCTGAGGCTCAGTGCTTTGTATTCGAACCTGGTATGATTCCCGGCTATGGTATGGGTTCTATCGAGCTGCAGTTGCAGGATAAGACAGGAACAGCTGACAAGGAGGTATTCTTCAACTATACCAAGCAGTTCATCAACAAACTGGGCGAGCACCCCGAGGTAGGACGTTGTATCACTACCTACGAACGCAACTTCCCCCAGTTCCAGGTAGATGTTGATGCCGCACAATGCAAGCGTGCGGGTATCTCACCCACTACGGTACTGAATGCCTTGGCAAGCTATTGCGGTGGTTCATACATCAGTAACATGAACCAGTTCAGCAAGGTGTACCGTGTGATGCTGCAGAGCAATCCTCAGGCAAGAACCACAGAAGATGACCTCAACAATATGTTCATCCGCAACCAGGGCAAGATGGCACCACTCAGCCAGTTCGTAACGCTGAAGCCCATCCTTGGTCCTGAGATTGATAACCGTTTCAACCTGTTTAGTTCTATTTCCGTGAACGTTGCTCCCAACACAGGTATCAGTAACACCGAGGTAATGAAGGTTATCGAGCAGGTGCACAAGGAGGTCTTCCCCGAAGGCTACAGCTACGAGTACGGTGGTATGGCACGCGAGGAGGCACAGACCATAGGCAGCTATGACACTTACCTCACCTATGCTATCTGTGTGATTCTGATATTCTTGATTCTGAGCTGTCTGTACGAGAGCTTCCTGATTCCCTTTGCCGTTATCCTCTCTGTTCCTGCAGGTCTGATGGGAACATACGGATTTGCATGGCTGTGGAACACAGGCTTCAACTGGACAATCACCATGAATGGACAGGCTATGCCTATAGGACGTTTGTTGTTCCTGGGTCAGATCGAGAACAACATCTACCTGCAGACAGGTGTAATCATGTTGATTGGTCTGTTGGCAAAGACAGCCATTCTTATTACCGAGTTCGCCCTGGAGCGCCGTCGTAAGGGAATGGGTATCGTGGAGGCTGCCTTCGCAGCTGCTGAGGCTCGTCTGCGTCCTATCCTCATGACCGTTCTGACTATGATCTTCGGTATGATTCCTCTGGTATTCGCTACAGGTGCCGGAGCCAATGGTAACCGTACCATCGGTATTGGCGTAATTGGCGGTATGACGGTAGGAACACTGGCCATTCTGTTTACTGTACCCCTCTTCTTCATCATCTTCGAGTATTTACAGGAGCGTATCCGCCCCGTTATGTTGGAAGAGGCCGACCAGCAATTCATAAAGGAGCGCGAGCGTTCACTCAGAGAGAAAGAAGAAGCTAACAAAAACAAATAACATTTCAGGTATAAAATTCATTATGCGAACATCAAATATTCTGAAAGTAGCATTGGCAACCGTTCTGCTAAGCAGTTGCTCGCTATTCAAAAACTACGAACGTCCTGCAGACATCAACACCGATGGCATCTATGGCAATGTACAGAGCGGTGGCGAGCAGGGACTGGGCGATGTGCAGTGGCGTGATATCTTCACTGATCCACAGTTGCAGGCGCTCATAGAAAAAGGCTTGGCAAACAACACGGACATGAAGAATGCCGACCTCAAGATTCAGGAGGTTCAGTATGCCCTAAAGTGTGCCAAACTGGCTTACTTCCCCAATATCTACTTCAACCCCAGCGGAACGGTCAGCCGTCCCTGGGACCCCTATGACCGCAAGGACTATAGCACCAGTACCACCTACAGCCTGCCCGCTACTATGAGTTGGCAGATTGGTAGTATAGGAAGCCTGCGCAACTCTAAGAAGAAGGCCGAGGTGAACGTACAACAACTCAAGAATGCCAAGCAGGCTGTACAGGCTGCCCTGGTAGCAAATATCGCCTCTATGTACTACACCCTCTCCTCTCTGGACGAGCAGTTGGCACTGACACAGACTACACGCGACAACTGGGGCAAGTACCTCGAAATGGAGAAGAAACTGATGGATGCCGGACAAGCCAACCTTGCTGCCGTTGCTAGCATCGAGGCTACCTACTACAGCATCTGCACCAGCGTTGTAGCATTAGAGGACAATATCAAACTGATAGAAAATTCATTGGGTACTATCCTGGGCGAGACTGCCGGTCACATCAATCGTGGTGCCCTCAGCACTTTCAAGACACCTGCCATCCTTACAACAGGTGCTCCTATCAGCATTCTGTCACGTCGTCCTGACGTCAAGGCTGCAGAACTGGAGTTGGCAAGCGCTTTCTATGAGAAGAATATTGCTGCCAGCCAGTTCTATCCCTCTCTGAATATCAGCTCTACAGGCCAGTTCACCAATGCCCTTGGTGGTGGTGCCATCAATCCTGGCATCATGATTGGCAATGTGGTAGCCAACCTATCACAGCCCATTTTCTCTAATGGAAGAATTCGTGCCCAGTACAAGATATCAAAGGCCGAGATGGAGGTTGCCACCAACAACTTCAAGCAGGCAGTTATCGCTGCCGGCAACGAAGTTAACACTGCCATGGTAGAACTGAAGGGTGCCGAGGACCAGAAGGAATTCATAGGCCAGCAAGTTGTGGCACTAGAGAAAGCCCTCGATGCCACACAGAAGCTCTATGCCCTTAGCAGCACCAACTATCTGAACGTCATCACAGCACAGAACTCACTGCTCTCTGCCCAGATGAGTCAGATAAAGAACCGCATGGATGCTATCAACGCCACCATCGACCTGTACCAGGCCCTTGGTGGTGGTGCTGAATAGCACATCCACGCACAACACCTACAAACCTTTGTTAAACCTTTTATTAAAACTAATTAATATTATGAGAAAACTCAACTTATCGTTTCTGATGTTTTGCTGTTCCCTCGCGGGAATGGCAGAACCTGTTGGCAGACAGACTGCGCTCTACACAGCCCAGTCCTATATGATGTCAAAAGGTAAACACATCAACACAGCACAGAAGCCCTTCAGGGCTGCACGCAAGACGGCATCTGCCCAAACCGAGGAGGAGGCATACTACTATGTCTTCAACGCAGGCAATAATGGCGGCTATGTCATTGTATCCGGCGATGACCGCGTAGAGCCTATCCTGGGATATGTAGAGCAAGGTTCTTTTGACCCCGAACAGATTCCCGATAACATGCGTGCATGGCTTGAGGGATATGAAGAGGAAATCAAGTACGTTATCGACAACGACCTGAAGCCCAGCTCCCCCGCCCTAAGAAGGCGCAGCAAGGTTATCAACACCAAGCACAGCATCCCCGAAATCCTGACTACACGCTGGAACCAGGGAATGCCCTACAACCTGACCATCGAGAAGTACTACAAGGAGGACGGCTCTCAGGCACGCCCTGCCACGGGTTGTATCGCAACAGCTTGGGCACAGGTAATCAACTTCCACAGATACCCGGATCAAATTAAGGTCGAGATTCCTGAATTCAGCAAGACTTATACTTTGAAGGACGGTACCAAGAAGACCGTCACCTTCCCCAAAGTGCCACGTGGTGCTAAGATCGACTGGGACAATATGCAGGACACCTATAGCTGTAGCGAGAGTCATGCACACACCGCTGCAGATACAGCCGTAGCCAACCTGATGCGCTATTGCGGTCAGGCTGTAAAGATGAGCTACGGAGCATCTTCGGGTGCCAATTGGAAGGCTCCTGATGTCATCAAGTACTTCGGCTTTGACACCAGCGGCTACAGAGCCGGGCGTGATCAGTATAGCATAGACGAATGGCAGGATCTTATTTACAACGAGATAGCTGCCGGTTATCCTGTACCCTTCAGTGGCAGTAAACTCAGCGGCGGACATGCCTTTGTACTAGACGGTTTCGATGGCGAACAGCTCTTCCACGTCAACTGGGGTTGGGGTGGCGGAAGCAACGGTTGGTTCTTGATTGGCGTGCTCAACTCAGGCGACAACAGCGGCATAGGTGCCGCCAGCGGAAGTGGCGGTTATGCCAGAGGTCAGGCCGCAGTAATCGGGTTGCGCCGTCCCAGTAACAACAGGGAAAATGGCTACCTTACCATCAGTGACGTTGCAGTCACTAACACAACTGTCAGGGCTACATGCAAGAACGAAACAGGTGCTAACGGCAGATTCCATGTAGGACTCCTGAAACTTGATGACGATGGCGAGTTCTCGCTGGTAGGCAACAAGCAAAGCATTACTAATATGGCCGACGGAAATTCTCAAAGCAAGACTTTCTACGTATCCGGCAAACTGAGTGAAGGAAACTACAAGCTCACCCTTGCTAGTAAACCTCAATCAAGCGAAGAATGGAAACCACTTTACAACATGCGCGACCGCTACATAGAAGCAATTGTTGATGCAGAAGGTAATACAAAACTACGTCTTGTAGAACCGGTTTACAACATCAGCATAGACACCATAACCTTCCCAGGTACCCGAATTGTGGGCAAAGAGCAGGAGATTGTGGTTAAATTCCGCAACAATGCCGATGAGTACTACAAGGATGTCTATCTCTTTGCCAGCAAGACAAATACCAAGGTCTACACCGAGAATCTGGCTCGCGTAGCCGTACGCAAGGGAGAGAACGCCGAGTTCTCATTCTACTACACGCCTGAGGAGACCGGAACCTATAACCTGTGGTTCTGTTCAGACAAGAATGGCAAAAACGTCATCGGACAAGGCACCATGGAAGTGATTACAGAGGCAGAAGCCACCAAGGCAAATCTGTCCATCAGCTACTCCGTTGTCAATGGAGCCAATAACATCGCCTACGGAAAACAGCTCTATGCCAGGGCTACCATCAGGAACAACGGCACAACGGATTACGATGGAGGTGTCAAGATCCAACTCTGGAAACAAAAAGTAGGCTCCAACACAGCTACCAGCGGCTCAAGCAGCATGTATAACGTAGTGATACCCAAGGGTAAGTCTGTTACCGTGGACGTCTTCTTCGATAATCTCAGCTCAGACATCATCGCCCACCTTAAGGCCATGTATAGCAATCAGGAAGGAACGCTCAGTGGCGGTGGAATCTTTGATTATAAATGTCAGATGTCAGATGGTGTCCTCAACTGGAAGACCGACGGAACCGTTTCCGGCACGGCAAATAAGACCAGCATGAGCACAGGTACAAACATCTGTGGAGTTCTCGCCAACTGTAGCGCTAGGATCAATCGCATGACGCCCAACAGAAATAACCCTAATGTCATCTACGCCTTTGCAGAAGACATGATTGTTCCGGCAAGCCTGGATACTTGCAATGCCGTTAGCGGCAAGCAGGCCAAGCATATCAGGATGGTCAACGACAGGCCTTTCTTCATCCCTGTAAGCTTCCAGGCAGACAGCGCCTCTTTCACCTATACATTCCCTGAAACAGAGAAAGGTACTGGCTGGCACGCCCTGACCCTGCCCTTCAAAGCTGATAGTGTATACGTCGACAGCATTCCCGTTGCCCTTGACGACTGTCTGAAGCACTTCTGGATTTATGAATTCTCTGCTCAGGGAGCCAATGGCGAGGTTATCTTCTCACCTGCCACAGAGCTCAGAGCAGCAACACCATACATCATAGCAGCAGACTCCACCATGGCTGGTCGTTCTATTGAGTTCCGAGGTGTTGACGTACCCTTCTACAAGTCAGGCACCGACAAGATGGTTATCTCGTCTCCCGCATACCTGTTCCATGGTCTCACATTGATTACAACAGTCAGCAATTGTTATATTCTGAACGAGGAGGGTACAGCCTTCCAATACACCACATCAAAGAAAACTATGACACCGCTGACCTCCTACTTCACAACTAATCTGTCAGACGAAGAACGTCCGGAAAGCATAGTACTTCCTGACCTGGAACAGTTGAAGGCTCTGTTGAAAGACCAAGAGGATGCAATCAACAGCCCCACCACCAACCCATCCCGTAATGGAAGGGAGGTTTACGACCTTTCCGGTCGTAAGGTGCAAGGTGCAAGGAGCAAGAGCCTCATTATTGTTAACGGCAAGAAAGTGATGATTAAATAAGATACACTGTCTATATCCTTACAGGCCTGCTCTCCATCTCGGAAGGTAGGCCTGTTTGCAATACCACATCATGACAAGGATTTTGGACCAATAAATAATGTATAGAGTATTTGCAGCATTATTGGATTATTCATACCTTTGCGAACGTTAACTTATAAAATTGGACAATGAAAAAAGGAATAGCATTTGTTTTTGCCCTCTTGGCATGCAGCGCTATCATTGCGCAGAAGAAGCCCTTTACGGTACCAGCCATAGAGAACTGGAAGGCCGCCAAGGGTGAACTACAATGGAACCAGCTAAGCAGCATCAGTTATAATGACGCCTCTCTACAAGATGAGGCACAATATCTGGCTGGCTTTACGGGCAACATTCCAGCCACATTGGGCAAGGGCGGCGTGGTTAGCCTGCAGCTTTGCAAGGATAAGAAACTAGGCAAGGAAGGCTATCAACTGACCGTCAGCCCCAAGGGCGTAACCATCAAGGCGCAGACAGAACAGGGCGTACTATGGGGCATTCAGACCCTTCAGCAACTGAAGGTACAGGGCCAACCCCTCAGCTGCGGAACCATAACGGATACACCCGCCTACCCTATGCGCGGCATGATGATAGACGTGGGCCGCAAGTACATCCCCCTATCCTACCTGTATAGCCTGGTGAACATGCTGTCTTACTACAAGATGAACACCCTACAGGTGCATCTGAACGATAACGGATTCCGTGATTACTTCCACGGCAACTGGAACGAGACCTATTCCGCCTTCCGCATAGAGAGTGAGCTATTCCCCGAACTGACAGCCAAGGACGGTTTCTACACCAAGAAAGGATTCCATGACTTCATCCTCTATGCCAAACGGATGGGCGTGGAGATTATCCCCGAGTTTGATGCGCCGGCACACTCGCTGGCCTTCACGCATTACCGCCCCTCGCTGGCTTGCGAGGAATACGGAGCCGACCATCTGGATTTGCGCAATCCTGCCGTCATACCCTTCCTAGACAGCCTCTATACGGAATATCTGGGCGGACCCGACCCAGTGTTCTGCTGCCCCCGCATGCACATCGGGACGGATGAGTATAGCAACAAGGACAGCGTGGTGGTGGAACTGTTCCGCTCGCTGGCCGACCATCTGATTCGTCACGTGGAGAGCTTTGGCAAGCAGGCAGTGCTGTGGGGGTCGCTCACCCATGCCAAGGAAAAGACCCCCGTCAAGGCCGAGAACGTGATGATGCAGATGTGGTACAACGGCTACGCCAACCCCAAGGATATGAAGGCAGCGGGTTACCAGATGCTAAGCATACCTGACCGCAACGTGTACATAGTGCCCGAGGCAGGTTACTATTTCAATTACCTGAACTGCAAACACCTCTATGAACGATGGACTCCGGCTCAGATTGCCGACCAGCGCTTTGAGGAACGCGACCCGCAGATTTCGGGCGGTATGTTTGCCGTCTGGAACGACATCTGCGGCAACGGCATCTCGGTAGGCGACATCCACCATCGTGTCTTCCCAGCCGTACAGGTGATAGCCGAGAAGACATGGCGTGCCGTTAACGACACTTTGGGATATAATGCTTGGGATAAGCAACGTAAAGCATTAGGTGAAAGCTACAAATGTAACCAGTTGGGTAACACGCAGATGCAACTTACAGAATTAAAGCCCAACACCATCATCAACAATAGTAATGAAGCCCAGATAGGTTACGACTATCAGGTGGACTTTGACATCACCTGGGCAGCAGAACCCAAGGGGACCATCCTGCTGGAGAACCCCTACTCTTGCGTCTGGCTTTCAGACCCCATTGGCGGGTGGATAGGTTACTCGCGCGACGGCTACCTCTTTACCTTTAACTATAAGGGCAAGGCAGGTAAGAAAGAGCACCTGGCTATCAAGGGTACCAACCGTAGCACCTCCCTCTACGTAGATGGCAAACTGGTGCAGGAATTAGGCATAGAAAGACGCTTCGCCAGCGAGAAGAAGCAATACAACTACATCCGCACCCTCATCTTCCCCCTCCAAAAGACGGGCGCTTTCAGCAGCCAGATTAGCAACTTCAAAGCATCAAAGGTTAGCGGTTGAACTTCGTTCGAGCCTGCTCACGCTCGGAAAAGCTGATGCAAGCATCGCTCTCCTCTCGCTTAATCGCAGCCTTAGCGGTTAGTAAACAATAATCCCCATCCGTAGAGCATTACGGATGGGGATTTCTATTCTTTATTCCCTAATCTCTATTCTCAAATCCACTAATCCTCTTAAGCCACTATCGCTTAAGACTCTTATCATACTTCTCCCATAGTTTCTTCTTGGTGGCTAGCTCCTTCTGGCGGGCTGTACTCTCACGGGCAGCCTTTTCTGCGGCAGCCTCATCCTCTGGGGCGGCATAGGCATGACGGTAACCCTTCTGAACGTTCCACTGGCCACGGGTGAAGTCGGGGAACGCTACGGCAGCACAACCGTTATCCATACTGAGGGCACCTAACTCAGCCAGCGCACACCATTCTGCCAGATCATAGACATCAATATCCAGGGGCAGACCGTTCTGCAGGCAATATACCAGGCGGGCATCCATGGTGTAGTCCATACCGCCATGACCGAACTCACGCCCCAGCTCACCAAACTTCTTCAGGATGGGATGGTAGTACTGCTTCATCAAGGCATCATACTCGGCCTTGGGCAGGAAGTTGTGGCCGGAAATCTTGCCAGCCATTTCAGCAAGACCCATATCGCTGGCACCCTTCTTGCTAAGATAAATCTTAGGATCGGGATATTTGGTACAGAAACCCGTCATACCCGTCAGCTTGTACATGCGGTTGTAGGGCTGAGGACTCATCACGTTGTGCTGAATCTCCATTACCTTGCCCTTCTCGGTACGCATCAGGGTGGTAGTATGGTCGCCATTGCGGAAGCTGTCACAATCCTTGCCCGTCACCTCCTTGTAGCCCTCACGACCGCAGAAACTCTCGGTATCCATGGCTATAAGGGTCTTGATACGGTCGCCACGATGTATGTTCAGCACCTGAGCAATGGGACCAAGTCCGTGAGTGGCATAGACATCGCCACGGTTCTCCTTGTTATATTTCAGACGCCAATGCAGTTTTTCTGCATCATCGCCGTCGGGATTATGCCAATAACCTTTCCAGATGTTTGCCTCGTTCAGCGTATGTATGTAGGCACCCTCGGCACGGATAATCTCGCCAAAGAGGCCTTGCTGAGCCATGTTCAGGGCACACATCTCGTAATAGTCGTAGCAGCAGTTCTCCAGCATCATACAATGCAGGCGGTTCTTCTCGCTAAGGTCTATGAGCTGCCAGCACTGGTCCAGATTCATAGCGCTGGGCACCTCTATGGCAGTATGCTTGCCATTCTCCAGAGCGCACTTGGCTATGGGGAAGTGATGGTCCCAATCCGTGGCCACGTAAATCAGGTCGATGTCATTACGCTTGCACATCTCAACGTACCCATATTCTCCGCTATAGATTTCAGCAGGGGGCAGACCCACTTCCCTAAGGTATTTCTGGGCATCACGGGCACGTGACTCCTCATAGTCGCAAAGGGCCACAATCTGCACGCCGGGGATGTGACAATACCTCTTCACCGCCCATGGGCCACGGCTGCCTAGTCCGGCAAAACCCACGCGTACGGTCTCCAACTTGGGACAAGCCAATCCCAGGGCCGAATGCTGTCCGGCTGGACGAGCGGGGGTGTCAACAACGATAGTTCCTTTGTCCCAATGCCACTTGGTATTAGGACTCATACTCTGAGCATAGATAATTGAGCTAACGGCAAAAAATACAATGCCAAAAATTTGTCGTATTTTCATATCATTTTTAGGTTTAAACGCTGCAAATATACACTTATTTTGTAAAGCACAAACCCAAACAGGCGGAATTGTCTTCGGACAAGTGGTTTTTTTTCATTTCATCCCATTGTTTCTAATCTGATTTGTTTAACTTTGTGCCAGATTTCACTTTAGGGGCCGCAAACGTCGTAATAACGTTATAACCTAATATTGATATATCGAAATAAAAAAGCGGCCCCAACTTGTCAACTCGTTAACTATAAAAACAATGAAAAAGACACTAACAACAATTATTGCCATTTTGGCAAACATCGCTATCTTTGCGCAAGAGAAACCCTTTGTGGTACCAGCCATCGAGAACTGGAAGGCCGCCAAGGGTGAACTACAATGGAATCAACTCTCCTGTATCAGTTATAATGATGCCTCGCTGCAAGATGAGGCACAATATCTGGCTGGCTTTACCGGTAATATCCCTACTGCATTGGGCAAGGGCGGCAAGGTTAGCCTGCAACTCACAAAGGATAAGAAACTGGGCAAGGAAGGCTACCAGCTGACCATCACCCCCAAGGGCGTAACCATCAAGGCACAAACGGAACAAGGCGTGCTATGGGGCATTCAGACGCTTCAGCAACTGAAGGTACAAGGCAAACCCCTCGCCTGCGGAACCATAACGGATACACCCGCCTATGCCATCCGAGGCGCCATGGTGGATGTAGGACGTAAGTTCATGCCCCTCTCCTACCTCTACAGCCTGGTAGAATTGATGTCATACTACAAGATGAACACCCTGCAGGTGCATCTGAACGACTGCGGTTCGCACAACTTCTACAACGACAACTGGGACGAGACCTACGCAGCCTTCCGCATGGAGAGCGACTATTTCCCCGAACTGACGGCCAAGGACGGCTATTATACGAAGAAAGGGTTCCACGACTTCATCCTCTATGCCAAGAAGATGGGCGTGGAGATTATCCCCGAGCTGGATACCCCATCACATTCGCTTTGCTTCTCGCAATACCGTCCTTCGTTGGCCAGCAAAGATTATGGCAAGAACCATCTGGATTTGCGCAACCCCGAGCTGCGTCCCTTCTTGGACAGCCTGTATATGGAGTATCTAGGCGGTCCCGACCCAGTCTTCTGCTGCCCCCGTATGCACATAGGTGTGGATGAATATAGCAACAAGGACAAGGATGTGGTAGAACTGTTCCGCGGCCTGGTAGACCACCTTATCCGTGAGGTAGAACGCTACGGCAAGCAAGCCGTATTCTGGGGTCAGCTGACCCATGCCAAGGGTAAGACTCCCGTAAAGGCAGAGAATGTGATGATGGAGATGTGGTACAACCGCTACGCCAACCCCAAGGATATGAAGGCACTGGGCTATCAGATGATTACCGTTCCCAGTCGTCAGGTGTATCTGGTTCCTGCAGCCGGCTATTACTTCGACTACCTGAACTGCAAGATGCTCTACGAGACCTGGACACCTGCCAACATTGCCGGCGAGATATTCCCAGAGCGCGACCCGCAGATTCATGGCGGCATGTTCTGCGTATGGAACGACATCTGCTATAACGGCATCTCCGTAGGCGATATTCACCACCGTATGGTTCCTGCCGTTCAGATTATATCCGAGAAGACCTGGCATGCCGTGAACGACTCCGTGGGCTATGCCGCATGGGATAAGGGGCGCAAAGTACTGGGCGAAGGCTACAAGTGCAACCAGTTGGGCAACACACAGATGGAACTCACAACATTGAAACCCAATACCGTCATCAACAAGAGCGATGAGGCGCAGATCGGTTACGACTATCAAGTGGAATTTGACATCACCTGGGCATCAGAACCAGATGGCACCATCCTGACGGAAGGCCCCTATGCCAAAGTCTGGCTGGCAGACCCCATAGGCGGATGGATAGGTTTCAGTCGAGACGGTTACCTGTATACCTTTAAATATAAGGGCAAGGCAGGTAAGAAAGAGCACCTGGCTATCAAGGGTACCAACCGTAGCACATCCCTCTACGTAAACGGCAAGCTGGTGCAGGAATTGGGCATAGAGAAGCGTTACTACACCAAGGACAAGACCTACAACTACGTCCGCACTCTGGTCTTCCCACTCCAGAAAACGGGTGCTTTTAATAGCACAATCACTAATTTCAAAGCGAGGAAATTGTAGAGGTTAGCGGTTAAGGGTTAGCGGTTAGCGGGCCGTCAATCTGGAATTTCCGGTTACCGGAACGGCCAAAATGCATAAAAAACAAGCGAAAAGAGAAAAATTCTTCATTCTTCATTCTTCACTCTTCATTTTTTTTGTATCTTTGCACCCGCTTAACAGCAAATAGGTTGGTTCGGTAGCTCAGTTGGATTAGAGCAGCAGCCTTCTAAGCTGCGGGTCATGGGTTCGAGCCCCATCCGAATCACAAAAGAGTTCTCAAAATTTGAGAGCTCTTTTTTTTTCGGCTCTTACCCATGCCCCCCTACAATCACACCACCGCTGGCTCATTCGTAGTATTCTATCTGTAATTCATCGCTCACAATATAATCCTCGTGGTCATCATCATAGAGATAGACGATGCGTAGGCCCCTATATTGTACAGGCACCCTAAGCACATCAAGCAGATGCCAGCGAGGGCGTCCGAAGTCATACGACGCACGGTCCAGGACAAGGCGGTTGCTCACCCAGTCGAACTGATAGTACCCACCACCTATGCACTGGTCATCTCCTATCAGCAAATCCTTATGCTGATTCACCATGCCCAGACGCAGGTAGCCGTCCATCGTGATTATGAATTTCGGTAGTGCCATGGATTACTGTTTTTTATATAATGCTATTGCATCACGCATGATGTCCTCGTAATCGAAGGCCACCTGTGGCACCGGCTCCCTTGTCATCACCACACAATCAGCAGTAACTGCCGGCCTTGGATATTGGTATGTATATGCCATATATTCTAATTATCTGTGGCACAAAAATACGATTAAGTGAGCGGAATACAAAATAAAAACATTTTTATTTTCATTCCCGAACGAGAGGACACCGCCTGCGCCTGAACACCTACCGGATCACAAGAATTTCGATTAAGAAACCAGAATAAGCATCAATCCTACCCAACGGATTCGAACAGATCCGGCGAGATTTGCTTATACCGAAATAGATGATTAACAGCTCCGAAACCATAGTGTTAGGTAGTCAGCAACATACCAAGGGTAAAGGCGAGAAGGCAGAAGTCTTTGCCAAAGCCATTAAGCACTACCATCGCAGCAAGAATCCCACCACCCGATGGAGTGATATTATCAAACTGAAGTAACTTTCAGAGTACCTGCCGTTTTGCTATCATGTGATAGAAGAAAAGGGATACTGTAAGGCAGAAGATAATCCAGGCAAAAGGATTATGCGGCATATATATAACGGCAAGTATTCCATCAATAGCAAGAAAAAACAGAACATGTAGGAAAGGAGTAAGCAGGAAGGGGTGATTCGAAAGTTTCTCAGCTAACATAAAGACAAGCGTTCCATTTAGTCTTGAAATCCTGTACAAAGATACAAAAAAAATATGAAAAATGAGGAATAAAGATTGGGATTAAAGTGCAGAAAACATAATAAAAAACACTATATTTGCACACAGATATAAGAAAACATAGGCGAAATGAGAAGAAATAACAAACTGCCTTACAATATGACACAAGAACAATACAACGAACTGTTGCGCAGTCAGCAAGGTGAGCTGAATGCCGTACTTATGTATCAGCAACTGGCTAAAGTAGTTAGGTCAGAGAAGGAACGCGAGGCATTCCTGCAGCTCTCCAGAGAAGAAGGAAGACACGCAAGCGTATTCCACAGCTACACAAAGAAGGTGCTGAAGCCAAAGAAAACAATGGCCCGCATCATGCCTTTGCTGTATTACATCCTTGGGAAGAAGCGCCTCTATAAGTTGATAGCCAAAGGAGAATATGATGCTGCCATAGGCTATGAGCATCTGATAAAGGACTTCCCTGAAGTAGAGAGCGTAAAGAACGACGAGAAACGACACGGAGATATAGTTTCAGGGCTACTGGAATAACCTCTACATCACACTACCAGAATCTACCATCCCCCCAGAATAATCACCATGGGGGGGCATTTTTGTCCTCATGTAAATGGTATCAGAAGGGTCGGTACCATGATCAACCGTATTCAGGAAAAGACATCTTGACCCCTAAAAAGAATATATTTATCTTCGTTGACAGTTTTTGTTCAGAAGTACGAAAAGTGATTACTGCCTATATATATATAGGTAGTAAAGGATAATTCACTCATTTTTGGAAACTGTCAACTGAAGAAACTGTCAACAAACATTGTTTGCAAAATGTCGTTTTATGGTATCATTTATTTTGACATTCCATAAAACTGCCGTACCTTTGCAGTGTCAAAAGATAAGGACAGAAACAGCGGGTATTAAGAGCAACAATTGTTACTACTAAGAAAAAATTCTGCGCGCACTAATAGTTGCAAATGTGACCCCTAAGACCCAAAGTTTAAGCCTTGCGGATGACGAAGGGAATAATATTTACAAAACCGAACCTTAACAGGCCCCCACCCAGCCTTCCCCTTGCAGGGGAGGGAGAAACAGACTTCCGGAATCTAATTACTCCCGTCCCTACAAGGGAAGGAGTTGGAAAAGGTCCATAATTTGTACTAACTCTGGCAATCAGCTTACCTTCTCCTTCCGAAGATGCGGAGCAGATACAAGAACAGGTTGACAAAATCCAGATAAAGCGTAAGGGCTCCCAGGAGAGCAACCTTCTTTGTGCCTTCGTCCACATCTGTTGCCTGAAGCAGCATCTGCTTAATCTTTTGTGAGTCATAGGCCGTGAGACCTACAAAGACCAACACGCCTATGTAGCTCAATATCATTGTCAGTCCGCCGCTCTTAATGAAGATGTTTACTACGGTGGCTATGATGATGCCGATGAGCGCCATAAAGAGGATTCGCCCCATCGACGACAGGTCTTTCTTGGCGGTATAGCCTATCACGGCCATCGTTCCGAACGTGCCGGCTGTGATAAAGAAGACGGTAGCAATGGACGACAACTGGTAGATAAGGAAGATGATGGACAGTGTTGCGCCATTGATGACGGAGTATAGCAGGAACATCAAGGTTGCCGTCAGCAGGGACAAGCGATTGATGGCTGCGCTGACACCGATGACCAGCGCCAATTCGGCAATGATTAAGCCATAGAACAAAACTCTGTTCGTAAGGATAGCGCCGATAAGCAGCGGACTGGTAGCTACATAGTAGGCCGTCAGACCCGTGATGAGCAGGGCCAATGCCATCCATACATATACCTTCCGCATGAGGACGGGAAACGCCTCCGACAGTTCAATTGACTTTTCTTTGTAGTTTCTCTGATAATGAAATTCCTGATTTTCCATAATAGACTGTATCTGTTTGGTGAATATACTTTAGATTATTCTGACACAAAGTTAAGAAGAAAAATGAAACAAAGCAAGAGAACGGTTGAAAAAAGATCAGACAGAAAACCGACCGCATACAGCCTTTATTGGATTCGCTCAAGGTTTTTTTATATGATTTAAACAACGTATAAACAAAAAAACTTTATCTTTGCAGCAAAACTAACAACTAGTAGCACTAAAAACGAACTCTCAGAATGAAGACTGCACTACATGGAGGTAGAAGACATATTGGTATTTTCCTAATCATTCTTTTTCTGACAGGTGTTTATTTCTATCTATGCAGAGACAAGCACCAAAGGGAAATGAGCAGCTATAACCAGTATGAACTAAGCGTCCTGAACGAACTGATTGACAAGAGAGAGTTCTTCAGGGACAGCCTGAAGAATCAGATGGACTCTGTTATGCTGCAACTCCATAAGAGTACAAGTTACGACAACCACTTCAGGTATCAGACCAACAGACGCATGCTGCAGAAGGCTCAGATGTTCTCTTACGACTATGCCAGCGAGTTCTCACAGAAGATGCGCATCCTGTCTGACAAGATTGGCGACGGTAATCTGAAGGCGGAAGCACGTATCCTGTCAAGCTTCAACATGGCGCAGGCATGCCTGTTTGTGGAGGCACTGGACATGCTGAAGTCCGTTGACCTGGACTTCCCCGAGCTGAACGACAGTATTCAGGCCCTGTATTATTTCTATTATGGTATAGTCTATCAACGTCTGGCCGTTTATGTGAACGATTCCGTCAACGCCAACAAATACAACAACATAGGTCAGGAGATGTTCAGAAAAAGCCTGGAATATTCAAAGGATCAGGGAATGAACAACTTTGCCCTGGGAAGAATCTATGGCAGACAAGGAAAGTTTGATGTGGCCCAGAAGTACTTTGAGGAAGCACTGAAGTACATCCCCAAAGAAGACAACATCCTGTACACCCTGGCAAATACCTCGCTGGGCAAATGTTTCAAGCATCAGGGTATACATGAGCCGGCTACCCGTTACTACATAGAAGCCACCAAGAATGACATCCTGAACGCGCAGAACTCCTCAATAGCCATTATAGACCTGACGGAACACATGTTCAGACAATACCATCAGAAATATGATGTAAGCAAATACGTGAACATCGCCATTGAGAGCGGCGAGTACTACGGCATGCGCTCGCAGATAACACACATAGACAAGATTATTCCGGATATAACGAAGGAGAATTCTAAACAGCACCGCAGGCTGAACTACTTCTTTGCAGCTTTAGTACTGGTATTCCTTATATATATCATACACACCCTATTCCGCTACGAGAGGAACAGAAAGCTGCTGATGGGCTTTCACGCCATGGACAAGAAGGTGAAGGACGAGAACAGCCAACTGAAGGAAGATAACGAAAGACTGGCACGCACCGGTATGCTGCTACGCGACTCAAACAAGCTGAAAGATGCCTATCTGGGTAAACTGTTGGAATCCAACAGCGAACTGACAAATATGTTTGAGGAATTTGCCGTGAAGGTTGAGCAGAAACTGAAGAAAGGACAGTATGACCAGGTTCAGAAAGCCATCAGGGAACTGCAGAAAAACTTCAGTAAGAAAGAGCAGCTGGACAGGTTCGACGAGCTGTTCATGTCTATGTTCCCCACCTTCGTGACCGACTTTAATGCCCTGCTACAACCAGAATACAGAAAACAGGAAGGCGAGGCTCTTCTTACCCCCACGATGCGAATATATGCCCTAATACGACTGGGAATAAACAACAACCAGCAGATTGCCAAGGTGCTGAACTACTCGTACAACACCATCCTGAACTACAGGGTACGCCTCCGCGCCATGGCCCAGAATCCCGATACATTTGAACAGGATGTGATGAACATTGGGTAATTAGCGGTTAGTGGTTAGAGGTTAGCGAAATTTTGATTTTTGAATTTCGAATTTTGAATTCTAAAATAGCGTTAACGCTATATATTTTCTATATATAAATCCAATAAAATACGTCCATAAGAATTTGCGTATATTGCTGATATTTGGTAATATGCGCATTTTTTGCGTTATATTCTGCATATATATTTTTTATAGTGCTATTTCGTATTGTATAATAGCCGTAACTTTGCAGCAGAAAAAATAAACAAACGCAACAACTCTTTAACCAAAATAAAATGAAAAGAATTCTACTTATTCTATGTGCTGTATTCTGTGCCATGCAGAACATGTCTGCCTTAACCATTGAAGACGGCAAGTTCTATACCATTGCAAACCGTAATGATGTTAATCTATTTGTTAAGGACACTGGTGTTGATATCATTCAGATGGGTGCATTCGATGATGCCTGCTACTGGCAGTTCATAGCAACTGGCAACGAAGGCTGCTACTACGTCAAGAACAAGAAGACTGGTAGGTATGCCCAACTGTGCAGCACAAGCACCGAGGTAAACGTGACAATGGGCACTAATCCGGTAGAATACCGCATAAAGGAATGCTCCGCCGAAGGAACAGATATGTTTGGTCTGACCAGTACCAACCAGGCGAACTATGAGTTTACAGCAGGTTGCGTGGGATGGAACTGGAAAGGAGACAATACCGTTCAGACCTTTGCAGCTGCTGCAGGCACTAATCACCGTTCCTTCTGGAAACTTACCCTGGTAACCCCACCTATGACTATCAATACAAATAAGGTATATATAATGTCCAACCGCAACGACAACAGCGTATACGTCAAGGACAATGGCGGTGACGAACTGGCAATGGGCGGCCTCGACAACGCCAGCCTTTGGCAGTTTGAGGATGCAGGCAACGGTCAGTTCTATGTTAAGAACGTGAAGACAGGCCGTTATGTTCAGGCATGCTCAACTAACACAGAAGTGCCTGTAGGAATAGGCAATGACCCTGTGGCTTATGCAGTAGTGAATTGCAGCGATTTGGAAGGCAAAGACTGCTTTGGTCTGACATCTGCCGACCAGGCCAACACAGCATTTACAGACGGCTGTATAGGATGGAACTGGCGCAACGACAACATCGTGCAGACCTTTGCTGCCAAGGCAGGCCAGAACCACCGTTCCTTCTGGAAGTTCACAGAGTTGGAGCCTAAGACCATCTCTGCTGCCGGATATGCCACCTATTGTGCCAGCGAGGATGTTATAGTCCTTGGCGCTCAGGCATATAAGGGAGCCGTTGACGGTGACTACGTCAGCTTTACAGAAGTAAGCGACGTACCTGCCGGTTCTGCCGTTGTTCTCAAAGGCAGCCTCTACGCAACAGTTGCCGCAACAGCCCAAAGCGACATGACCGACAACGTACTGAAGGCTTCTGAAGGTATCACAGCCGATGGCTCGCAGTACATACTGGCTCAGCAGGACGGCACGGTTGGCTTCTATAAGGCAAGCACCGGCAGTACCATTGCAGCAGGCAAGGGCTACATTGAAATGGCAGGAAGCAACGTTAAGGCGTTCTACCTTGATGCTGATGACGCTACCTCAATAAATGAAGAATTAAGAGTGAAGAATGAAAAATCTGCTACCGCTGTGTATGACCTTTCTGGAAGAAAAACGATCAATGGACTTAAGAAGGGTGTTTACATTATTGACGGAAAGAAGATTCTATTCTAAGATACAACAAATAACCTCAAAAACGCCAACCATTAAACCATAACCAAAAACCTATGAAATATATTAAACCTAATTCACATGTTGAAGAGGCTCTGGCAGCCAACATGCTGGCAGAGAGCCTGCCAATCAATGAAGGCACCACAGTAGATGGTGGTGCAGCGTTAACAAAGGAGGCCGACTGGGCTGTTTGGGGAGATGATAACGACCCCGAAGAGTGACATCCCCTGCAATCTCTAAAATAGCAAGAAGATGAAAAGATTAAGTATCTTAACAACATTACCTGCTGTTGGGATTGCAGCGGGGATGGCCCAGCAAAAACCAAACATCCTGGTTATTGTTGCCGATGATATGGCACGGTGTGAGTTGGGCTGCTATGGTGGTCAGAACCTGGCAACACCCAATATAGACCGCGTGGCCAGCGAGGGCATGCTGATGACCAACAATTTCGCATCAATGGCCATGAGCGTTCCCATCCGCGCATCCTTATACACTGGGCTGTATCCCGCCCGTCACGGCTCTTATCAGAATCACAAAGCTACTTACTCTAAGACAAAGAGCGTTACACATTACCTTACCGACCTCGGTTATCGCGTAGGTAGGGCTGGTAAGGATCATCCGATAAACCAACCCAAAGTCTATGGTTTTGAGAAGATACCAGGGTTCGTGGTCGGTTGTACCGTTTCACATCCGGCAAAATCCACTCCTGAGGGCATTCTGGAGTTTATGCAACGTAGCAAGGAGGAACCTTTCTGTCTTTTTGTATGCAGTATCAACAGTCACATGCCGTGGGATGCCGGCGATGCCTCGGAGTTTGATCCGTCGAAGTTGGTATTGCCACCCAATTGTGTGGACAATACAAAGACACGCAATGACTTCTGCAACTATCTGGCGGAGATTCGTCTTTTTGACGATGAGGTCGGTATGGTAATGAATGCCCTGAAGGAATCCGGTGCTGATGAGAATACAATTGTCATCGTTCTCAGCGAACAAGGGCCTCAGATGCCTTTCGGCAAGTGGACTTGCTACCGATACGGACAGTCGAGTGCTATGATTGTTCGCTATCCTGGGAAGGTTCAGGCAGGAACACGTAGCG
Organism: uncultured Prevotellaceae bacterium; assembly: GCA_946415645.1. Taxonomy (GTDB): domain Bacteria; phylum Bacteroidota; class Bacteroidia; order Bacteroidales; family Bacteroidaceae; genus Physcousia. Next base: position 41,108 of record CAMKTJ010000003.1, read on the forward strand.
ATGCCCTGGTACAATACGAGGACATCCTGCCCACTCTCATTGACTTGGCAGGAGGACACGTAGAGGGACTTGACGGCATAAGTCAGCTGGATGTATTCCTGGGCAAAGAGACCGACAAACGCCAATGGGTTTATGGTATGCACAATAACAATCCAGAGGGACCCGTCTATCCCATCCGTAGCATACAGGACAAGCGATACAAACTGATAGAGAACCTTACGCCCGACAGTGCCTATTACGAAAAGCACATGATGAACGAGGGCAACAATATGTGGCAGTCATGGATAACAACAGGTAAGACCGACGACCATGCCCAGTGGCTGGTTGACCGTTTCGTTAAACGTCCCGCCATAGAGTTCTACGACCACGAGACCGACCCCTGGGAACTTAACAATCTGGTCAACGACCCGCAATACAAGGAACGCATTGAAATGATGGACCGTGAGTTGCACCGCTGGATGAAGGAACAAGGCGACAGAGGCGTGCTGATGGACGGTCCCAATGCAGAAGATCCTGCGCTGAAGATTCCACAGCCCGTTAGCAACTACGAAGAGTTGAATGCCATACGTGAGGACTTGACCCAGAATTATTATTTAGCTAATGATATAGAGATACCAGAAGGTGAGGAGTGGGTACCTATCGGGGCCTCAAGTAAGGATGATACAGACCCGGCACGTTTCTCGGGTATTCTGGATGGTAGGGGCCATACGATTAAGGGACTCACCATCAGGAACGCAAAGGCATTTAAGGGCCTGTTTGGACGTATGGACCACGGAACAGTAAAAAACCTTGTACTGCAGGACGTGGACATCACGGGCAAAGCTCCTACTGGTGGTATTACAGGTGCCATGATTGGTGCATGTACCATTGAACGTGTTGCCGTCACAGGCAAAATAACAAGCGATAGTGAAACAGGTGGGTTGGTAGGTCGGGTGGCCCGCGATGGTTCACATACAGACTATAACGTGATACACGACTGTTATGTGAACGCAGACATTAAGGCCACCCGACTAAGTACCGCCATGGACGCCCCTTCGTGCGCAGGCGGAATAGTAGGTTTTATCCATTCCAATAACGGCACATCAGTAGCGAAACTTGACATAGCACGTACTTATTATACGGGTAATGTATCCACCTGTCAGGAAAGCCATACCTCTGGCTGTGCTACAGGCGTCATAGGTTTCACCGACAACAACCGTAATGTCCGCCTGCAGGACGTGCTTGTGCTGGCTAAAAGTATCACAGGTGCTACGCCCAACTACTATTACTCCCGTCGGTTACCGGCAGCGCCCAACAACGTAGTTGAATACATGGCGGGCCTATATGTTCGCAAGGGCATACAACTGAACTACTACTCAGATAAAGGAGTTGGCGGACAGATACCGGATGGAACCATCAAGTTAATGGACGATGCCGTTTTCCGTTCAAAGGATTTCTATACAAATACGCTGAATTGGGATTTCGACAATATCTGGACTATTCATGAGGGCGAATACCCTGTATTTATATGTGATACAGCAGACGGCATTGCCCCTGTGGAGTGTTGCGTCGGTTCTGCTGACAAAAGCCTTGGCGGCATCTTTGATCTGCAGGGTCGGTTCCTAAATTCTGTCAGTATTCCCGGACTATATATCGCAAACGGAAAGAAAATCAGCGTAAAATAATTAACTTCATAACAAATAACATTCATATCATACAGACGATGCGACACAAATATCATCAAGCTTTAAAAGCACTGCCAGCATTACTTCCGATGATGGCTTCTGCACAACAGGCGCAACGTCCCAACATCATGCTTATTGTAGTTGATGACATGGGCTATTCCGACCTCCAGTGTTTCGGCGGAGAGGTGGAGAGCCCCAACCTGAACGAGCTGGCCGCCTCAGGCATGCGCTTCACACAGTTCTATAATTCCGGGCGCAGCTGCCCCTCCAGAGCCCAGTTGCTGACGGGACGCTATGCCCAGACAGTAGGTATTACCGGTATGGGACAGAGCCTCACACGCGACTGTGTCACTATCCCTGAGGCACTGAAGGACGCCGGCTATCACACCGGCATGAGCGGCAAGTGGCACCTGTCACTAACAAAAGGCATCGGCAACAACCAGGACCAGATGAAGTGGCTCTCACACCAGAGCTATTTCAATAACCGTCCCTTCGCCCCCATTGAGACCTACCCCTGCAACCGGGGATTCGACCAGCACTGGGGAACCATCTGGGGCGTGACTGATCACTTCGATCCATTCTCATTGGTTCATAACGAGGAGGCTATCTTTACCGATAGTATACCTAAAGACTTCTATTATGCTGACTATGTAGCAGATAAGGCCATAGACATGATGGACGAGATGACAGCAGACGGCAAGCCATTCTTTATGTATGTTGCCTTCCAGGAACCGCACTGGCCCGTTCAGGCCAAACCTCAGGACATAGCCAAGTACAAGGGCAAATATAACGATGGATGGGATGCCATGCGTGACCGTCGATACAAGAAGATGGTAGAGATGGGACTTGTCAATCCTGATGAGATGCCCGTCGCCGCCAATGCCTCAGGACGCAAGTGGGAGAACGAGGGAAACAAGGCTTTACAATCTGCCAACATGGAAGTTCATGCTGCCATGATTGACTGCGTGGACCAGAACATAGGCCGTATCATAGACGAACTGAAACGCAGGGGTATCTTCGACAACACCATCATTATCTTTACCTCAGACAACGGCGCATCGAGCGAGAACTATAATATCGGAGACTTTGACCGCCACGACCGTACGCGTGATGGTCAGATGGTAGTGCACAACTCACCCAATCCGGGCAGTCAGCTCACCTACAACTATCTGCATACAGGATGGGCAGGTGCCGTAAATACGCCCTACCGCTACTGGAAGACAACCCAGTTCCACGGAGGAACGGCAGCACCCACCATCGTGCATTGGCCTGCAGGTATGGCCAAGGAGAAGGAGGGAACCATCATGAACCAGCCCTGTACCTTCCTGGATGTCATGCCTACCTGCCTGGAGCTGGCAGGAGCAACATACCCCTCGTTCTATGGCGGAAACAGAATCAATCCGCTTTGCGACGAGGCACGCAGTTTTGTCCCCTTACTTCAGGAGAAGAACAAATGGGACGACGAACGCACGCTGTACTGGGAGCACGAGAACGGAAAGGCTGTCCGCAAGGGCAACTGGCGCCTGACGGCTCTTGCCAATGGCGGATGGCAGTTGTTCGACTTGGAGCACGATCTGTCTGAGACAAACAACGTGGCTGCCGAATACCCCGAGAAGGTGCGCGAGATGAAGACCCTATGGAACACATGGGCAAAAAGCGTCGGACTGAACGTTCCGGCTGAAATCAAGGAGACCGAGACAGAGCTCATCTTCCACTACCCTTTCGACGGTAATCTGGATGATGACTCCCCATCAAAATACGTTCTTACACCCAGCGCCAACGGTGTCACCTATGGTACAGGTAAACTGGGGAATGCCCTCCACCTGAACGGCAATGCTCAGTATCTGGACCTGAACACCAACGGCATCCTGAATACACAGACAACACAGACCACTTTCTGTGCCTGGATATACAACGAGAATACAACTGCCCCCGGTGCAGGAAGCCTAAGCGAGAACGGCTCCTATGTCAGGGACGAAGTTATCCTTGCCCAGAAAGACAACGAAGGTACAGGACGCATCTATCTCTATGCCCGTGCCGAAGCTCCGACTGGAGGGGGAGCGGCTGATTTTTTTTACAACAGCTTTTTGGGCGGTTCCCAGCACAGGGCAACGGCAGGTTCATCCAAGCCAGGCGCCTGGCAGCATGTGGCAATAGTCAGCAATCCCGTTGACCAAAGCATTACCTATTTTATTAACGGCGAGAGAGACTGTACCGTATCAGTAGGTTCCCTTGAGGCCTGCACCGGTGGGTTCAGAATAGGCGGACATAAAACGGGAAAGAGCTACTTCAAGGGTTATATAGACGAGGCATGGTTCTTTAAGGGTGCATTGTCTGCCGGGCAGATACGCCAAATCATGGACAACACCTTCGACCCTACCCCTTTTTACCCTAACGGGAATACCGACGACCCGATAGCTGAGAACTGGCCGCTGAAAGACCAGGCCTACACTATACGCAACTTCTCCGGAACACCAGCCTATATGGTGGACAACATGGAGAGCGATAACAGAATATCCTGTGAAGGAAAGGTTGGCGAAGCTGCCTACTGGACCTTCGAGCCCACAATCCATACGCATTGTTATCATATCCGCAACGTACAGACGGGACGTTACATTCAGGGGTACGAGAAGGCCTCTGGCACAATTATCAGTATGGGCATCGAAGGCATAGAGTATAGAGTGGCAGCACAGGATACGGAGGGCGGGCGATATGGATTCGCCTGCACCTCCGTTACGCCAAACGATTTCTCCTCAGGGACCATTGGACTGAACCTTCGCGCCGAAAGCAATCAGGCAGATTGTCTGGTACAGACCTACGCAGCTACGGCTGGTACCAACCACCGTTCCTTCTGGACACTCGACGAGGCATCGGATGATGTTATAACAGGCACTGTATCAACGTCTTCCCCTTATCCATGCAAAGAATATATGGAAGGAGTCTATGACGTGCAGGGACGCCCCGTAGATTTACGACACTCAAAAAAACACAACCGAATAGTAATAGACAACGGAATACTGAAAATCAACAACTGAAACTAAAATAAAACCATAAACTATAAACAACTAACAATGAGGCGGAATTTTACTATTCTTGCGATGCTGATACTGAGTATAGCATCTGCATGGGGGCTTGACATTGACAAGAACCGGTATTACACAATTTCTCCACGTAATAATCACAATGCCTATATGAAGGACACTGGGAAAGACGTCATCCAGTGTAATGCAGGATTAGACACCTATTCCTATTGGCGTTTCATCCCAACGGACAAGGAAGGCTGTTATTATGTGCAGAACCTGTTCACCATGCGCTACGCTCAGAAGGTTGCCGAGACGAAAGAGGTGACAGTGGTGATGGGAACAGAGCCTGTGGAGTACTACATTAAGTCCGCCCCGAACGAGGGAACAGACTGTTTCGGACTGACCAGCTCAGACCATAGCGACCTGGCCTTCAGCAGTGCCAACTGTTTCGGACTAAACTGGCATGAAGATAACAAATATGTACAGTCTTATATGGCAGCCGTTGGAACCAACCACAAGAGTTTCTGGTTCTTCCGCGAGGCAGAGCCGCCATCCTGCCTGCTCGGTTCGCATGAGTACGAGCAAGGTTTCTGCAGCATTTGCGGTGCCATGGATCCGGACTTCGTAACAAAGGCCGAGGACGGTTTCTACGAGATATCCAACGGATACCAGCTGGAGTGGTACTCTGCTATTGTAAATACCGGTATCAACGATGCATCAGCACGTCTGATGAACGACATCGACATGGCAGGCATAGACCATACTCCCATAGCAAAGAATGTTGACCTGCGCTGGCGCGGTACCTTCGACGGTCAGGGACACAGGATACTGAATCTGGTCATCAACCGTCCAACGGAAAATATACAAGGACTTTTCGGCTACCTGCGTGGCAACTCTGACAGCAACACACGTATCTGTAATCTGATTATAGACAAGAGTTGTTCGTTTACAGGCCATCACCAGGTAGGCGCCATAGCAGGCTGCAGCCAAGGTAATCAGGGACTAATCACACTGGAGAATATAATCAACGAAGCTAACGTTACAGCAGAAGGCGGTACCGATGTGGCAGCCTTGGTGGGTGGTCAGACAGGTAATGCACCTACCTGGCGTATCCGCAACATCGTCAATACCGGTGCCATTACCAGTACAGCGACTGAAGGCTATGCCGGCGTTATTGCAGGCTATTACGGCAACAATGACCAGAACCTTCAGGAAAACATCATCAACCTGGGGCTGGTAACAGGTTTCAATGGTGACATGCAAATGGGACGCATCACAGGCACCATCATCAACATGTTTGATATCAGCGGCACGGAAGGTGCCGGTCAGGGTATTGACCATGACTTCACGATGGAGGATGTTACCAGCGGACGTCTCTGTTACTTCCTGAACGGGAACCAATCCGCTATTACATTCTATCAGACCATCGGACAGGATGTCTACCCCGTTCCCTTTGCCACCAGCAAGCAGGTATTCATGCAAGGCAATATGCGTTGCGACGGCACACCTATTGGCGAGGAAGGAACCTACAGTAACTCTGACGAGGGAAGTGTTATTCCTCCTCATACCTTCGTCGATGGAGACTTCTACTGTACCGTTTGCGGTGCTTTTGACGAGCATTTCGTAGAACCGGTAGATGGCATCCTGCATATGACAACCCCTCTGCAGTTGCAGTGGTTGGCAGAATATGTGGCAGCCGGACACGAGAATCTGGAAGTTGTAATGGATAACGACATCGACATGGATGGCGTGGAATTTGCCGGAATCGGTTCGCTTGCAACTCCTTTCCTGGGACATTTTGACGGTCAGTATCACACCATCAGCAACCTTGTTATGGAAGATGTGACTCACGACTGGTCTGGATTCTTCAACTTTATCCGAGGAGGATCTACCATAGAGAATCTGCGTCTGGACGAAAACTGTCATCTGACAGGAGCCAAGGGAACTGCCCTCATAGGCGGTTGCGGTTTGGCAGGTAACGTCCTACTGCGTAATCTGGGTTTCGAAGGTAATGTTGATGGCTTGACCACTTGCGCTGGTGCTGTGTTGGGTGCTAATTTCCAAAGCATTGCCAAACTGACAGTGGAGAACTGCTATAGCACCGGTTCTATCATGGGTGGTTCCGAGAGTGCCGCACTGGTAGCATGGTTAGGCAACAACGGGGCCGTCATCAGCAACTGTTGGACCTCGGCTACTGCTTCCGGCATTCAAGGTGAGGACAAATACGCCTTCCGTCACGACAATGCCCTTGTCACCAATTGTTTCAGCATGTATGGTAGTCAGGCACAGCGCATCGGGTTCGACGAACTCGAGACAGGTTCTCTATGCTATCGTCTGAATGGAGATCAGTCGACGATACGCTGGTATCAGAATCTCGACAATGGCAAGCAGGTAGACAACTTCCCAACCTTCATTCCCACTCATGGCATCGTTGTTGTGAAGGCAGAAATGCGTTGCGATGGCACATACGACCCCGACAATGCAGAATACTCTAACAATGGCGATGTGGTTATTCCACCTCATACTTTTGTGGACGGTTTCTGTCAGGTATGTGGAAAAGAAGACGAGGATTATCCTTTTATCCGTATCTTTGCCAACGCCGATCACGACAATGCACAGGGTTATATCAATTCAGGTAGCAACGACGGTTCGGGTCTTGCCATTAACAATAGCGTAGCCGAGCACTGGAACCAGAAGTGGTTCGAATCCTATCAGGAACTGAAAGGCCTGGAGCCCGGACTCTACAAATTGCGCGTTCAGGGTCTCTCACGTGTGAAGGCATGGACCGACACTGACTGCGAGGCATATGAGGAGGCTGAACTGAATCCTGATTACGTACAGCTTTACCATAATAGCCAGTACTATGTTGAGACAGGCGGTCGTCGTATCAGTAATCTGTTCATGGATATCGCCAAAGGCATACAAGAGAAGAAGATCGGTACAGGAACCCAGACTTACCACGAAGCAACAGGTCTATATGTCCCAAACTCACTGACGGCTTGTAACGCCTACTTCTCAAAAGGTCTGTATTGGAACGAGCCTATTTACTTTGTTGTTGAAAACATTGAAGATACTGTACGCGTAGGCGTTGAAAACCAGATGTATCTCTATGGTAACTGGACAGTATGGGATACCTGGCGACTGGAACGCGTAGAGAATGCCGATGAGGCTACTGCCATTGCACTTATCCTTGCCCAGCAGGAGAAGAACCTGCAGGAATTGGATGAACTGAAGGGACAGGCACAGTTGACAGAGGGATACGAGGAGGCCCGTGAAGCACTCAGCCGGGTCAGCACGTTGGAAGAGATGCTGAATCTTGCCGACCGACTGTCACGTTTACCAGAGCAAATTCGCACAAGCCATGTTGCATATACCGACTATTCAGCAGCTATCGATGCCATAATGCAGGATGTTGAGTCACGTGAACACCTCAACGGCCACTATGCAGAATTGCTCAACACATACCTGTATGAAAATGAAGACGAGGTAGAAGGCTTACCCAACGGCACCTATCAGTATATCGCAGAAAACAGAATGCTGACTACCGGGGAATTAGCCGAAGAGCAGGCCTTTGCCCAGGAATTATTCAATCTGGCTGTCAAGAACAGCATCTCAGAGGGCACCGACCTTAGCAATTTCATCTACAATGCCGATTTTGCTGAGGACGGCAACTTCAAGGGATGGGTTGCAGCAACAACCCGCACCGGCACTGATTACAATTTCAGCAGCCGTACCGGTTTCCTTGATATCTATCCCGTAAGTGCCAGCAAGAGCACGGCATTCTATGTATATCAGGATTTGGAGGAAGGACTCCCCGATGGTATCTACGAACTGATCGTTCCTGCATACCAGCGTACCGGCAACATCGGACTGGGAGACACATCCGGTGATGAGATTGTGGCATCAGACATCTTCATCAATGATTTCCACACTCCCGTATGGAACCTCTACAAGTGCATCCTCCCCTACGACGAGGCTATCAATGGAGTGAACTGTCGCTACGATCCGTCAGGCGACCCGTCAGCTCCGCACAATGGAGAAGAGACACACTCCTACGATATTGACATGGGAACCGGTTGGGTACCTGAAGGTCGTCAGGCTATGAGTTTTGCCTTCTCCGCCGGTCGGTTCGTGAACCATGCCTATGCTATCGTAGAAGGTGGCAAACTGCGTGTCGGTATACGTAGCACCGGAACACCATGGTACAACGGAGGTGTAACGGCATGGGGTAAATTCCAGCTTATCTATCGCGGTCAAAACGAAGAAGCTTTCCAAAGTATGATGGAGAACTATGAGAACCGACTTGAGAATATTCGTACATCACAAGAACTATATGAGTTCTATATCAGTGTAGAGCACCTGAATAACCTCTCATCCCTTATCAATCAGGCTAAAAACGCCGGTGACATTGAAAGGAAGATGGAGCTGGCACGACAGATTAATGCTGAATTCAATACCATAAACGAAAGTTATGCAGCCTATCAGGAATTGGTCAAGATGATGGCATATTTGTATGAAAAAGGAGATGCTGTGGTAGAAGAAGATCCTGATCTAAGCAATGCCTGCTATGTCAGGATTGAAGACATGGAGAATCATCTCATTGACGGTGACCTTACCGACGAGGAAACCATTCAGTACTTAACAGACATCAGGGATGATGCGACGATAGGAGGAGGTTTCTTCGTACAAGGCGATCTGGCAGATGCAGAAGGCAATGCAATAGCATATAACAGTATAAGCAAGATTTATCCGCTCCAACGTCAGGAAGACGGCACTTACACAGGTATCTTTACTACGCAGAACCGTGCCAATCTGGTTCATGCAGATGCCCGGGCAGGTGTTTACTTCACCAGACTGGATCAGACCTTCAAGTCAAATCAACCCTATCGCCGCTTCGTGACACCCGAGAAGAACATTCATCCTCTCATTGCCGGGGCTGACCAGGACTATCAGATGATAGGCACAAAAATGAAGGTGACCCTTAATCCCAAAGACAGCACCGTTGTCTTCGAGCCCATTGAATATGCATGGCATGACCGTGTCTTTGTCTGTGGTTCTATCATAGATCAGGAAGGGGCCGAACATCGTTGGAGGAATGACGAAGCCGTTCCATTGGAGCATAAGGGCGATGGCGTTTACGCAGGAAAGGTACGCTTCTTCGAGGATTATGTATATCCCGGATACGCCACCTTCCTTATTATGGCAAGCCGGTCGACACTAGAGGATGTTGAGTACAGCACCGTATCACGCCCTGGATGGCTTGAGGCCAGTTACACAGCAGCTGACAACGACTGTTACCTGGCAGACGGCGTGATTGTCGACGATCTTGTACGTGGATATGGCAACAACCATAGATTCCGTATTGAATGGACTCCCGGCGACGCTCCCAAGGACTATTACGTGGTATTCAATATGAATGCCCGTACAATAGCCGTAGTTCCTGACAATGGTGATGCCGAGGATGCAATCAACAGACCCGCCCCATCCATCTCCCGTAATGGAGGGGAGATATACGACCTTGCCGGCCGGAAGGTGCAAGGAGCAAGGAGCAAGGGGCAAGAGGATTCTTCAATGATCAATGTTCAATGTTCAACGTTCAATGGATTAAAGAAGGGCATCTACATCGTAAACGGAAAGAAGATCGTTGTAGGAAAATAAAAAGAATGAAAAGTAAACAAATAACCACGATATCTGCTCTGACCCTGTTAGCTGCTGCAGCAGGCGCAAACGCTCAAGATAAGCAGCCCAACGTCATTATCATGTACATTGATGACATGGGAATCGGCGATGTCAGCTGTTTCGGGGGCTCTTATACACCGACTCCCAATATCGACCGTCTGGCTCAGCAGGGACTTTCCTTTACGCAGTATTATTCTGCTGCTCCGGTCAGTTCCCCGTCACGATGCGGCCTTATCACCGGCCAATACCCTCTGGAACATGGAATAAACACCTTCATGGATACCAGAGCAGCCAACAGAAGAGTTGAGCAGCTGGACTACCTGAATCCCACTGCCCCCAGCATTGCCAGAGCTTTTCAGCAAGCCGGCTATGCTACGGCACACATCGGGAAATGGCATTTGGGCGGTGGCAGGGATGTGACAGACGCACCCGGATTTGAGAACTATGGGTACGATGAGCATGTCTCTACCTACGAGAGTCCTGATCCAGACCCTGTCATTACATCAAGGAATTGGATATGGGCTAACACGGACAGTATCAAGCGATGGAACAGAACCGCTTATTTTGTAGATAAGAGTCTTGAGTTCATCCGCCGGCAGAACGGTAAGCCTTTCTTCCTGAACCTATGGCCTGATGACATGCATACACCCTGGGTTCCTGAGGTATTTGCTGAAATACGCGAAAAATGGGAGAAAGAGGATGCCTTTGAACCCGTATTGAAGGAGATGGATGCTCAATTGGGACGTTTCCTTTCAGAACTGGACAAAATGGGACTCTCAGAAAACACTATCGTAATCTTCACCAGTGACAACGGCCCTGCACCCAGTTTCATGCAACGTCGCACCCTGGGTATGCGCGGCGCCAAGAACAGTCTCTACGAAGGTGGTATCAATATGCCATTTATTATCCGCTGGCCCGCTAAAATTCAGGCTGGAGAACGTAATGAATCTTCGATTGTAAGTGCCATGGACCTCTATCCATCGCTCTGCAAGATGGCTGGCATATCCGTCGAGAAGGGATACAAGAGTCGAGGTGAGGATATGTCGCGCCAACTCCTGGGAAACAACAAGAAGAGTCGTAAGACTGACCTGATGTGGGACTTTGGGCGGAACAAGAGTTTCAACTTCCCAGGGAAGAAGGATAACAGAAGTCCGCATCTGGCCATTCGTAGCGGTAGATGGAAACTACTCTGCAACGACAATTGCACAGACATGGAGCTCTACGATCTTGAAACTGATCGTAACGAAACCACTAATCTGGCCAGCCAGAACCCACGTCTTGCCCGCAAATTAGCAGAGAAAGTGTGTGCATGGTATGAAAGGAACAGATTACAGATCAGAGTCGTTGAAGATTGAAACTCCGTTTCGAGCCTGCTGTCGCAGCCTGTGACATTGAACATTGAACATACCGTTACTCCGGCCGGTTATTTAATGATTTCTAATTATAATAGTTAATAGTTGTAGTTTTTTCTCATTAGAGGAGACTTCCCTCTTTTGCTCGCGAGAGCCGAGGAGGGATTCTTTTTTTTTACTTTAGGAGCAAGGGGCAAGTGGTGAGGGGCAAGAGGATAGTTCTACACATTAAGTTCATGATTCATAGTTCATAGTTGATTAACCACTGACCGCAAAAACATATCTCATGCCCCTTGCTCCTTGCCCCTTGCTCCAAAAGTTGAGCTTGCGAAACTTAAATAAATTCCCATGATTTCTATGTCATTCCAGCAATTATGAGTACATTTGCAAAAACAAATTTCGGAATGAATACTCTCAGTACTAATAGTTCTGATGACACACGCAAACTGGTGCTGTTTGATTTGGATGGCACCTTGCTTGATACATTAGACGACCTCAGCCAGGCTGTTAACTATGCCATGCAACTGCGTGGCTTTCCGTTGCACACACATGATGAATACATGATGATGGTAGGAAACGGTGTACGCAATCTGGTAAAAAGGGCATTGCCCGAAGGTCACAAAGAGGACAATATGGTGGAAGAGGCCCTGAAGGACTTCAAGATATATTATACCGACCATATAGACGAGTACACCCAACCCTATGCAGGAATGCAGGAGTTACTGACTCAGCTGCACAAAGATGGCGTGCTAATGGCTGTGGCCTCGAACAAATTTCAGGAGGGAACAGAACGTCTCATAAAGAAGTTCTTCCCCGACATACCCTTTGTGGCGATTCTGGGCAACCGTCCTGGTTTCCCTCTAAAACCAGATCCTGAGATTGTTCAGGAGGTACTACAGAAGACTGGCATCCAAAAGGAAAACGCCCTGATGGTTGGTGATTCACAGACAGACATGCAGACAGCCCTGAATAGCGGCATACGTGGAATTGCTGTCAGCTGGGGCTACCGACCCATGAAAGGTATAGAAGGCCTGACGGTTGTGGATACAGCAGAGGAGATTCTGAACATTGTAAGGAATAAAGACTAAAACTGAATTTGAGAGAGGAGAGAACATGATTAGAAAAGCAACCCCTAAAGATATCAAGCGCATCATAGATCTGCTGCATCAGGTAAATATGGTTCATCATGTGATACGCCCCGACCTGTTTAAGCCCTACACAACCAAATACAATGAGCAGGAACTGGAAACCCTGCTCAAGGATGGCAGCAAGCCCATCTTTGTCTATGATGACGGCGAGGTAAAAGGCTATGCTTTCTGTCAGGTTACAGAGGTCCGGGACAACCTACTGCTGCAAGACAACAAGACATTGTATATAGATGACATCTGTGTTGACGAGCAGGCACGCGGTCAGCATGTAGGCAAGGCACTATATGAACACGTCCATGAGTATGCCCGCTCCATAGGTTGCCACAACATCACCCTGAATGTATGGGAGGGTAACGACCCAGCCCTCAGTTTCTACAGAAAAATGGGTATGCAAGTGCAAAAAACAACCATGGAGATAATATTGTAGCGCTGATGAGAATGCAATTTAGAATAAAAATGCTATTTTTGCATCCGTAACAATAAAACACATTATAAGTGAGGTATTAGTTTATATTTCTATGAAAAAATTGATGTTTGCCTTTGCAATGCTGGGAGTATTGCCAGGTTTTGCAAGTTCCTCTATAAGTATTCGTCTAACGGATGGCACGGAGATTGTGTGCAGCCTTGCCAAAGAACCGCAAATGCAATTCGGTGACAAAACCATTACACTGACTTCGTTGCAGGGAACAGTTGGGGAATGGAATTTCTCTGGCGTTGACTCTTGGCGTTTCTCGGATGCCCTGGATCCCGATGAAGAAGATGCCATAGACAAGCAGAAAGACAGCGCCAGGATGAAGATAGAAGATGGTAAGGTAACCGTTGCCGGAGACAAAGTTGCCATCTATGATACAGAAGGACGGATGGTAACTCCCAGACTGAGAACCAACGCCGGCAGTACCACAGTCAGCCTGAAAGGATTAGCCAAAGGAACCTACCTGCTGAAGTCAGGCAACAGCTGCGTTAAATTTGTTGTGAAATAAATATGCAAAGCAAATATAAGGTCCTGATAGCATGGTGTATGTTCCTGGTTGCAAGCAGCAACTGGGCACAGCATAATGTCTATATCAACCAGAATGTTAACGGACACAACCGGATGCGCATCGTCAACGGCATTGAGAAGATGGCATTCGGCACTGACAGTATGAGGGCTTGGGACAGCAATGCCAGAAGCTACACCATAGACGCAGCCTCTGTAGGGACAATGGCATTCCGCGAGAAAGATACTTGGCTGCTAAAGGTGCTGCCTGAGAAGTACTGGGCAGACTTTGACTATGACATAGACTTTGAGGAAACTGACAAACAGCGCATAACGGCAGAGCCCGAGGTTACAGACCCCAAGAGTGTACAGTATGATGATTTTCTGACTCATAGCATTTGGAGCAAGACCGTAAACATAGCCTACAACGGGAATGAAGTGAGTATTACAGGCGATACGGACTCTCTTGTCGTTACCAAGGAAGGAGCGCACCTGACCATTCAGACAAGTGCCGTTGGAATAAAATACATCCTTACGGGCAACAGCAGTGATGCCAGCTTTAAACTGTATAGCGAGCGCAAGGCTTGTCTGGTGCTGAACGGACTCAGCCTGACCAATCCCCAGGGACCCGTCATCAACAGTCAGCTGAAAAGGCGCTTGTTTATCGACCTCCCTGCCAACACCGTCAACATCCTTACAGATGGTTACTCATACAGCAAAGTGAAAGGCGAAGACCAACGTGGCTGTATCTTTGCCGAAGGTAAGATATGCATCTCGGGTGAAGGACAGTTGTGTGTGAATGCCAACAAGAAAGGCGGCATTGCCTCGGACGACTATGTTCACCTGCTGGGTGGATTCGTTCATGTCAACGCTTATGCCCAGAAGGGGAAAGCCATATACGGCAAGGACAATGTAATCGTTGGCGGTGGCGTTCTCAGAACCTATTCCGAGGGTGATGCCAGCAAGGGCATTTGCTCCGACTCCCTGCTGTGGATGAAAGGCGGTGTGATAAAGGCTATCACCACGGGCGATGCCGTATATGACGATACCGAGGAGGACTATAGTTCCTGCTGCGCCCTGAAAAGTGAATGGGACATGAACATCACAGGTGGCCAGATATACTGCCTATCGACAGGAACAGGTGGCAAGGGCATCAGTGCCGGTCATTCTGAGGTGGTCAGCGAAACCAAGACCAACTATCTGGGCACCCTGACCATTGCCGATGCCGACATCTACGTCCGCACCAGTGGCAAACGTATCCCCGAGGAGAAAACAGAGGATGACCACGGACAGAAGATAGAGGCAGCAGCCTCTCCCAAGGGAATGAAGTCGGCAGGTAAGATGACAATCAACTCGGGCAATGTATATGTAAGATGCTCTGGTGGCGCAGCTGCTGAAGGTATCGAGTCAAAGAAAGAGATTTACATCAATGGCGGCAAGGTACGCAGCTACAGCGTTGACGATGGCATGAATGCCGAGGGGTGCTACATCAAGGGTGGTGATGTTATGATATGCAGCACAGAGAATGACGGATTCGATGTCAGCTTCCTGTATCTGTATGACGGCTTGCTTTATACCATTGGTGGAGATATAGACCAAATGGGCCTTGATACCGACGGTAAGACCTTCAAGGTGATGAATGGCGAGCTTGTAAGTCTTGGCGCCCGCAACTGCCAACCCTACGAATCCAGCGAACAAGCCAGTGTGTTGTGTTATGTAAAGGGGAAGAGCATCAGCTATCTGGCACTGGCAGATGCCGATGGCAATATCATCAAGGCCATTCCCACGCCCGACACCTACAGATGTGTCAGTGCACTGTTCTCTCTGAGCTGTCTGCAAGTGGGAAACAGATACAAGATTCTCAGCTTCGAGAAGTCGCTAAGCGACACTCCCGTAACGGAATACGACTTTACATTAGAGAAGATGTCAATACAACTGGGAAACTTTAGGTGAAGACTTAATTCATAATTCATAAATTGAAAAAGATAATTATCATAACGTGGATGGTGTTGTTTTCGTTCTTGGGAGCGAAAGCACAACGTGATTGCGGACTGTGGTTGAACGAGATACCTCTGGTTGCCGACACAGCAGCCAATACTATATATGCTACAATAGAACCCAGAGTAAGTCATGAACTGAAGGGAACATTCCGCTGGGACGAGAAAAGATATATTAGCATTAAAATGAACGATGTGGTATTGGTAAATGGAGAGCAAGGCAATGTGGACATATCTGATTGGACAGTAAACGGCCATAACACGCTGACCATTGACTATGATACCAAGCAGTGGACACTGGTCTTCAGCACCCTGCCCTTTATAGTTATAGACTGTCCGTTGGAGGAGATGTCCGCCAATTACTCCATTTCCAAGGACAACGAGAACCATACCAGGAAATACCCTGGCTACCTGAGCGTCATAGATGCCCGCTGCCGTACCAAGCAGAAGGAGTCACAGATCGAGGGATTGGCATGTTTCAACTCTGACATAATGATTCGTCCACGTGGTGCCACATCTGGTTCCAAAGCCAAGAAGAGCTTCAACATAGAACTGATAAAGGATGGCGAGAGTCAGGATGTTCACTTGCTGGGCTACCGCAAGGATGACGACTGGATTCTGGCATCTGAATATACCGACTACAGTCGTATGCGTAACCGTGTAATGATGGACCTGTGGACTGCCGTCGATAAACTGCCATACGAGACAGACAACCGCTACCAGTGCAACGGTACACAGGGCGAGTTCGTAGAGGTATTTGTGAATGGCAGCTATTATGGTCTGATGTGCTTTACGGACAAGATTGATCGTAAGAAGCTGAACCTGAAGAAAACCAAGGAAGCCACCGACACAACACCAGAGGTAAAGAGAGGCTTGCTGTGGAAAGCTATCTGGGAATGTGGCGAGACCTACCTTTCCAGCTACACAGACAAGCCTGCCAACGACTCCTTCCTGTGGCCTTATATCGAATCCAAAAAATCCTATGGCTGGGAGCAGAAATACCCCGACGATACCATCAGTCAGGCCTTCTTCGACCCCATTTGCGATATCATTGATTATATGCGGACAGGCAACACCGACTTCAATACTAATTACACGGATAAGCTTTACGAGCAGAATGTAATTGATTTCATTCTTTTCATTCAGGCTTTCCAATTGCTCGACAACCAGAAGAAGAACTACTATCTGAGTGTACGCAACTGGGAAAAGGAAGCCAAGTACCTGTTTACCCTCTGGGATTTGGATGGCTCCATCGGAAGGTATGCTGGAGGTGACGAGACCGGTCGGGACATCAAGCAGATGGCATGGGGCGAGAAATTGGGTTACCACCATATGATACACCGTTTCAAAGCCAAGAATATCCGTCCCGACGACTTTGCCACCAAGATGAACAATCGCTGGCAATACCTCTCTACCCATCAATTGTCGCTCCAGAATGTCAGGGCCATCATGGAGAAGTACGCCAACCTGTTTGCAACCTCCGGAGCATGGGAACGCGAGAGGGCACGATGGCTTCCGACCTATAAGAACAGCAAGAAGATTGCCGCAACACCTCAGGAAGAGGTAGAGTATATGATGTCGTTCCTGGAGGACAACTACGCCATCTTCAATCAGGAAATGGCTTCTGCAACATGGCCCCACGACGAATATAACGAAGCGGAATACGCCAAGGAGATTACTCCGTCAGCCCTTTATATTATAGGTAATGACGTAACATCCCAGCACGAGGACAACACTGTTACGCTGCCTGGCACCGTTCAACAGGAGTTCTCAGACGGTATCTCCACCATAGACTACAAGGATGGCATGATGACCGTGACACGCGAGGATGCCGTGCACGAATATCCTATAGACGGGATAAAGGAAGTCAAGACTAAACATGCGGGCATCTACCCCACCCCTGCCTTTATCCCCGACAGCCTGAAGCATTTCTTCAATTTTGAAACCCGCTATGCACCCAGTCAATGCTCAATGCTCAACGCCGAAGGGGTCGCGAGCTGGAAGCGAGAACGAAGTGGCAATGGTCAATGTTCAATGGTCAATGTTCAACGTATCATAGACATCCAGTTTAGCGATGGTTATGCCAAGGTCAACGGCAATCTCACTGGCATAAATGTTGATGTTAACGGTGATTCCATTTCCTTGGCAACAGAATTAGAGGGTGTAGAGTTGCTGATTAGCGGAAAGTCCGAAAATGGACGAATCAGCCTGAACAGTCTGCACCCCTGCAAACTGGCGGCTGCAGAGCCTGGTACTATGCTGTCCAGCATCACCGCTAATTGCAATCTGACCATCAACACCCACTATGCACTGAATTTCTACAATGAGGCGTTCAATGGCAAATGTATCGGAACATCAGGCGATGTAACCATCGAGGATGGCAGCCTTTACTTCCTGCTGACAGGTAGCGGCACACTCACTGATGCCGACTTCCTGAACAACCCTACTCTGGGTGCACGTGCCGTGATGGCTAACAATATCAACATCAATGGCGGACAACTCTTCATCAAGACCCTTGGACATAATGGTGCCGTGGGACTTGCAGCAGCCAAGAATATAACCATCAATGGTGGCAACTACTACATAGCCACCTATGACGACCCCCTCAAGGCTGGTTCATCAGTGAACGTGAACGGTGGCTTTACCTTTACATCCAGTCTTACTAACGACGGGCTGGATTCCAAGGGCGACCTGTTCGTCAATGGGGGCATCATCAGTACATATAGTCCCGAGGGCGCTGAGGCAGCCTTTGACGTGAACCATTTCTATTGCAACGGGGGGACGGTCATCGGAGTCGGCTATAAGAGCGACCAGCCCATGGCTGACAAATCTACGCAGGCTTACTTCCGCCTTTATAAGAATAAGGATGTAAAGCGATATGTCAAGATTGCAGATGCCGAGGGTAATGAACTAGCCGTGATAGAGACACCATCCTACCCTACACTAACCATCCTCTATTCATCTCCCCTGCTTCAGAAGGGAAACACCTACACCCTCTTCACGGGTGACACACCAGAAAACCTTATACAACTAACCACCATAAAAGCAGAATAATGAAGAAAAAAGTTCGCTTATCAATATTCGTTATCTCCCTGCTGACAGGCATTTGCACTATGTCAGCACAGAGCATAGACCGTAATCATCTCAGCATCAGTGCCGATGGCAGATACAGTCATGTACTGAATGGGCATAACATCTACTCCAACCTGATAGACACCCATAACTACGGTATCTTCGATACCAAAATCGGGCTGTCCACCCTGCCTAAGGACGGTAATTGGTTCGAGCGGGCTTTCAACTATCCAACATTCGGCATAGGACTCTCTTATGCCAGAATGGGAGCATTGAATTTCAAGAACGACTCCCGTCTGGGTGATATCATTAACCTGTACGGCTTTGCCGAGTTCAATCTGGTGCGTACCAGGCAATTCAAGGCAGGTCCGCTAATAGAACTGGGTATGGCATATTCAAGTCAGAATTACGACTACTACACGAACCCCAAGAACCTCTACATAGGCTCTAAGGTCTTTGCCATGTTAGGAGCAGGTCTGCAGGCCGAGTGGATGTTCACCCCACAATGGGCGCTACAAGCAGGTTTCTATCTGACGCATCACTCCAATGGAATGTTCCGTTCTCCCAATCAGGGTATCAACGAGATGGCAGTAAGTTTAGGCGTCCGTCATTACCTGGGACAGAAAGCATATGAGCCTAAGAGAGCAGAAGCACCCCAGAAGCCCGAGTACGCCAAGGGTATACAATACAACCTCTTTGCCGCTGCCGGCGTACATAGCTGTCCGATAGAGCTTGACGGGATTCTTGCCTCTGATGACCCGGCACGTACCCCTCCTGCGCGTTTCCGCGGAGTAATGGGAACAGAAGCCGTCTGGCGTTATACCCCCGTCTTTGCAACCGGCATTGGACTGGAGGCTGACTTAGACGCCAACAATTACAGGCAGACAGACCTATTGCTCAAAGGGCAGGAAGACCCTGACGGATATTCTCCCCTTCGCATCGGGGCATACCTGAAGCAGGAATTCTGGTACCGGCGTATCTCACTTCATATTGCCGCAGGTGTATATCTGTATAAGCGTTGCGGACTGACAGAGGACATCAGCCGCACCTTCGAGAAGATTGGCATACGCTATCACTTTGGTCAGCAGAGCGGACTATATGCCGGTCTCGACCTCCGCGCTCATCAGTTTGACCGTTCCTACTCCGTAGAGTGGTCATTAGGTTACAGTTTATGATCCCCAACTCATATCAAAGCCTAAAATCTTAAAATGATTATCAACTTTTGTTAAATCTGACTGCAATTTGAACTGACTTCTTCTGTTTATATCTATATTTGCAGAGGAAATAACTACAATTTACAATTCATAATCAATAATGTTATGAAAGACATTCAGTTTAAGTACATTGGCGAGGCAGTAGTCCTGGCCATAGGTCTCTTCCTGGCAGGAGGAGCCATCAAGAGTGGTATTGTTAAGTTCAAGGAGATGGACCGTACCGTCACAGCCAAGGGCTTGTGTGAGAAGGAAATGAAGGCAGACAAGGTTACGTGGCCGCTCAAGTTCAAGGAGTTGGGCAACGATCCTGCAGAACTATATGAGCGCATCGAAGCAAACACCAAGACCGTGGTTGCCTTCCTGAAACAAAACAATCTGAGCGATGATGAAATCTCTGTGGCACCTCCCACTCTGGTTGACCAACAGGCCAATATGAGCTACAGCAGCGAGCAGGTACGTTACCGTTACAAGGCCAACTGCGTGGTAACCGTTGTCAGCAAGAACGTGGATCTGGTGCGCAAGCTCGTCACTAAGCAGGCCGAGTTGATGCGCAAGGGTGTTACCATTGTAGGTAACGAGTATGACGAGGGTTCCTCTGTCAGCTACGAGTTCACTGGTCTGAACAAGATCAAGCCCGAGATGATTGCCGAGGCTACCCGTAATGCCCGTAAGACTGCCGAGCAGTTTGCCGAGGATTCAGAAAGCGAGCTGGGCAAGATCAAGACAGCCGATCAGGGTCAGTTCAGCATCGAGGACCGCGACCAAAACACTCCCTGGCTCAAGAACATCCGCGTAGTAACAACCGTAGTTTACTATCTGGAAGACTAAAATCACATATTTTGGGTATTGTGCAATCTATGGAATCACCGTACCTTTGCACCAGTTCTTTTGACCATAATAGAATTGATAAAAATCACAGAATTGAATTCAGCTAACATTAGTTATTAATTGAGCTTGCCGCGAGGCAAGCTCTTTTTTTGCACTCCTTTACTCCTGTTTTAGTGTTCCTTTGATGCTCCTTTCTTATCCTTTGTAGCAAGGGCGTAGCGTAGACGTAGCATAGGCGTTCAAAGGTAGTTGAAAAGTTTACGTTGACGTTATCGTTGAAAAAGCAGATGTTCGGAAATCCCGGACAACTGCTTTTCCCCTTCCTTTTCTAAAATAAATTTGAATTTATTTTGAACGGAAACCTCTTTTTTATACTTTTGTAGGGTAAAAGTTAAATAAAGCGAGAATAAAACAACCCTCGCTTCGTAGAAACAATAAATAGACTAAAACAAAGATTAAATAAAAGAAATACAGAGTCCTTGAACATCCTTACTTAGACTGGTTACCAGAACTGCGACCTCCGGATAAACGTCAGTCAGGCAAGGCAACGGGTGTTTACGCTCTTCATTTGAGGGCGTGGACTGAATGGTTGTTGTCTGACGTGGGCTGTCGCAGGCCTTGGTAACATCAATCTTCATCTGCGCCCTCTTTTCAAAAACAAATGAAAAGGGGGCTTTTTTGTGCCCTTAGTCTAAATAATGATGAGAGAAATAATTATGATTTAATGTTTGTGATTAACCTACATCATTGTATTGGAAAATGAGCATGGTTAATGAAACGAAATATAAAATTATTCTATTATGAGTAAAGCGGAAAAGAATTGCAAATGGAACTTTGCTCCTCGTACGGGAGGTATAGATCAGGGCCCAAACGAAGCAATGGGGGATATTTTCAAGAAGTTACCCTTTGACGCATTGGTGCGAGAAGCCCTCCAGAATTCTCTCGATGCCGCCAAGAATGATGAAGAACCTGTCATAGTGACTTTTAAGCGTTCCTCGGTAGATACACACAATTATCCTCAGCTGTTTGAATTAAGCAAGCATATGGAGGCTTGTGTTATATTTTGGAAGAATGATGATGCAAAGAAACGATTTGTGCCGATGTTGGATTTCATTAATGCGTCATGGAATGCCGATAAGATTCATTATCTGGAAGTCAGTGATGAAAATACGACCGGAATGGGTTACAAGAAAGGTTCCACATCAAGCCCCTTCTACGCTTTTGTAAAAAGCATCGGAAATTCTGTAAAAAGCAATTCTGCCAAGGGCGGTTCGCATGGATTTGGTAAGGCCGCTTACTTTAATGCTTCAAGAATCCGAACAGTGCTTATATCTTCCCTTACCGAAGAAGGACAATATGTTTTCGAAGGTGTATCAGGTTTATGTACTCATCAGATTAACGGACAGAAGCGTGAACACTATGGTTTTTATACTGATGCTTCGTTTGTTAAGTCAGAGGAGCCTATTACAAAGAAAGAAGATATACCCGTTCGTTTTGTTAGAAAGGAAGTTGGAACCTCTGCTTTTATCCTTGGTGTTGATGCTGGAAGCAAGGCTACTGATCGCATGAAGAGAAAGATTGTTGAGGCTGCTATCACCAATTTCTGGGCAGCAATAATAGCTCGTAAATTGGAGATACACTTTGCTATCGATCAGAAATACACTCTTAATGCTGATAATATCTTTGAATGGGCTCAGCGTAGCTTCCCTGAATCCGAAGATACAAAATCATATTTTTCAAATCCCCGTCCTTACATGGATGCATATGCTAATGTAGGTTCTGATTTCAACCATATGAAATTTGAGGAAGTCCTGCCTACACTTGGCAAAGTTGAACTTTATTTAACCCGTACTAAGAGCGGAACAGATACTTTTATTATGATGCGTTCTCCTCTTATGATGGTTAAAAGTATGCGTAATCGGACAAACTATGGTTTTTATGGTGTCTTCATTTGTCGCGATGCCCAAGGAAATGCTATTCTTCGTACAATGGAAGATGCAAGTCATTCTGAATGGACGTATAAACAATGCGATGATAAAAATGACAAGGACAAGGCTAAAAAAGCTGAAGATGAAATAAAAGAGTTTCTTGACCGTTGCATTGCACAAGTATTCAGAAATGGTAACACATCTTCGCTTACGTTTGGCGGGCTTGAGGATTTCCTTACTATTCCATCGGTTTTCGATGAGGATGATAATTACAATGCTGATGTAGAATCTGATAACGGAGTAGGTGATGGCGATCGTACAGATAATGAAAATACGGAACCAACAACCGACATTGATGAAAATAATGTTGATGTTTCAAATCCCAGTGGTGCTGTAGGACAGGTAATTGTCTATGAAGGTACTGATGGAACATCTTCTCCAGATGGTGGAGAGGGGGATGAAGGCGTAATTCCTGGGACTGGTGATTATGGTGCCGGCGGCGGATTAAACAATGATGGCAATGGTGGAAATAATGGAGATGGCAATGGCGGCCATGGTGGTCATAATGAGATTCCCGGCTATGGTCCTGGTGATGGTGACCCCAGGAGGCGCAGTCGTTTGAATGTAAGTTATCGTGCTTTTGCTCAGGTTGCCTCAGGTGGCGGCTATCTGCACCGCCTTATTATACATAGCAATTTTGCATATGAAAATACTATTATCCAGGTTTATTGCGCTGGCGAAGTTAGCGACGAAGCAATTCCTATAAAATCAACCGACCAGGGAGTCTGCTCTGCGAATGTAATATCTAATGTAAAACTGCATGAAGGTCGCAATGTTATTAACATCGTTTTTGAGGATGACATGCGTCATAGCATAAAATTATACATCCATGAGTAAAAATGCATCTTTGCCTTATCCCGTACTAAGTTGTTTCGGGGATGATATATTGCCTAATCTTGATACAAACAATGTTAGGGTAGACGCTATCTTTGATAAGAAAAAATATACATTTACCATAGAGGTCTTATTAGAGAATGAAGATATCTTAAAGTATATAGAAGAAGGTAAGGCTGAGTTTACATGTGAAGTTACCTGTGCAAGAACATATTTACGCAGATGTTATCATTGCCAGCAAGCGTCTCACATGGCTTCATTTAACATAGAACTTGGACGCAAGGAAGTTATAGGCGATATTTGGTTTAATTGTTATGTAACCGTTAAGGAGAATATACTTGACTATCATAATAGCCAGTTCAATGAGGATTATGAGGATGCTCTTTTTGACATGGAGCCTGGAGATATACTTGCTATATTCCCGAGCATGAAATATTCTGCAGGCCTGAAGTATGAAATATTGTATAGTGCGGGGTCTTTTATGGTTGTTCAGGAGGATAAAAACGGATCGTCTGTGTGGTTTGATGCATCAGGTGACAAAATACTTGTTTTCCTACCATCAGCAATGTTTGAACAGTTCCAGGCATTTGCTGGCAACCGTGATTTTGATGAGTTATTTCATGCGTCAATTGTTTTCAATGCGCTTTATAAATGTCTCTCAGAGTATGACCCCAAAGTCCAGTCCTCATGTCAATGGGTTAAAGTGATTGATTATCGAATCAAGACTGAAGATGCACTTTCTGATTTTAATATTGAGGATAAAGCGCGTTCATACGAGTTAGCTCAAGCACTATTGGCTGACCCATATAAGAGAATGTTCAATAAGCTAAGTGAACAACATTTAGCTTCAAAAGAAAAAGAATAATGGCTTTACAGAAGGTTTTTACACAAGGTTATATTCATCATCTGAAGAATAATATTAGGATAGAAAATTATAAGGCTAATAGCTTTCCTTATGATGAATCTCAAACAAGAAGTTTGATGGGTATAATCCATTCTGATAACTTGTTGTCAAAACTTGATCCCACCCCTGGTGGCGATTACACTACTGCAATTGCAATATACGAGGCTTTCGATAACATAAGTCCGGTATATGCACAGCAAGATGATTTGTGGGTTTATTTAACTCATGTGGATTTGTTTGAGTATGTGAAGGAAAGGTGGAGCTTGCCTTCCGACCTTCCTGATGAAGACATTGTTAATCATATTGAACACCATTGGTTCAGGGATAAGTTTCAGTTCTTCCGTACCACATTTGCCGGTTTCTGGTGGAATGTAAAGCTTACTGTTTCTCCTGAATTGGATGATAAATATGAATTAACCAAATATTTGTTCAAAAATACAGAGTTCAGAACAAGTAGTTTTGGCGAGTTACCCCTCATCCGTTACTCAGAAGCGATGAAAGGTATACTTAAATTTGTGAGAGATAACGAAAGTTTGTTCAGCACCGGTTTTAATGCTAAAGCCAGGTATATGAGGCATTTATTCAATATCCTTGGTGGATATAAGAACCTGGCATGCCTTCCAAGTGATTATTTTTATAATGTACTTGATAGCAAGAAAGAGATACTAAAGGAAATTCACGAAGCCAAAGACGTTAAGGCGGGTGCATCGATATTCAAAGAATAATTATGATAAAAGTTTTTGAAGGTTTTGCAGGATATGGAGGTGCCTCGTATGGATTAAAACGTTCGGGCATTGATTTTGAAGTTGTAGGAATGTCTGAAATAGATAAGTTCGCAAGTGAGCTTCTCTGTAAAAATTTCCCCAATATTAAAAATTGGGGGGATATTACCCAACTTAATCCTGAAGAACTTCCTCAGTTTGACATGTTTACTGGTGGTTTTCCTTGCCAGCCCTTTTCTTCTGCAGGAATGCAAATGGGTTTTGATGACAAATATGGCCGTGGTACACTTATCCAGCATATTGTTCGTATTCTGGACGTTTGTAGGCCGGAATATGTTCTGCTTGAAAACGTGAAAGGATTAACACAGAGAAAGTTCAGACCGGTTTTTGACTATATTGTAGAAGAATTTCGTAGGATGAATTACCTTCGTCCAGATGAAGACTTACATTATGCTGTTCTTAATACAAAAGACTATGGTATTCCTCAGAATAGAGAACGCATTTGGATATTTGCCAAACAAAATGGATTGCCTGACAATTTTAGTTTGGAACCGCCTAAGGTTAAACTGAAGAAGCGGCTTAAGGATTTTTTGGATACTAATCCTCCATCATATCTCTATTTGTCTGATAGTCAGATTGAACATTTGAAGGAAAAGCATCATGTTGACAGTTTTATTGTTGATGAACCATTGTGTTTCGATGTATATAATAAGAAAATTAAAAGAGATGCTATAAGTATAACTATCACTCAGCCTGAGCATAATAGCCTTAGAGTAATAGAACCGCCTAGAGAAGATGGTAAGGAGATTGTTCGGAAAATGTCCATAGATGAACAGTTCCGTTTGATGGGATTTAAAGACGGTGAATTAAAGTACGATGGTATATCATATAGCCAGATGTCCAAACGGGCAGGTAATGGTTGGGATGTGAACTTAGTCGGTAAATTAATTAAACATATTTTCAGTCAGTTATGCAGCTAAAGGAGACCTCTTTCACAATGAATGTGACGACAAATGGTTCGTCAACACCGGATTTTACCCAAGATATTGGGCAGTCAAAATCTTATTACATGGATTATGCAGGTTTCAATGATATTTGTGTAGCCATGTTATACAATCAGGTAAAAGACGTTGAGAATATATCTGCCCCTTTAGGAAAGGGTGGTAAACGACAGTCTCTTGACAATATGGAGAATTATTCATTAGAGTTGGCATCTATATTTGATAATATTTATGTCAACAATATACATTTGGATAATCAGAAATTCATCATGTTTGTCATTAAAGAGAATCGTGAAACTCATCATTGTGGAAGGAGGCAATTGAAATACAGCAAAGATGCAAGATATAAAGAAATCAATTATAACGAACAATGCATAGAAGCTATTGGTGTTGCATTGAATTGTTTACCAACGGGTAGCTGGGCTGTAACTGATATTAATATAGGAAGAGAAAAAGATTCAACGCCCCGACTGGAATTAACCGCAGTTGTATTGAATAGCAATTCTCCCGTAGATTTTAAATCAACATCTCAACGTACAACTTTAATTAATAAAAGACGGACGTCTCTTATAAGTAATGGTCTGACGAATGTTGATAGTAATGTAGACCATCGTGTTGAAAGAGCTATAGCTGATTTAATAACTGGCCATGATACTGATGATTTAAATCTTCTGAGTCTACAGATGATTGCCAAGAATATGTATGAAGGAGGTGGCGATAGTGAAAAGGTACGTAATATGCATCTTTTCGGAATTATGTATGCTCCGCATATTGAGGGTAATTCATATAAGATATCAGAATATGTGAAGCCTGGCAGTGCGTATTCTACTGAAATATCCAAAGGAAGGAATATCGGACTATATCTGCGTTCGAAAATAGGCCGTTCGGATAAGTTTTCTGCTTTTAGCAATCCCGATATGCCCTTACAGCAGATATTCTTCGGTGCACCTGGTACCTCCAAGTCGACACGTATTAAGAATTTGATCGGTAGTAAAGAACAACACAGAGTAACTTTCCATCCAGATACAGACTATGCTTCATTTGTTGGTTGTTATAAACCTACAAAAGATGAGACAGATAATGTTATTACGTATAAATTTGTTGCTCAGCCATTTATAAAGGCTTATGTATCGGCATGGAAAAAACTCTATGACGATTTTGAAACTCAGAAAGAGGTTTTCTTAGTCGTAGAAGAGATAAACAGAGGAAATTGCGCACAAATCTTCGGCGATTTGTTCCAGCTATTAGACCGTAATAGTGATGGGTATAGTGATTATATGATTGAGCCGGATAGCGATCTTTCGCGATTCCTTAAAAATGAATTTGAAAGTTCTGACATAAGGGTTCAGGGTATAAAAGAAGGTCGTGTAATGATGTTACCCCCTAACCTCTATATCTGGGCAACAATGAATACAAGTGACCAGAGTCTATTCCCCATAGACTCTGCATTTAAACGTCGTTGGGATTGGAAATATACCCCTATAAAGAATGCGGAAAAGGGTCATGTAATAGCCTTAAAAGACAGAAGATATGACTGGTGGGAATTTCTTGATTCCGTTAACAAAAGAATTGAGAAAGTCACGGAGTCAGAAGATAAACAAATGGGCTACTGGTTTGCAAAACCAGAAAAGGGGATTGAGATCAGTTCTGAGAAATTCGTTTCCAAAGTGATTTTCTATCTATGGAATGACGTTTTTAAAGATTATGGTCACGACTCCAACTCTCCGTTTGTAATTAAACAAGATGATGGAAAGAAGATAGAATTGCGATTCAAATCTTTCTTTGATTTAAATGGATATGTTGACGAAGATGTCCTTATTAAGTTCTTCTGGGGTTTGAAGCTAAATCCTATATCCGGAATCACACCGGAAGTATCTTCTGAGATTCAATCTGATTCTACCACTTATGATGCATCTCCAGTAGAAGGCGAAGCCTCTGATACTGTTAGCTCAGTTCCTGAATCAGAAATGGTATCGGGGGTAAGGGAAGATACATTTGCGGACGAAGATGAAGATTTACCTGAAGCTACAAGTATTGACGACTTCTTTAAATAAAGGCGAAGTTCATTATGAGACTTATCATAGAAGATTACCCATACAAGGCTGAATGGGTTGAACCTATTCTGCAAGGTGTTGAGGCTCTCCATAGCAAGGATGGCTTTATAAGGGTAAACTATGTGGGTTATTGTTACAATAGCAAAATCAAAGATTGCGTATTCTTTCTTCCCAAAGTTATCATTAATGAAGCCAATCCCGCCCGTGTGTTGGGAAAATATATCCCTGAGGATATCATAAATGTCTCGGATTGCCAGATGAACAAAACAGACCGGGAGTTTATATATGGATTGTCTGCATGGATTTATAGGGCCGTAAAGGAATACAAGCGCCTTAATGATGATACTGAGATTGTATACGAAAATACATTCTCGCGTATGGATGGTAGTAATACCAAAGTTTCAAATACACTCGTCGATATAATTCTTTCTATTATAGACTTTAATCGCAGGGAGAAGGATTTCTTCTTGTTTAAAGTACGAAATATACATAGTGGATACAACAGGATTAATTGGAACAAAACAATTAGCAGGGAACATGCGTTCATTCAGAAAGGTCGGCCAGTTTATCTTAACCTGATAAATAGGCACAAAGAAGTTAATTATAATGAAGAACTGATAGTTATTTTTTATTCTATATTAAATTATATTCAGAAAACATATGGATTTAATACGGTAATAAATTTAAACTATGAGCTTATTACAGGTAGTCAGTTCCATCGCTACCTACAGCATTATGGTAAGTTGCGTCTTCGTCAAATAAAATATCGTTACTTCTCAGACAGGGAAGTTATGATGTGGAAACTATGTTATGCCTTTTTTGAGCTTTCTGAAATCATCTCTTCAACACGTCAAGAAAACGACTATTTGCTCGTTAAGAACTTCAATATTGTTTTTGAAGCCATGATTGACGAGTTGCTGTCTGAGAAAGAATTGAAGACCAGTGAACTTGCTGACCAGCCAGATGGTAAGATTGTTGACCATATTTTCCCGTATGAGGGTGTGATGAACAATGGCGATATGATCTATTACATCGGTGACTCTAAGTATTACAAGATAGATAATGTTCCTGGGAAACGTTCCGTATATAAGCAATACACCTATGCCCGTAATGTGATTCAGTACAATATGGGGCTGTTTCTTGAACATCCTGAAAGGGCAGGGCGCGATTATCTTATCTACAGGGACGAAGCCACAGAGGGATATAACATCACCCCCAACTTCTTTATCAGCGGCTTACTGAGCAAAGAATTGTCATATAAGGATGCGGAGTTGGAATACAGAAGAGACGAAGAGCCTGTTATGCATTTTAAGAATAGGCTTTTTGACCGTGACACACTGCTTCTGCAACACTATGACATCAATTTCCTGTTTGTCCTATCGCTCTATGCTGGAAGCAACGAAGGTGCAAAAGAAACATTCAGGGGTGAAGCACGTGAAATGTTCCGTAATCACTTCATCAAATACCTGGAACAGAGATACCAGTTCTTCTCCCTTCAGCAGAAAACAGACAAAGAAGGTGGTATTGAGCAAAGTATAAGGACCCATTTCCGTGACATTATAGGAAAGACGTTCCGCCCCTACAATGACAGGGATATTCTTTATCTTTCGTGTGAATCGAAAGAAGAGTTTCGCGAACAGAACTTACAGCTCATTTCACAGCTGAGCCAGGACTTCATTGTACGAGACTACAAACTGGGTACTGATCCACGTCAGAACATCGAACATTATACAGAATCCATAGCTTCTGCTATTCCTCGTGAAGGCGTCTCCCTGCGTAAACTCAATTATGCTGATATGGCGGAAGAGGTGTTCTTGTTCGGCGGATACCGCTCAGACAAGGGACAGAAAGCTTGGATAGATGAACGGCAGCTGTATAACGTTCGCTATAATGTCACCCGCTCAGGAACAATCGGTGGAATTAAGGATGTTGCTGTGGCTGCTCGTTTCCTTGTACTTTATGAGATAGGTGCAGAAAGCCATCCAAATCCCCATGTTTATCTGATAGCGTCACACACAAAGTATTCTCAGGTCGTGATGCAGAAGATGGGTTACCCAGATCCTCATGGCTCGTATCTTATCTATCGTATTTTCGCAGAGGTGCAGTTTGACGGAATAGATGTTAAGGCTGTTCTGGAAAAGGCAAGAATCGAGGAAATGGAACGTTTGCGAATAGCTGGTGAGCTGACCGAAGATTGGGAAAGAAAGTGGAAAGGGTCTCCTATATATTATAAAGGTAAAGATTTGATATGACCGAAGGAGAAATCAGATATGCGACAATTTGCCAGGCAGGAACAACTATCCTGAAGAATGGCAAGGAGACTAAACTGCATCCCTACCAGCAAAAAGCGAAGAGTGATATCTTTCATACATGGGATGAAGTCCGTCACGTTATGTTGCAGATGCCAACTGGAACGGGCAAGACATATCTGTTCTCCAGTATCATTCATGACATCAACGACTGGAGCATGAAAACACATACTCCAAATAAGATGTTGGTAATAGCACATAGAAAAGAACTGATTGACCAGATAGACAAGAGCCTGAGCGTATTCCATGTGGGCCATTCTGTATTAGCCGGGCCTAAGGAGCATCGTAGTCTCTCGCATCCTGTTATTGTTTCTTCTATTCAGACAATCACACATCCCGCAAATGCAGGAGATGTGGAGCGTCTGAGGTCGAGAATCCACTTTGTCATCATAGACGAAGCCCATCATGCAATGGCCAATACTTACAGACGGCTTTGGAAGATGTTCCCTGATGCCAGGTTCCTTGGTGTTACAGCAACTCCTTGGCGCATGAATCATTCAGGATTCCAGCGTATCTTTGACAGACTAATCCTCACGCAGCCAGTAAAGGAGTTTATTCGTCAGGGCTATCTGGCTCCTTATAATTATTACTCGTTGAAACCTAACAGTTGGGTGCAAGGAGCTATTGACGGCATCCGCAAATTTGACAAGTGGGGGGATTATGACGAACACGCTCTGATTGATACAATGGATTTGGGGCATATCCGAGCACAACTTGTCAAGAGTTACCAGAAGCTGGCGTGGAAGAAGAAAGGTATCATCTACAGCATTAACAAGCAGCATAGTGCTAATATCTGTAATGATTACAGGCGGCTTGGAGTTCGGATTGTTGACATTGACGACTCGACTCCATCCAAAGTAAGGCAGCAATACGTTAATGATTTCAAAGCAGGTCTGATAGATATCATCGTAAATGTAAATATCTTCTCGGAAGGTTTTGACTGTCCGGATATTGAGTTCATTCAGCTTGCACGACCTACACGTTCTTTGACAATGTACCTGCAACAAGTGGGCAGAGGTCTTAGAACTACTGAAGGGAAAACAAAGTGTATCATACTTGACAATGTAGGCATGTACACGCGTTTTGGGCTTCCAGATGCGAACCGCCATTGGATGGCTCATTTCCGTGGGCAGGAGGTTGATGAGTCTCCCAAACGAGAGAAGGGCTTTGGATTGGGTGAGTATTATTATGAAGAGCCTGACTTAAACGAAGGGGATGAAGATATGTTACTCATTCAGGAAACTAACAATGATGAAGACTTTGAAAATGATGCACCTCAAAGCATTGTTACGTCTGTGCCTGTCCCTAGTAAAAATGTCAGGAAAGATTCTGACGAGAAATGTGAACAGATATCTCCTTCCCCCACGAATCCAAGTCATTTAAGATTAAAGTTAATTCAACCTTTATCCCCGTCATATTTGCTGGAAAGTAATAAAATTTATGATGATTTATCTATCGTTGCAGATAACAAATACTACTATGTGAAAATGGGTAAGTCGGGAAATTGCTATTCTTTTGCTTCTGTATTAAGGAGACCATCAGCGGATGATGTGTTAAAGGTTATCCCGAATGGCAATGTATATAACATTGTTCACTACATCCCTGAATCTGAAAATGCTAAAGAACTGATAATAGGTACCATTTCATGCAAAAAAGACATTGTAACATATACAAAAGATTTTAATGGTAAGCCTATAGTGACTTCTTTTGAGGTTAAATGACATAATTGGAATATAATGAATGCTACAGACACCATACAATATGCCAAAATAAAGGATCATAGATACGAAGAGTATTTCATAAAATTCCAGAGTAACGGTAAGGAGATTAGTGATGAAGAACGAGAGAAGTTTATAAAGGAAAACGATAAAGATATTTCAGTTTATATAGAAAGCTTACATATATTGAAAGAGGAAATTGATAGCCTTAATGGAAAAGATGATGAATTTCATAAAGCATATAAGACTATCCTCTCTGTTTGTCAATTTGTTGTCATAACCTCAATTGATTGCTTAGTCATCAGCAAGTACTTCCTTTTGGCTGATACTGACTATGACAAGCGGTTTATGAGGGGTAAGATGAAAGTTATTCTCAACGAGGGATTCAAGAAACTATATGGGTTTGAAAAGAAGACGAAAGAGAAATCTGAGTGGAATAAACTTTCAGAAATTGTTGAACACCTTCCCATGACTTTTGAGTTCGAGTATAGGAAATTGACCTATTTGCTTGACAATCATTCCAAATCTTCCTCCTGGTGGAAAGATGAACGTGACGTAGAGACTCATCTGGATATTGAAAAACTCTATGAATCAAGATGTGAGGAAATAGAGGAGAGTAAGGTGATGATGGATTCTGTAAAGCTTTTCAGCACCTTATATGCTGTCCAACTTTTCCTAACTAATGTGCATGGATGTTTTCATAATACCATTATTCAGAATTGCAAGAACCAAGAAGCAAGCAAAGCTTAGGACATAACATTATTATATATGGACCACCTAACCCCGCAACAACGACACAAGAATATGGCGGCTATCCGAAGCAAGGATACAAAGCCGGAAATGATTGTGCGCAAGGGGTTGTGGAATAGGGGATTCCGCTATCGTCTCAACTATAAGCGTCTGCCTGGGCATCCGGACTTGGTGCTGAGGAAATACAGAACGTGCATATTCGTGAACGGTTGCTTTTGGCATGGACATTTGGTGGCATTGCCACAGATGTCTGATGGAAGAAGTAAGATGGAAGATGTAATTGAGAGTTCGGAGTGTTGTAAGATTCCGAAGACGAATAGGGAGTTCTGGGTGGCGAAGATTCGCAGGAACAAGGAACGTGACAAGGAGGAACAGAAAAGACTGGCGGCGATGGGCTGGCATTGCATCACGGTGTGGGAGTGCGAGCTGACGCCAAAGAAACGGGAAGAGACCTTAGAGTCGATTGCGTTCACGCTGAACCATATATGGCTGCAAGATCATCAGACTAAAGTCGTATCCTATCCGAAACTGGAGGAAGAGGATATGCAGATGCCGATGGCGGCGGAGGAACTTACGGTTCAAGATTAAGGGTGCATGGTGAACGGATTCACGGAGTCACGAAATAAGGATAGAATAAAAACGTTATAAAGATATATGGAAGATAAAGGTCAGATATTGCTCTATCAGACACCTGACGGAGAATCGCGCATAGAGGTTCGACTGGAAGGTGAAACCGTATGGCTCAATCAGGAGCAAATGGCGGAGCTGTTTCAGCGTAACAAATCTACTATTTCAAGGCATATTAACAATGCCTATGAAGAGGGCGAGCTGACGCCAGAGGCAACCGTTGCGTTTTTTGCAACAGTTCAAACAGAAGGTAACAGACAGGTGGAGCGAGACATTGCTTTCTACAACCTCGATATGATTATCAGCGTGGGTTATCGCGTTCATTCATATCGTGGCGTGCAGTTCCGCATGTGGGCGACGAGAGTACTGAAAGAATACATTGTGAAAGGTTTCGTGCTTAATGACGACCTGTTGAAACGTGCCGGTGGAGGTAATTACTTTGATGAGCTGTTGGCACGCATCCGCGACATCCGTTCGTCTGAGAAGGTGTTTTATCGAAAAGTGCTGGAGATCTATGCGCTCAGCATCGACTACGACCCAAGGGTGGAAATGACGCAGGAGTTCTTCAAAACGGTGCAGAACAAAATGCACTACTCTGTGCATGGGCACACGGCAGCGGAGATTATCTACGAGCGTGCTGATGCCAGGAAAGACTTCATGGGTCTGACCACATGGGCGGGTGAGATGCCTCAGAAGACAGATGCTGAGATAGCCAAAAACTATCTGTCACAGGAAGAGATAACCACGCTGAACCGTATCGTTAGCCTTTATCTGGACTTTGCTGAGTTGCAGGCCGAGGAGCATCGACCCATGTACATGAAGGACTGGATAGCAATTCTTGATGATTTCCTGCGTATTTCTCGTAAGGACATACTCACTCATGCCGGTTCAATCTCTGCAAAGCTGGCCAAAGCGAAAGCCGATGCAGAATATGACAAATTCAAGGAGAGGACGAAGAATGAACTGACTCCTGTAGAGATTCACTTCCTTGAACAGTTTGAGAGGGAGCAGAAAAAATTAGGCGATGGAAAGCGAAAAAAGGAGAGTTGAAGAGGCAGACTGCTTCTACCCATACTCTAGGCTGCTTCTAGGCTGCTTCTAGGCTGCTTCTAGCCATACTCTAGGCTGCTTCTAGCCATACTCTAGGCTGCTTCTAGCCTTACTCACGAGTATGGCAAGAGCGAGAGTGGTGCGAAATAAGAAAGAGATAAGAAACGGTTACAAATTGTAACCAGTTGAAACTTCTTGCAGCTGACGGGAAAATGCGACTGACTGATGTGGCAGACGTTGCCTGAGGAAGCGGAAGATTGATGATGAAACACATAGAGGTAGTAGCAGCTATTATACAGAAGGATGACCGTATCTTCGCAACTCAGCGTGGATATGGCGATTTCAAAGATTGGTGGGAATTCCCTGGCGGAAAGATGGAAATAGGGGAGACACCTGAGGAGGCTTTGAAGCGTGAGATTCGTGAGGAGCTGTCAGCAGAAATCAGCGTGGACAGTTTCCTCTGTACGGTGGAGTATGACTACCCTGAGTTTCACCTGACGATGCATTGTTACCTCTGCTCCCTGCTGACGGAGGGGCTTCACCTGAATGAGCATGAAGCGGCACGTTGGCTGACGAAAGATGAGCTGGACAGCGTGAAGTGGCTGCCGGCAGACGAGATAATGATTGAAGAATTAAAGGCAAAATAAGCCAATTAAGGATAAGGGGATGGTTCTTTGATCCGTTCATAACAAAGAAGGAAGTGTCCAGATTTGAGGTCACTTCCTTCTTATATATATATTAAAACCTATAGATAACACCTGTTGCTATGCCAACTGAGCCAACGCCAAAAGCAGGTCCCCAATCGCCATCATAATATTCAACGCCAAAAAGTCCTACATCTCCATAAACCTGCCAATGGTCATTTAACTTAATTCTAATGGAAGGGGACAATCCAATTTGAGAACCAATCAGCTCACTATTGAAAAGTAATTCGGCACGTGCCTTTACATCAAGAAACACTTTGTCATTTTTCCAACAATTGAATCGGGCGTAGGGCTCTACGTAGCCATAGACATTGTCTGAGATTACTTCCATTCCTAGTCCTAATCCAACTGCCCATCTGTCATTAAACTCATATCCAACTGATGGCTTTAAGGCAAACTGGAAATTATTCTTGAGGTATCCAATATTTGTACCTCCTGCTACAAACCACTGGGCATTAACATTTAAACTTGTGCTTACCAAAATAAGCAGAATTGCTAGTATCTTCTTCATAATAATACGTTTTATTATTGCAAATATACAAACATTTCTCAAACAGTCAAAGGATTACGGGCTGGTTCTTTGATTCCGCAAAATACATGGACCACCTAACTCTGGAAAGATGTATGATGTATGATGTAAGATGTAAGATGGAAGATGTAAGATGGAAGAGGGATGATGGGAGAGGGATGATGGATGATGGATGATGTTAGATGGATATCACGACACTACCAATCATTGATTATTCATTTAATGGTATCTGAAACATTCATACCCAGCCACACGGCCAGGATGCCGATAACTACACTTGCAGCCAAATAAAGTGCCATCTGTAAGGCATCGCCCGCCTTCATCATGCTGAAGGACTCGTTGGCAAAGGTGCTGAAGGTGGTGAAACCGCCACAGAAACCTGTGACAAGCAACAGCTTTATTTCTGGCGAAACAATGCCCTTGCTTACCAATCCCACCAACAGTCCGATAAACAGTGAGCCAAGGATGTTTACGGCAAAGGTTCCCCAAGGCCATGAAGCGACATTAATGCCAGACAGCAGGTAGCGACAGACAGAACCAATCGCACCACCTATTGCAACTAAAAGAATATTTCGTAGCATAACACTCTCATTTTTTTGCAAAGATAATCATTATTCCATAAACCACAAAAAAAGTGACGCAGGGACGGGTCCGTGACACGTACCTGAAGTCTGATGCATGATGGAAGAAGGAAGATGTTAGATGGAAGATGTTAGATGTTAGATGTAAGAAGTAAGATGGATGATGGCTGAAGACTGAAGTAAGAAGGCTGAAGGCTATAACTTTTTTACATGTAGCTTATCAATTATTCCCAACGTGGGAATATTTTGTTCCCAACGTGGGAATTATTCATTCCCAACGTGGGAATGCAAAGCCAGCTCCTTGATATTTGTGGCATTAAAAAAGAGTTCTGAACCAGAACTCTCTAAATGCGCCCTCAGAGCCGATAAGGGGACTCGAACCCCTGACCCACGCATTACGAATGCGTTGCTCTACCAACTGAGCCATATCGGCAAAACCGAATGCAAAGATAAGCCTTTTTTCCAAATTAGGGAAATTATACAGGCCTTTTTTCGGTAAAGTTTACAGAAATCCGTAATTTTGCACCTGCATTTTTTGAAACAGATACATGAGCATTAGTAAAAAGACTGTTATATCAGGAATAACATTAGCCATTCTGGCTGTAGGAACATTAACGGCATCAGCCTTTCTGGGTAGCGTAAAGCCGGATTCCGACAATACCATTATATATATAGATAATGATGATACGCCAGACAGCGTGTGGCAAAAAGCCGGACTGGGATGGAGAGGAGATATCATAAGCCTGGTATTACCATATAAGAAGGTAAGAACAGGCCGCTATGATGTGGGACAGGACATACCCGTACTGACACTTTACCGCAAACTCAGGAACGGACAGCAGGACCCCGTACACCTGACTATACCCACCAGTCGTACCATGGAGAAACTGGCGGGAGCACTCTCTAAAAAGCTGATGCTGGACAGCCTGACATTGGTAAATGCATTAACAGATGAGGCATTTTGCCAGAAAGCTGGATACAACCAAGCTACCCTACCCGCCCTATTTATTCCCAACACTTACGAGGTATATTGGGATATCACCTTGGAAGGACTGATACAACGTATGCAGAAGGAGAACAAAGCCTTCTGGAATGATGAGCGCGAGAAGAAAGCCAAGGCACTGAACCTGAGCCACGAGGAGATTTATACATTGGCCAGCATTGTTGACGAGGAGACGGCCAACGATGCCGAGAAGCCTGCCATTGCAGGACTGTACCTGAACCGTTTGCACAAAGACATGCCATTGCAGGCTGACCCGACGGTGAAGTTTGCCGTGGGTGACTTCAGCCTAAGACGTATAACAGGCGAACACCTTAAGAAGGAGAGTCCCTACAACACTTACCTGAATATAGGACTGCCCCCGGGCCCTATACGTATTGCCAGCATAGCAGGACTGGATGCCGTACTGAACTACCAGCATCACAACTACCTGTACATGTGCGCCAAAGCAGACTTCTCCGGCACACACGCCTTTGCAGCAAACTTTACTGAGCATAAAAAAAATGCCCGCAACTACATACGGGCATTAAACGAAAGGAACATCCACTAAGCCCGATCACTGACGGCTATCATACCACGTATACGGGAAGAAAGGGACTTATGGGCAATAAGGTCCTCGATATTCAGATGCATACGATAGCCCCAATAGTGATGTGGATTGGCCGGTATATTGATACGCTCGGCATCAGGATCTGGGAGACGAACCTCCTCATCGATAGATAACCAATCCTGCAAACTAATCAGACATAGCATAGAGGGGCATGCCAGATGGCGGGCCACCACCTCCTGACACAGTTCTCCGGTAAGCTGTTGGGGAGCAAAGCCCTGATGCTGCAGTACCTGATTGTAATAACGCTGGGCACGCTGGTAATCCTCCTGCCACCAACCACGAAGGGTAGGCATATCATGGGTAAAGATAGTGGCTACACTACGGTATGGATTGTCCTCGAGTCGGGCAAAGGTCTGCCCATAGACCTTGGGCATAGTCTGAATCTCAAGGGAAAGAATCTTCAGGTTATCCAACACGGGCTTTACACAAGAGGGAACCATTCCCAAATCCTCGGCACATACCAACATACGCGTACTCTGCACTAGGGCAGGCAACTTCTTCATAGCCTGAGCATACCAGAAATCGTTATGACGATGATAGTAATAATCCTCGTAAAGCTTATTGAAGGCCTGCTGCTCCTCTGGCGACAGCGCCTGGAAAACACTCTCCTTCTGAACGGCAATACGGGGATGAAGCAACTGGGGATGCTCGGCATCTGGCACAAACAGTACATTGTCTATGAGACGATACAGACCGTCACGTACAGAGGATGAGAGTCTGACAGAGGGCTTAGCAAAGTACTCTTCAACCTGACGCTGAGTAGCGAACTGGGGCTTGATGTCATAGGTTCCGTCTCCACGTTCTTCAAGGAATCTGGCTGCTATCTTTTCTGCCTTAGAACCGAAAGCCTGTGTCAGGATATCATCTGTTATATAGGGACGTGTAAAGAAATCATAACGGTAACGAAGACCAAACTGCTCTATCTCTTCAGCATTCAGGGGAAGGGATGGCGAGAAATAGCCTATCAACCCATGTATGCTATGGCTGGGAATCTGCCAGATGCGGAAGAAACCCAAGACATGGTCTATGCGATAAGCATCAAAGTAATCAGCCATCTTCTGGAAGCGATGTATCCACCATTGGTAACCATCCTGCGCCATACGTGCCCAGTTGTAGGTGGGAAAGCCCCAGTTCTGACCATTGACACTGAAATCATCTGGCGGAGCACCAGCCTGACTGTTCATATTGAAGTAATGAGGCTCGGCCCATGCTTCTACGCTATACCGACTGATTCCTATGGGGATATCACCCTTGAGAACTACCCTATGCTGATGAGCATATTCAGCAACAGCAGAGAGCTGCCTATGCAGGAGGTACTGCACGTACATATAATAGCCCACCTCCGTAGAATATTGTCGAGCCATAGAGAGTATCTCGGCCTGAGAGTATGTACTGCATTGGGACCACTGGTTGAAATCTGCTGTATGATACTGATCGCGCAACATACAAAAGACACTGTAGGCAGTAAGCCAATCAGTATTCTTACGACAGAAAGAAAGATATTCTTCATCTGTAGCCAAAGCATCTGCCTGCTGCTGGTACAGTCTGCGCAGATACTGATGCTTGAGTGCATTCACACGGGCATACTGCAACTGGGCAGATGAGTTCAGCGCTACCCTATCCTGCTCATACTGCTGCATGAAGGCTTTATCCTCGATAGCCGGAAGCTGACGGATATCAACATACATGGGATGCAGCGCATAGATGCTGATGCTGTTATAGGGATAACTGTCGGCATCAGTACCTGTCTGTGTGGTATCATTGATGGGCAGAACCTGTATAACATGCATACCCGTCTGACAGGCCCAATCAACCATAGAACGTAAATCACCGAAGTCACCCACGCCCTGACTGCCACCAGTGCGCAAGGAGAATACAGGAACAACCACGCCCGCCGTCTTCCACCATCCTTCGCTCAAATGCAGATTATTATCGGTCAGGACAATAATACGACCAGACTCTATAGTATAGTTGGGTGTCTTGCGGTTATCACCCTCTTCCCAGGCCACCAGCTCGCCTGTTGCCTCGTCCAAGATAACATATTTATACTCGAAGGGCGCATATATGCCATCAGCACTGATAGAGATTCCCCATTCATTGATACCGATACGCATCATACGCAGGGAATAGCGCGATTCCCAAGTACCCAACTGGGGAATACTGCCTGTCAGAGCCAGTATCTGACCGGAACGCAGCTGTGGAGCCTGAATACGGAAGACAAGAGTCTTATCGAAATAAGCAAATGGCGGCCTACGGGTAATCAGTCCGCCAACACAATTAGTATAGGCCGAACTATACAAGTGATTACAGAACGGCACATCGCGCCATGAATCAGAGAAGATAAAGACATGATTAGGAGAAGCATTGAAGGTACGGGGTACAAGGTCCCACTCGCGACGCAGAACAGTATCTCCCTCATATATTATATATAGGTACGTGAAGTGCTGGGCCTCGGTGTTATTATAAAAAGCCTCGCCCTTCCAAATATAGCCGTCCTGGGTGTCAAGGTGTACCAGCTCTACTATATCCCGACCACTTCTGAGATGGCGGGTAATCTGTACACAGACTTGCTGTCCCCATTCTGTATGGTATTCAACTGAAAAATGTAATTTCATACTCTATTTTCATCTGATTTGAGACAAAAATATGAGAAAAATGGGGAAAAAACAAGGTAAAATTGAAAAAAAAGCCTCTAATGCTTGGCTAAATGACAAAATGAGAGTACCTTTGCCATAGAGAGATGAGACAAATACCGCACTGGACTGATCGGGAATCTCATCAATAAATTACTGAAACCGAGAACGCTTCGCATGCTAATGGCGGGCCACGCCCTGAGAAGGGTAACCTTGAGTCGGTGGATTACAAAGGCGGCGAGCACTCAAAACTTGTTCTTAAGGAGTTTCATCACATCACCAGTGCGGTTTTATATAAAGAAGCGTGCCTCCCTATTGAAGAGAGGCACGCTTTTTCTTTGTAAATCTCAGAGAGGACTGAAATTACTTAACCTTAGCAACGATAGCCTTGAAGGCCTCGGGGTGGTTAACAGCAAGGTCAGCGAGAACCTTACGGTTGATCTCGATACCTGCCTTGTGCAGAAGACCCATCAACTGAGAATAGCTCAGACCCTCCATACGAGCGGCAGCGTTGATACGCTGAATCCACAAAGCACGGAAGTTACGCTTCTTGGTACGACGATCGCGGAAAGCGTAAGTAAGACCCTTCTCCCAAGTGTTCTTTGCAACAGTCCAAACATTCTTACGGGCACCAAAGTAACCTCTGGTGAGACCCAGGATTTTCTTTCTCTTAGCTCTTGAAGCTACATGATTTACTGATCTTGGCATAATTTTTTTCTTTTTGAATGTTAGCGACGTACATGACGTTCTTTATGTGCTAAGCATTCGGTTAATAACTAAAGTTAAAAACTGCGTCTTGACATTTGGGTTTAACGCATACACAGGAGGTCACGTACCTGCTTCATGTTCTCAGTCACTACGATAGCGCTGTGATCCAGGTTTCTCTTCTGCTTCTTGGTCTTCTTTGTCAAGATGTGGCTGTGGTATGCGTGATGACGCTTTACCTTGCCTGTACCGGTGAGTGCGAATCTCTTCTTAGCACCGGAATTAGTCTTTACTTTTGGCATAATTGTTTTAATTTGTTTAATTAATATTAATAATAGATGTGGCAACGCATATACCAGGGCGTTACGCACTATCCTTTTTCCTTAATCGTCAAAGTCCTCGCCCTCAACCTTGGGTCCCGTATATTCCTTTGGAGCCTTCTGCTGTGGGGCTTTCTTCTCGCGAGGCTTTTCTGCATTCAACTCTTGAGCAGTACTCTCAAGCACCTTCTTAGTCTGAGTGGGTTGTTTCTTGGGAGCAATGAACATAATCATACGCTTACCCTCCAACTGAGGCATCTGCTCTACCTTACCATACTCTTCCAAGTCGGCAGCGAAACGGAGTAACAAAACTTCGCCCTGCTCCTTGAAAAGAATACTACGTCCCTTGAAGAAAACATAGGCCTTTACCTTGTCTCCATCAGAGAGGAATCCCTGAGCGTGCTTGAGTTTGAAATTGTAATCATGGTCATCGGTCTGTGGTCCGAAACGAATCTCCTTGACCTCTACCTTAACCTGCTTAGCCTTAATCTCTTTCTGGTGCTTCTTCTGCTGATAGAGGAACTTACTGAAGTCAATCAGGCGACAAACAGGAGGTTCGGCATTAGGTGAAATCTCAACAAGATCCACACCTTTCTGCTCGGCTAATTGGATAGCCTTGAAGGTTGGCAGGACTGCTGATTCGATACCATCTCCGACAATGCGAACTTCGCGAGCACGAATCTGTTCGTTTACGCGATACTGCTGTTTTGGGTTGTCTTTTTTCATTAATTATTTTAAATCGGGTGCAAAATTACGAATTTTCTGTCATTTGGCGTACTTCTTCGCAAATTTTCTTCGCGAAATCTTCAAATTTCACCGTTCCTTGCTCTCCTCCACCCTGTTGACGATAGCTAACAGTGCCTTCTGCCTGCTCTTTTTCACCAACAATAATCATGTAAGGAA
This sequence comes from uncultured Prevotellaceae bacterium, assembly GCA_946415645.1. Taxonomy (GTDB): domain Bacteria; phylum Bacteroidota; class Bacteroidia; order Bacteroidales; family Bacteroidaceae; genus Physcousia. Next base: position 84,003 of record CAMKTJ010000003.1, read on the forward strand.
TGTGCTTCATCTCGTTATCACGAATCTTTCGGCCAATCTTCTCGTTGCGGTCATCTATGTATGAACGAACCTCCTGAGAATCGAAGTATTCCTTGACCTGCTGAGCATACTCAACAAACTTCTCACTTACAGGAAGGATAGCAACCTGGTCGGGAGTCAACCACAAGGGGAAGTGACCAGCGGTATGCTCGATAAGTACAGCGCAGAAACGCTCCATACTACCAAAGGGTGCACGGTGAATCATAACAGGACGATGCTTGGCATTGTCCTCGCCAATATATTCAAGCTGGAAGCGCTGAGGCAACTGATAGTCAACCTGGATAGTACCCAACTGCCAACGACGACCAATAGCATCCTTAACCATGAAGTCGAGCTTGGGACCGTAGAAAGCAGCCTCGCCCAACTCGGTCTTAGCCTTCATACCCTTCTCGGCACAAGCATCAATGATAGCCTGCTCAGCTGTTGCCCAGTCCTCATCGCTACCAATATACTTCTCTGTATCCTCAGGATCACGGAGAGAAATCTGAACCTCAACGCTCTCATCAGAGAAATTGAAGATCTTGAATACGTGCTGGATAATCTCCATTACCTTGATAAACTCATCCTTTACCTGGTCAGGACGACAGAAAATATGAGCATCATCCTGAGTGAAGCAACGAACACGGGTCAATCCGTGAAGCTCACCGCTCTGCTCGTAACGGTAAACAGTACCGAACTCAGCACAGCGGAAGGGAAGGTCACGGTAGCTACGAGGCTTATTGGCATAAATCTCGCAGTGGTGAGGACAGTTCATTGGCTTGAGCAAGTACTCCTCTCCCTCCTCGGGTGTCTGAATGGGCTGGAAGCTATCCTTACCATAGTGATCCCAGTGACCAGATGTCTGGTAAAGGTTCTTTCCACCGATATTAGGAGTAATAACCTCCTGATAGCCGTACTTCTTCTGGATACGACGCAACATATCCTGCAAACGGAGACGCATATCAGTACCCTTTGGCAACCAAATGGGCAATCCCTTACCTACACGCTCAGAGAACATGAAGAGCTCCATCTCCTTACCAATCTTACGATGGTCGCGCTTCTTAGCCTCCTCAAGAACAACAAGATACTCATCCAGCATCTTCTTCTTGGGGAAAGAAACACCATAGAGACGCTGCATCTGATCCTTAGTGGCATCACCACGCCAGAAGGCACCGGCAACGCTCATCAGCTTAACAGCCTTGATGATACCGGTAGATACAATATGAGGACCCTTACACAAGTCTGTAAAATTACCCTGTGTATAAGTAGTAATGCTTCCATCTTCAAGATCCTGCTCAATATGCTCGCACTTGTAGGTCTGACCACTGGCAGCAAAGAACTTCAGGCTGTCAGCCTTGCTAATCTCCTTGCGGACAACAGGCTCATCCTTGCGGGCCAGCTCAATCATCTTGTCCTCAATCTGCTTGAAGTCGCCCTCCTTGATCATCTCGCCATTAGGCAGCAAGACATCATAGAAGAAGCCGTTCTCTACAGCAGGACCGAATCCGAACTGGATACCAGGATACAACTCCTGCAAAGCCTCAGCCAGCAAATGGGCACTGGTATGCCAGAAGGCATGCTTACCTTCTTCATCATCAAACTTATACAGAACTACCTTAGCATCCTGATTGATGGGGCGGTTCAGTTCCACCGTCTCACCATTAACACCACAGGCCACAACATCTTGTGCCAAACGTGAAGAGATGCTCTCGGCAATCTGAAAACCAGTTACGCCAGCTTCGTACTCGCGCACTGAACCATCAGGGAAAGTAATCTTAATCATATGTTGTATTATTTTGATATTCGGTAAAAATGAGCTGCAAAGATAATCATAATATGTTAAAACAGAAAGAACTACACCAAAAGATTTACTTAAAAGGGCTATTTTTTCTCATTAGCATACCTCTTAATCAGGTTATAAGCTGAATACAAACCATATTCACCTGCCTGGCTAAGGTCGCTGAGACCCTCTGACAACTTGCCGCTGAGAATATAGGCAACCCCTCGGCTATAGTATGCATCGGGGAAATGAGAGTCCAATTCTATTGCCTTGCTGAAAGCATTTATTGCTCCCACGTAATCAGCAAGTTTTATCATCATGCAGCCAAGATTATAATGAAGATATGGGGATTGGGGCTGTAAATCAAGTGCACGGTTATAGTCCTGCATTACCATAAGATAACCCAGACGCAGATCCGCAGCCTGAGCCGTTGTACTGGACACCTCAAGCTGGGCATACCGGCACTGTGCACGCAGCATTAGAGACAACACATCGTCTCCGTACTTGAGCACATAGGTATCCATATCGGCTATACCATTCTCGAAGTCCCTGACGTGGTAATAATCCAACGCACGCTTGAAGAGCAGTTCCTTTACCACGCCTTTCGACTCTATGGCTGAAGAAACTTCTGTAATGGAGGCCATATGAGCGTTCAACTGGGACTCCGTCATATTTCCCTCATCACAAGTAAGGTACAATGTTGAAGGTAATATTGAGCGGGCATTCAACTTATCCAACTCCTTGCTGTAGGCAACATAAAGCTTGACATCCGACTGACTCTTGTAATACGTAAAGATGTAAAGAGGCTCGGGCTTAAGTTCTGCCTGCTTATTCTGAACCTTTCCACGGTATTCACTTACATACTGATTATCCGTCTCGTGCGTATCCTCCTCTACCAGCTTGTCATAGTCATCTATATTATGCTCACTCTTCTTACGGGTCTTCCCTGAACTTTTGTATTTTCCCGTTGCCACAGCCATCTGAGCCTTCAGAATCTTGAATTCATCACGCTCAGCACCATAGACATCACCTATCTTCCTGCGTATCTCAGCACGTTTGCGATACCCCTCCCAAAACTCAGGATAATCCTTTATCACAGCACTGATATCACGGATAGCACCTTTGTAATCGCCGATATTATCCAAAAGCAATGCCCTGTTATACAGTACGATGGTGTTATCAGGCTCTACGTTCAAAACAAAATTCAAGTCCTCTATGGCCAGATTATCTTCACCCACATTAGCACGGAGAAGTCCTCTGTTATAATGAGCCAGATAACTGTTGGGAGCAATCTCTATGGCTGCATCGTAGTCAGACATCGCACCTCGCAGATTGTCCTGATTATAACGGACCAGCGCCCTGTTGACATATAAGGTCGCAGCCTTGGGAGACTGCAGAATGGCCTTATCCAGGCTCTGCTCTGCCTGTGCATATTCCTTTCTTTCTGCCTGGAACATAGACTTCATACTCCAGGCGTTTCCGGCATATTCGTTCAGTTCCAAGGCGCGGTCCACCCATTTCTCCGCTGCAACGGTATCCGTTTTCAACAACGCAACCTGAGCTTTTAACGTCATCTGCTCTGGCACCTTAGGCCAGTGATGAATCATCACGTCCAAGGCGGAGTCAGCCTGCTCATATTGTTTGAGTTCTATGTAGGAAAGAACCAGATTATGCCAACAGGATTTCTCTAACGGATTTATCTTCAATGCTTGAACATAATCTTGAGATGCAAGTTCATAACGTGCTTGGTTTATGCGACATAAGGCACGCAACTGATAATAATTGCACATATAAGGATTACGCTCCAATGCAACACTGCAATCTATCTCAGCTCCCTGATAATCCTCAAGATAATACTTGGCAAGGCTTCTGTAAAAATAAGGTTCACCCAACCAAGGTTTGGCACTGATTACCATATTGAAACGTTGAATGGCCAGGACATAATCCTCGAAATACAAAGCATTACGCCCCATCAAGAGAACCCTGTCTGTATTGATTTGAGCATAGCACTTGCTTGCCTTCCCTATAAACAAAAGGCAAGAGAAAGCAAGCAACAAGATAAGTCGCAGCTTATTCAACGTCTTTACCTCTATCTTTTGACCTTAACCTTATAGGCACAATTGAACTTGCCCTTTATAATCTGCTGCAATTTAGCTCTGGTTAGTTGCTTGCGCAAACCTGTAAGATGGTCCGTAAACACCACTCCGTCCAAATGATCAAACTCATGTTGCATAACACGGGCCAGATAGCCTGTTACCCATTCATCATGCTCCTGGAAGTTTTCATCCAGATATGTAACACGTATCCTCTTGGGACGCTTTACACTCTCATGTACACCGGGCAGACTCAGGCATCCTTCTTCCATAATATCCGTTTCTGTTTCATCATACTCCTCAATATAGGGATTAATGAATGTGTGAATATAGCCCTTGTATTCAGGATAGTCTTCGCTTATAATATCCAGGTTAATAACAACCAGTCTTATATTAAGACCTACCTGTGGTGCAGCCAACCCGATGCCCTCGCTCCTATCCAGCGTGTCATACATATCCTGTATCAGTTGTGTCAGATTAGGATAGTCCTTATCAATGTCTTCAGCTACTTTACGCAAAACGGGTTGTCCGTAAGTGTATATTGGCAGTATCATATTATATTTTGTTTTCTGATTATTCTAACTTACAAATTGCCACGTCCTTCCATCCATCCTTGCAGAATGATGGTTGCACTTATCTCATCAACCAGTGCCTTATTCTGACGGGCTTTCTTTCCGATGCCGCTCTGAAGCATCGTCTGATGGGCAAGCACGCTGGTATAGCGTTCGTCCCACATATCTACGGGAACATCCGGAAAGTTTTTTTTCAGTTGTTCCACAAAAGCAAGTACCCTGGGCAGGTTATCGCTGTCTCTTCCGTTAGTCTGTTTCGGAAGCCCCACGACAAAACGTTCTACGGTTTCCTTTGCCGCATACTCCTTCAGGTACTTCATCAACTGGGGCGTCTCAACCGTTGTAAGCCCGCCCGCAATGATTTTCAAAGGGTCCGTCACAGCTAACCCTGTACGACGGACCCCATAATCTACAGAAAGAACTCTTCCCACTTATCAGTCTATAACAATAAGAAGAGACTCTTTTTTATTTCTGATACAACAACCAAGCATCTTTGTACTGACTCTGGAGAGCAGCACGGCTCTGAGCAGCTTCTGCCTTTGTGTCATAGCTGGTAGCAATCACGCGGAACCAGTCAGCACCGTTAACAGCTGCCTTAACAACACGGGGAGCATAGCCCTTGCCAGCCAATGTATTGCTCAAAGCATTGGCATTGCTCTGTACGCTAAAGCTACCAACAACAACGCTGTAAGCCTTCAAGGGAGCACCACTTACAAGAGAGACGCTCTCTGTACGAACAGTAACATTGCTATAGTCTGCAGCAGGAGTTGTGGTTACAGGAACAGCGGGAGTAACAGTAACAGGAGCTGTAGGCTGAGTTGCGACAGGAGTGGTAACTACTGTTTCCTGCTGAGCCTTAGCCTTCTCATATGCCTTCTTATAAGCACTTTCTTTACTCTTACATGAGGTCATTGCAAATACTGCACAAACGGCAGCGCCCATCAATAATGTTTTTTTCATACGTTTAATAACAAATAATTTTAGATTGTCCTTTTATTATTCAATATTTTGGCGCAAAATTAACAAATTTTCCGCACGTACGCAATACATAATTCTAAAAAAAGTGTTAAATAATGAACAAAATACCCCTTTAAAGCACAAGTGTAAGAAAAATAACATATATTTGCATTGAATTTACAAACAAACTTTATTGAAGTTGTCATTATGAAAGCAATTAATTATCTGTTAGCATTCGTTGGTGGCGCTGCAGTTGGTGCTGCCTGTGGTTTACTCTTTGCTCCCGAAAAGGGATCTGACACACGTGAGAAAATTGCTGAGGCTTTACGTAAGCGTGGCATCCGTCTGAACAAAAAAGAGATGTCAAACCTTGTCGAGGAGATTGCCGAGGAATTGCAGAGCGCAAAGGAAGAGGCTGAGTAACAACACCTTTAAATAAGACATGATAGGAACAGGTAAATATACAGAAGACATCAGAGAAATTATTCTGGAGGTCAAACATTACCTGAATCTACAGAAGAAATACCTTGCAATAGATGCGGCAGAGAAGGCAACCATTATCCTGTCTGCCGTAGCTATTGCAGCTATTTGTATTCTGTTAGGTACCATCATCCTATTATTCTGCACCTTTGCCTTAGCATATTGGATTGGCGATTTACTGAATAGTCTGCCACTTGGATTCCTGACAATGGCATGCATTGTTGTGCTATTATTACTTCTTTTCTACTGTAAGCGCAAAGCATGGATTATCCAGCCGCTCGCCCGCATGATGGCACAACTTTTCGTAGAAAACAACGAAGAAGAAGAGGAGGAATAAGCCTATGAACAAGACATCCCATATCTCCTCTCAGATTGATGCGCTGAAGGCAATGCGCGAAAACAAGGCACAGCTCAAGAAAGAGTTGAAAACCTCCAAGGCCAACATCAAGTATAAGGTCCAGGGTATCATATCCCCTGCCAAGACCGCAAAGAAGAACACCACTCGCATAGGCCAACTCGTCAGCAATGGACTTGCCATCTACGAGGGTGTACGCCTAGGCATGAGTATTATCTCTGCATTCCGCTCATTATTCGGCAGGCGCCGCCGTCGCTACTAAAGAATCTCAACCCTAAGCACAAAATCGGGGAATACTTATTCCTGCTTTGTGTAGTAATCTATCATTCTACGAATAGCCCTTTCACAAACAGGACAGAAAACTGGTGCCTGGTTCACTTTCATTCTGCATTCCTGAACCGGTCTGTAAACACCTTTTGACTGATATCCTCCGCCCTCATATACACCAACCTCGGTATATATATTCTTACCCGACGGAATCGTGGGTATCTTCACATTATCACCTAACATATCAGCCCATTTACTCTTGAAGTCCACCAAGGTGGTAATATTCGGTTCCCATGGTTCCGTATCAGCAGGATACAAGGGCTCGTACTCATCATCATAATAGTATTCATCTGCCAGTCCGGCAAAGCTATGCCCGAACTCATGAACAACTACTGGCAGATTCTGTTCGTTATGCGCAGCAGACATTAAATAGCTGTTATAAATACCTCCGCCGCCATAGTTGTCAGTGTTAGCCAGAATAACAATATGCTCGTAAGGTACCCCGGACAACACATCATGCACCCTCTTCAGATGTAACGTGGTAAGATACCTATTGCTGTAAAAAGTATCAAAAGAACTTCCGACGGCAGTATTCTTCCAAATATTATCATGAGGAATACTTACACCCGCATCCTTTGAAGGAACCATTACCGCGACAAAGTTGAACCTATCCGACATTGACTTGAAAGGCTCATGAGAAATCATCGCATCAATGGCATCCCTGCAGTCCTTCTCAAAGATATTCATCTCCGTAGCCTGATAACCTTCCGCAATAAAAGCTACATCAATTTTATTTTTGCTATCGCCTGATTTCTGAAGATATTTCCATGTAAAGTTCCCTTCGTTGGAAACGGGTCTTATCAGTATATCCTGTGGATCAACACGATGCGTCATTTCGCCTTTTACCTGATTGTGCGTATCCGTCAGGGTTACCGTTATATCAACCGGTTTCTTGGGAAAAGGGACAAGGAATACATTTTCGAAGGATTTCTGTACGCGCGAAGCCTCCTCCGTGGTCTGCCACTCCTGAAAAAGCGTACTGAATGAATGCCTGTAAAGAACCGTCCCGCTCTTACAGTCTTTCACGCAAATCTGTCCATTACCAAGCAGAAGTAGCCTGTCAAGATTCACTCGTCTGCCATACCAGCCATCGGAGCTCCGCATCTCATCAAGATAAATATACTGGCTGTGATTATCACCTGAGAAGGTATAATCCAAGCGTAACGTCTTATCCAAGAACCACTCATCAAAGTCCTGCGCACTTATATACTGACAACAAGACGCAGAAAAGAAGAATAAAAAGAATAAAAGTCTCACAATACCAATCTTTATTGGCTACAAAAATACGAAACAAAATGCTAAATGCCAAGAATATACATTATAATAATGTAAACAAACACAAAAAAACAACAACACTACTCACCTCTCGGTTGTACACCTCAGCTAAAGTTTGTAACTTTGCGCCAGCAATCAGAACAAGGCGTAATGAAAAGAGCAGAACTATACCAGCAAGTGCAGGAATACTTTCAGAAAGCAATGCCTGAAGCCAAGACCGAACTGCACTACTCCACACCCTTTGAGCTATTGGTTGCAGTTATCCTAAGTGCTCAATGTACAGACAAGCGAATCAACCAGGTTACGCCTCGGCTGTTTCATGATTACCCCACAGCAGAAGCTATGGCAGCCGCCACACCAGAGGTACTGTATGAGTACATCCGCAGTGTTTCCTATCCCAACAATAAAGCCAAACATCTCTCAGAAATGGCAAAGATGTTACAAACTGAATACCAGGGTGTTGTGCCATCTGATTTAAAGGAACTAACAAAGTTACCTGGGGTAGGAAGAAAGACAGCAAATGTCATTCAAAGCGTTGTTTTTCAGAAGGCTGCGATGGCAGTTGACACCCACGTATTACGTGTCAGTCATCGTATTGGCTTAGTACCTGATTCATGCAAAACTCCACTGAGTGTAGAGCGCATGCTTACTAAGTATTTTCCCAAGGAAATCATCCCCCTTGCACACCATTGGCTCATCCTTCACGGAAGGTATGTATGCACGGCCCGTTCCCCCAAATGTGAACAGTGTGGCATCCTGCATATTTGTGCAAGAAAATTTGGAGATTTCAAGAAATAGCCATACCTTTGCGCGAAAATAAAGAGACAGATTGTTTTTATTTTAAATATCAAGAAAAGATGACTATTAACGAGTACAATTTTGCCGGTAAAAAGGCAATCGTTCGTGTTGATTTCAATGTACCCTTGAAAGAGGGAGTTATTACTGATGACACCCGTATCCGCGGTGCAGTCCCCACACTGAAGCACATTCTTGATGGTGGTGGTGCACTTATCATCATGAGTCACATGGGTAAGCCCAAGGGCAAGGTTAAGCCTGAGCTTTCTCTGGGTCAGATCAAGGACGCCGTTGCCAAGGCTCTTGGCGTTGCTGAGGTTAAGTTCGCTCCCGACTGCGCTAAGGCTCAAGAGGCTGCTGCCAACCTGAAGATGGGTGAGGTTCTGTTGCTCGAGAACCTGCGTTACTATCCCGAGGAGGAAGGTAAGCCCGTAGGTATCGACAAGGAAGATCCTGCATACAAGGCTGCTAAGGAGGAGATGAAGGGTCGTCAGAAGGATTTCGCTAAGACTCTTGCTTCTTATGCAGACTGCTACGTAATGGATGCCTTCGGTACTGCTCACCGCAAGCACGCTTCTACAGCTGTTATTGCCGACTACTTCGATGCCGACAACAAGATGCTTGGCTTCCTCATGGAGAAGGAGGTTCAGGCTGTTGACAATGTACTCTCTAACATCAAGCGTCCCTTCGTAGCCATCATGGGTGGTTCTAAGGTATCTTCTAAGATTGGTATCATCGAGAACCTTCTGGGCAAGGTTGACAAGTTGATTCTCTGCGGTGGTATGACATACACCTTCTCTAAGGCTCACGGTGGCGAGATTGGTCAGTCAATCGTTGAGCTCGACAAGTTGGATGTTGCCCTGAACGTTGAGAAGATGGCTAAGGAGAATGGCGTAGAGCTTATCCTTGGTGAGGACAGCGTATGCTGCACAGGCTACGACTTCTCTACCTTCAGCGTTAAGCCCGGTGCCAAGATCGAGACATTCAAGTCAACAGAGATTCCTGCCGAGTACGAGGGTCTGGATGCAGGTCCAATCAGCCGTGCTAAGTTTGCTGCTGCCATCAAGGGCGCTAAGACTATCCTCTGGAACGGTCCTGCCGGATGCTTCGAGTGCGACGACTTCTGCGCTGGTTCACGTGCTGTAGGTGACGCTGTTGCCGAGGCTACTGCTGAGGGCGCCTTCTCACTGATTGGTGGTGGTGACTCTGTTGCATGCTGCACCAAGTTCGGTCTGACCGACAAGGTATCTTACATCTCTACTGGTGGTGGTGCTCTGCTCGAGGCCATCGAGGGTAAGGTTCTCCCTGGCGTAGCAGCTATCAAAGGTGAATAATGTAAATGATTAAAGAATGAAGCACTTTATTTCATTCTTACTATCTATTCTCATGCTGGCCTCCTGTGCTCAAAAACAGGAGGCCATGCTATCTGTAGCCGAATCAGAGCAAGCAGACAGCCTGGCACTTCATGTGGCATTGATGCCCACACTGGGATGCCTACCCATCTACTATGCCCAACTGACGGGAATTACAGATTCCTTGGACCTGGACATACGTTTGCTCCGTTATTCAGCTCAAATGGATATTGATACAGCTATAGCCCGTGGACATGCAGACATCGCCTATACTGATATCATCCGTGCCATTCGTCTTTCCGACTCTGTTTCCGTAACCTCTTTCCTGGCAAACGAAGAGCCTATCACATTGGTAGCCCAAAAGGGAAAGAAAGTAAAGAAAATGCAACAGATGAGCGAGAAGATGATTGCCATCTGCCGCCTTTGTGCTACTGACTATTGGTGCGAGAAGATGCTTGACAGTGCCAAGATCAGTCAGGATAGCATATACCGCCCCCAAATCAACGACGTAAAACTCCGTGGTAAGATGATGCGTACAGGCCTGTTGGAAGGCGCCATGCTGGAAGAGCCTTATGCCTCATGGGCCATTATGCAAAGAAACAAGAAACTTATGCAGACAGAGGAGAAATCCTACCAGTTTGCCATATGGGTTACAACAGACAGTCTGCATAAAGACAGCAGGAAAACAGAACAGACACGCAAATTCGTTGCTGCCTACAGAATGGCTGTAGAGAACATCAACAAAGGACTCTATGCAGATTCTCTACGGTCTATATTAAGAAGAGAATATGAGATGCCCGACTCTGTCATCGACTCTCTCAAGCTGACAACCATAAAAGAACCCTTCCTCCCCAAGAAGAAGGATACGGAAGAAGCCCTGACCTGGCTTTCCACCCGTAACATCACACCTAAGAAGTTTAATCCAGACACATTCATCAATACCACATTCTTCAACAGAAAATAATGGATAACGCAACGCTTAACAACATAACAACATCTTGTAGGAAAGAACTGACTGCCCTCTTCATCGGATCAGGACTGGAGCAGCTAAGTATTATTGCACGCTACTGTTCTGACAGTCAGATTATCTCTGAGGTAGAAGAACTGACAGAAAACTACCACTGCATGCTGACCTTCCTTGCCGATGGTGGAAAGGATGACGAAAGAGCACTGACACAGAAGAGAATCTGCAAGAAAGCACTTGAGATACTATGTGTTGCACACCGCGACATACGTTTGCAGGAGGTACACACCTGGTATGCAAAAACCTTTCACGAACTACAAGACTTGTATGGTGTTAACCCCGAAACCACATTGATCAGAAAATGGGGATTACGCACGTTACCAGACGAAGAGATGCTTATCCAAGACCACCTCTTCGGCCTGATATGGACTTCACCATTATGGAGCCAAAAGGACACAGCACACTGGTACGAGTTCATAAGCCGACAAACTGAATCTGTCAAGATACACCTTCTGGGAGCCGTTACCCTGTCATTGTGGGAGTATTTCGATATAGAGAAACTATCCCTACTCTTCCTCTTTACCGATACTGAAAGCAAGAAACTGAATGCCCTGACAATAACGGCAATCATACTACTGGCAGAAAAATACCAGAAAGAACTGCCTCTCTATCCTCTGTTAGAAAACCGCTATCATGGCAGCAATATCAGCAAGAACATCCCCGTGGTAATAAAGGAGAAGTTACTGATGCTGCAGACACTCATTGCCATCAAGAAGGAACAGGAAGATATGGCAAAATTCTCCCTGAACATGACACAAGAGGAGATGCAGGAAATGATGAACAAGAAGGTGGAACACATCAGGTTCATGGTAGACAGAGGTCTGGATATCAACCTGAGCAACCGCACAGAACTATGGTACAAATGTGATTTCCTGCGCGAGAATATATCACATTGGTGGATTCCCTTCGAGAAGAGTTCACCCGTTATAGAGGAACTGCTCCTCGACAAGGATGGCAAATTCAACAAGCAGGCATACCAGGTACTTGACCTACCCAGCGAGTGTGACATAGACCGATATGCCATATTCTCGTTCTTGGCAAAGACGCAATACAAGAACACATTCATAGAACAGATGGCTCAGACCCTTGATATGTCAGGCGTTGCTTCTGGCGAGGAGTTCCTTCCCCCTTATATGAACCACATGAAAACCACCATGCAGAACCTCTACCGCATCTTCGTCCATTCACCAATCAGGAACGAGATAGAGAATCCTTTCTCATGGCCTCAGACCTTCTGGGAGAACCCTTTGTTCAATGAGCATTTCACAGAGGACAACATCATGGAGTTATGCTCCGAGATGATGGGAGCCCAAGTCTATGACCAACCCGTTGCCTGGCTCAACAAGATGGCAGCAACCTCAGGCACTAGCCTGGCTATGCTGAAACTGAAGAGCAACTGCCTGTTCCGGAGTCAGAAATACGCCGAGGCCATTGAACCACTCACACAAATGCTTTTCTTCCAAGAGGAGGACGAATGGGCATTGGTTGTACTTCAGAAGTGCTACGAGCAATTGGGCAGAAAGGAACAACAATTGGAAGCCGCATTGAGACTTACTGATATTTGTCTCGGCAATGTCAATTACCTTACCACCGTTGCTACCGTACTGATAGAGATGGAAAGGTACGAGGAGGCACTGAAGTATCTCTTCAAACTGGATTATATGCAGGCAGACAATATAGTCTTCAAGACCTGTATAGAGACTTGTGCCCTTCACCTGAAGAAATTTGATATAGCCCTGCGCTACAATCAGGCCATCCTCGAGCATACTGAATACAAAGACCGATACATTGAGTATCTGACTGCCGGACATGTTCACTTTGCCATGGGTAACTGGAAGGAAGCCCTTGCCAGCTACAAGGAATACAAAGCTCAGGCAGAAGAACTGAATAGGACCGAGAATCGGAAAATTGACCCCGATAAGGAGTTTGTCATAAGCAGTAAGATTCTGAAGGAACTGGGTATCAGCCCATCGGACATCAGGCTGATGCACGACATGATTAACCTCTAAAGCAAACCCTTTATACTCATATAGACGCGTGCCCTGATCCTGCGGCATGTAGGGAACAAGGTCTTCCACGTCTCCGGTGTTAGCAGATAGCAATGCTGCTCAATGTCCTGTTGGAAGATCTGTTGCAGTTGTGCTGTTGTCTCAGGACTGAAGATAAAGGAATTTACTTCATAATCGAATTTCAGCGAGCGGGCATCCAGATTGGTTGTTCCAACTGTGCAGAACTGACCGTCAACCATCATAATCTTACTATGATGGAAGCCACCTTTATAATAATAGATCTCAGCCCCACGCTTCATCAGTTTCTTCATCTCCAAACCCGTAACATCAGCGTTTGCCTGCCCGTCGCTCTTCTCTGATACCATAAACTGCACCTTCACACCACGTGCCAAGGCATTGTTCAGCGCCTTGCGGATAGGGTTACTCAAACAAGGGTACGGGTTTACAATCTGTATCAGCTGCTGCGCATTGTCTATAGCTGCACAATAGGTTTTGCGCATCATGTCGGGCGAGATGCGTGGTATTCTGTCAGCCAAGGCAATCTTCACAACACCACAACTCCTGTCCTCACCCACATATCTGCCTGGTGTCAGCAACTCATCCGTCACCACATACCACATCCGCTCAAATATCTGCTCATAGCCCTCCACTATGGGACCGTGCAGACGGATATGCATATCTCGCCACTCCCCTACCTTGGGTTTGCCATGCAGATAGTAGTCGGCAACATTCATCCCGCCTGTATAGCAGACATTGCCGTCTATGATGGTAATCTTATGATGGTTTCGGTGGAATACATGATTTATCCAAGGGAAACGGAATTTATCAAACGGTTCTATCTCTATGCCAGCGGCTCTCACCTCTTTCAGGAATTTCTTGGTAAGTGGTAATTTAGAGGAATGGTTGCCAAATCCATCATAAATTATTCTCACCTTGACACCCTGTTGGGCCTTACGCTTCAGTATCTCAAAGAGCTCGCCGCAGATGCTATCCTCCTGAAACTTAAAGTAATCCAGATGAATGAAGTGCTTGGCTTGTTCTATCTCACCAAACATATCCTCAAACTTCATAGGCCCATTCGTCAGCAGCCTCACCTCGTTACCTTCATAGAAAGGTATGCCCATCTGCTTGAAATCAGCTATGGTACGCTCATCAGCACGTTGCGCCATGGCAGCGAACGAGCCTAAAAAGAACACAATTAAACAAGATAAAAGCTTATGTCTCATTACGGCGACAAAGATACGACATAATTTTCAATTCTCAATTCTCAATTCTCAATTATATTTTGTATCTTTGCACGCAAAAGTTTCAAAAAACATCAGATTATGAGCAAAGTTGTTATCAATTCTTACGAGGATTTCCAACAATATGTAGGTCAGGTCTTGGGTGCCAGCGATTACGTAGAACTGCCCCAGGAGCGTATTAATATGTTTGCCGATGCCACGCTGGATCACCAGTGGATACACGTTGATATAGAGAAGGCCAAGGCTGAGAGTCCCTTTGGACAAACCATAGCCCACGGATACCTGACACTGAGCATGCTGCCCTACCTGTGGGATCAGATTATCGAGGTCAACAATCTGGAGCGTATGATGAACTACGGCATGGATAAGATGAAGTTCGCACAGCCCGTACTCAGCGGTCAGCATATCCGTATGGTTACCAAGCTTGAGGAACTGGCAAACCTTCGCGGTGCCATCAAGACTACCATCAAGTTCACAATCGAGATTCAGGAGACAGGCAAGAAAGCACTGGAGGGTCTGGCTACCTTCATCTACTACTTCAAGAGCTGAGAAGAACCCCTCTCCGCAAACTATACACAGTTCCCTTCGGTCATGGGAATGACCGAAGGAACTTGAAAACACAACTATATAATATAAAAAGGTTAACTAAAGAATAATTCACAATACTATGCAAAGAATCAACACCCAAGGAGTTGTCAGGCTTCTGCTGACAACACTCGTTTGTTTTGCATCCATAAATATTTGGGCAAAAACAGAAATCAATGTAGAGACGGCAGGTACGCTCTCTTCTATCCTGACATCAACAGACAGCGAGCTGAAGGTAACCGGTTACATCAACGGCTCAGACATCAAGTACATCCGCTCACTGGTTAACAACGGAAAAGTTGTATCACTGGACTGGTCTGAGGTTCACATCGTAGCCGGCGGTGAAGCTTACACTGAGAGCTACACCACAAAGAATGACGTCATTGGAGAGAAGATGTTCTACGGATTCTCAAAGCTCGTGGCAATAACCCTTCCTGCTACTATAACATCTATCCAGAACAATGCGTTCGCTAATACAGGTCTCAAGAAGATTGAGATTCCCAACAGTGTGGTTTCTGTTGGCGAGGATGCCTTTGCCTACTGCGGTTCCCTTGCAACTGTTGTTATCGGCAAGAAGGTTAAGACCCTGAGCAAAGGTACATTCTATAACTCGCCTGTTACAAAAGCATACCTCAAGCCCATGAATCCGCCAACAACAGCCCCTTATCTGTTCAGGGACTCTCCAAAGATTACTATCTTTGTCTATAAGGATGCTCTGGCAGACTACAAGGCATCTAGTTGGACTGAATGGGTATCCACTTTCTATGGTACTTTGGAGAAGATCTACCCTTATGAGCCCGATGAGGACGACAAGGCCAAGGAGTTGTGCAGCACTTACTTCGAAGATGCTGCCTGCACCCAGCTGAAGGCAGAATATCAGGCTATGAGCGATGATGATCTGACTGCCAACATGACTGCAGCCGGCATGCCTGAATACATGGTTACCATAGCCCTGAAGGTAAAGAACGCTACTTGGGCTGCGTACGAGAAGGACTTCCGTATCAACGAATACAAGGCATACAGCGATGCAGCATATTGGAACGAGAAGCTGTGGGCACGTTTTGCCTCCTTCATGGGCAACCCCACAGGTATTTATACCCAGAACGACGGAGATCCACTTTATGTCTTCGTAGATAGCGACGTTCCTGAGGATGCCACCTTGTACCTTGGAACTGCAGGAGTCGATCAGATGATTACCGATGCCAAGGCAGGCCAGAAACTTCAGAAGGGACTCAACATCATAGACGGCGAGGCTGACAAGCTCTACTATATCCTCTATACTGCCGATACCCAGAAGATGACCAAGAAACTCACAGAGTGGCCCAAGATTAAGATTCACATCGAGGGTGGTGTGATGAACGGCTACTATGACGCATCACGCCATACAGACAAAGACTATAAGGCATTACTGAAGAACGTCACTTTCACTACCTTCGAGATCAAGGGTCTGCATTCTGTCATGAACATCAGAACTTCCATCCTCAAGGAAACATTCCCCAACCAGATTCACAAGTCCATTGCATGTCTGGATAGCGTTGCAGTATGGGAGAACGACCTCTTTGGTATCAACGAGTCTGTAGCTAACGGCGAGAAGGCAGGAGCACCCTGGTTCCTGAGCGGTGGTGATGCTTTCTACCCCAGTTACTTCAATAACCCCATCTATGTAGACAATAACTCACCAGGCTCCTATGCTCATGCCACCGAGTTCGGTACACATTTCTCAAAAGGTGCTTCTGAATACTGTCTGAATCCTTACATCGCAGATTTTGACGAGGGTGGTCTGGCACACGAGATAGGACACCAGCATCAGTTTGCTATCATGCTGGAGGGCTTTACTGAGGGTAGCAACGATCTCTTCTCTAACTACTGCCGTTGGATGACGGGGCACAGAGCATCTACAGGTAGACCTCTGAGCGTTACCATGCAGGAGTATGCCCGTAAGGAGCCTTTCTACTGGCGTCCTATCGACAATAGCTGTCTGCGCATGTTCTTCTCTCTGTACCTCTATTATCATCAGGCTCAGAAAAACACATCGTTCTATCCCGAACTCTTCAAGGCTTTGCGTGCCGACAGGATAGAGTCACAGGGCAGAAACATAAACTGTAACAACTCCGGACTGAAGTTCGTCCGCAAGGTATGCGAGGTTGCACAGGAAGACCTTACCGACTTCTTCAACGTCTATGGTTTCTTTGAACCTGCAAACAATCGTTACCTGGAATGCTATGGCGACCATTATGTAACCAACAAAAAGACAGATATTAACAGAACAAAAGCCGAGATTGCCAAGTATCCCAAGAAGAACAGCGAGATTATCTTTATTGAGGACCGTGTAGAGTATATGCCGGCTACGGACTTCATCCCTGCTGCAAAGGGAGTGCGCTACTATCGCAACAGCGAGAAAGTTGGCCAGTGCGGCGATGTAGGTCAGTACACCAGCTATCTGCCCGGTGCCTGCGAACCATCAGAATATGTTTACATGAAGGCTGACAGCCTCTATGCCTTGGAAGGCAAGGGTGGACTGGGCTTCCTGATGAAGGATGCCGATGGAAACCTGAAGTACGCTGCCAACGCCAAGGATATCTGCATCCCCAGAAGTGTAGGCCGTGACCTCACCATCTACTCCATCGATGCCGATGGCTCAATGCACGAAGTCCAGATGGTTGAAGGTGGCGAAGCGACTGTCGCAAATCCGAGAGCAGGCCAGCTGGAGAAAAACATGACTGATCTAACCATCAAGCTGAACCTCAGCGGCAAAATCAATGGTACTGACATCAAATACCTGCGTAAGCTTATTGGTGAAAAGCATCTGGCATCTATGGACCTCACAGAGGCAACAATTGTAACAGGCGGATCATCATATTATCAGACTTACACCACCTCTCTCAACATCGTTGGTCCATATGCCTTCCAGGGCTTCACAAAGCTCAAGGACGTCAAGCTACCCAAGAGTACCACACAGATTAGCAGCAACGCTTTCTCACTTTCAGGCCTGACTTCAATTGAGATTCCCGACAAGGTAACAACCATAGGTGGCGATGCTTTTGCTTATTGCGAGAACCTGAAGACCGTGATTATTGGCAAGGGTGTAAAAACTATATCCCAGGGAGCCTTCTACGAGTCAAAGGTCAAGGATGTTTACGTCAAGGCAACCACCCCACCATCTATCAGCGGCTATCTGCTCAGCAACAAACCAACCATCCATGTATATGCCAGCTCACTTCAGAAATACCAGAACTCTGGTTGGGCAGATTTCGGCACCATCGTTGGAGACCTGGACGAATGGGAGGAAGCCACCTCTTTAAATGAAGAGTTAAGAGTGAAGAGTGAAGAATCTGATAAAGCAGTTTATGACCTCAGCGGTCGCAGAATGTTCAATGGTCAATATTCAATGGTCAATGGATTAAGAAAGGGCATCTACATCATTGACGGCAAGAAAGTTGCTATTCAGTAAAACGAACGTTCCTGAATAATTAGACAAATGTCCGTGAACAATCTCATATTTGTTCACGGACATTTAATTTTATCTCCCCAAGGAGAGAAGTGGTTATTTACGGCTCAGCCTTTTCCTTAACGGCTCATCGTAGAACAATAGGCAGAGCGTAGCAATCACTACTGATGCTACAATGGTAATGATAGCCGGAAGCCAGGGCTGAGAATAACCCTCATAGGGATGAGCATCCTTTCCTACCCAAGTAATATAAAGGTATATAAGGGGGAAGTGAACGGCATAGAGCGGATAGGACAACCTTCCCAGGATGGATACAGCCCTCTGGCGCCAACCAGTAACAATACCTCTTGCTCCAAACCAGATAATGGCAGGGAAGAAAGAGAACAGGCAGACAAGTTGGAAGATGGTCTCTGTATCCTTGCCGCCAAACAGAGGAAGACCCAACAAAGCCACCAATCCCAGACTGCTCAGCAGGAAGACTGGGCCCTCTATGGGCTTGGGCTGACGCTTACAGAACATACGGGCCATCAGCAGTCCCATAGGATAGGCATAAAGCATACGCAAAGCACCTCCCAGTAAATTATTTGGTTCTGACGACCAACCGTAGGCAACACCTCCATCCTCCTGCAATAGAGCATAGGATGCAAGGGACACAATGCCACAAGCCACCCAGACACGTAGCCATCTGGTGGAAAGACGATGCAGCAACAAGCCATAGAGTAAACTGCCTATGTACTCAAAGAACAAAGACCAGTGCGGACCATTCAGAGGGAATGCCTCCGTATTGCCACGCACATCCAATCCACTAGGGGCAGGAATCAGAAACAGAGCCAGCAACATAGCCCACATCACAGCCTCTATGGTTACCTGGCTACCATCCCACTTGGTGCATCCCTGAATAACAAAGGCGATAACACCCAAAATCACCCCCATCACCACCATAGGATGCAATCTTATCAAACGCCTTTTAATAAATCCCCATATGGTAAGTCTAAAGTCCCCCTCGCCCACGGGAGAGGGGTTAGGGGTGAGGCGGTTATCATACGCATACCCCATTACAAAGCCTGAGAGGATAAAGAAGAAGTCCACACCCAGGAAAGCGTGATAGAACTCACTCACGGGTGTAGATACAAAACAGCTTTTGGCGTCATTAAATACATGGTACAGCAACACCATCAGCGCAGCCACACCACGCAAGCCATCCAGAATATCGTATCTTGGTCTTTCCATATCAAATTTCTATTTCTCTGCAGCAAATATAGACATTTTTTCCTAAACCTAACCTCCAATCCGGGAAAAAACAAAAAAAATGCCCTGCAAACTTGCAAGGCATTTCTTATAGGAGAATTTTTATCTTTTATCTTTTCTCTCCCGCTCTCCCCCTCGGGGGAGTTGGAGAGGGGTCTTTATCTGTCTCCAATAGCGTGCAGATACTCGTCCCAGAGTTCCTCTACGCCATTCTCAGGCTTGTCACCCAGAACGTGCTTCATAGCCTTGTCCCAAGACCAGGGATTCAACTCAGCAGCAGAGGCATTGAACTTACGCAGGAAGTCCTTGTCCTTGTTCAGCATCAACCAGTACAGGAAGTAACCCGCAACACGGTAACCCTTGCGCCATGTATCAGCACGGGGACGGTCATTACTCTTGAAGTCCTGATCAAAGCAACCGCAAGCAACACGTACACCGTCAGCCATACCCTCTATGAAACACCAGTTCTCGCCACCGTCACCATAGCTGCCGCAACCCTGAGGATCCAGCTGGTAAGCATGAGTCAACTCGTGATAGAGCACACCACGTGTCTCATAGTCAAGACGCATGGTATCATTGTCTTTGAAACTCTTCTCAATCCAACCGGTTGTATAGCATACGCCTACGTTGTCACCATCGCCGTACTTCCAGCTGATACCGTCCTCATTAACCAGGCTGTAGTTGATAGTCTTGATCTTGGGGATGTTCTTGTCCTTGGGACCGTAGTACAGAGTCTGCAGCACACGGCGTGCATTCTCCTGAATATAAGGAGTGGGATTAGGGATGATGTTGTGGTAGATCTTTGAACCCTCTGTCTGAGGAGCCTCGTCGCGGAAGACAACATCGCCTGGATTGTACTTCAACCACTTCTTCTCCAACTTGATGGGCTCGTGGTATTTGTTAACCTTCAACTGGGCCATAGCACCCATTGAGAATGTTGCTGCAAGCAACACGAAAATAATCTTTTTCATATACCTTATTTAAGCTAATTGTTAGTTTTGCCACGCAAAGTTAGCATCTTTTTTGTTAAAAAAAGAAATTGCCAGGATGCTTTTATAGTTTATTAAGATTATTATTCGTACCTTTGACCAACAGAAACTATTTAAGCATGTACTACGTAACAAAGAAGATGGAAATCTCCGGCAGTCACTACATAACGTTGGAGAAAGGAAGCAAATGCGAGCGTCTGCACGGACACAACTGGATAATTACTGTTTACTGCAAGGCCAAGGAACTGGACGAGGACGGCATGGTGGTTGATTTTACAGAGGTAAAACGTCTGGTGCATGGCACCCTCGACCATCAGGATCTCAACTCTATCCTACCCTTCAACCCCACAGCCGAGAACATCGCCCGTTGGATTTGCGACCGTGTTCCCCATTGCTACAAGGTAGATGTGCAGGAAAGCTCCGGCAACATCGCTACCTATGAGAGGGACTGATTCCGTTGAGAGTTGAGAGGCAGTTTAAAGGCGTAAGAGTTCAAAAAGTTTAAATTAGGGCTAACGTCAATAACCATTACCTGCCCCTTGCCCCTTGCTCCTTGCCCCTTGCCCCTTGCCCCAACATTTCGCTAACCCCTAACCGCTAACCCCTAACCCCTAACCCCTAATCGCTAACCAATGAAGAAACCCTTTCTAATCCTACTATCCGCCTTCTGCCTGAGTGCAACCATTAGTGCCCAGGATTTTTCCGAGGAAGGCAATTTCTCTGCCGAGATAGGTTATGTCAACAAGCAGTTTGTGACCGACTTCGGTAACGGAGAAGTATTCCATGAGAATCTGTTCGGTCTGGAGGACAAGTTCCTTCATGGCTTCCAGTTAGGTTTCTACTACCACCCCACCCTCAAGTTAGGCGAGCACTTTGGCGTAGGCTGCCGTACAGGTCTGGCTTACGAGCAGTATCTGGCCAGCGGAAGGCCCATGGGTTACAACAAGTTCAGCGAGGGTGACATCTACATCCCCCTCAACGGAACCATCTCCTTCCCGTTTGCTGATGACAGGGCAGAAATCTCCCTGCATGCCGGTGTGAATATGAACTGCATCATCTACGGCAAGCTCTCCAATGCCGACTGGGGCAGCTCCTCGGTATGGGATTACATCTCGTCTAGCTGGTACGGATATTACATGCATAGCCGTTATGAGCGCATGGAGTATCTTGACTATGGTTCTGATGGTTGGCCCAAGCGTGTCAACTTTGGTTGCGAGTTTGGTCTGTCCGTCCGCATCAGCGGATTCTATCTGCGAGGCACCTATTCACGTGGCATCACCAACCATTGCTTCTACTGGGGCGATGGCAAACGCTTCAAGACCACCGAGCGCAAGCTAACAGTAACGATTGGTGCCGCCTTCTAATCTCTAATCTCTTGCTCCTTGCTCCTTGCTCCTTGCTCCTGAAAACTAAAGTTCTGCATCGCTGCACTCGAAGGTATTACCCTTGCGAATATCTCCCGTGCTGAGTCCCAGCTTCAGCCACTTCATACGCTGCTTGCTGGTGCCGTGCGTGAAGGTCTCAGGCTGTGAATAGCCCCTGGCCTTCTCCTGCAGGTAGTTGTCACCTATCACCTGGGCACAACGGATAGCCTCCTCTAGGTCGCCGTCCTCCAGGCTGCCAAACATCTTATTATCGTGGTATGCCCACACACCGGCATAGAAGTCGGCCAGCAGTTCCAGTCGTACACTCACCTTGTTGGCATCCTTCTGGTTCAGGCGCGACATCTGTTCGTGCGCCTTGCCAAGTGTTCCCAACAGGTATTCCACATGGTGCCCTACCTCATGTGCAATCACATAGGCATAGGCAAAGTCACCGTCAGCCCCTAACTGCTGCTTCATGGAACTGAAGAAGGAAAGGTCTATGTACAGACACTGGTCGGCCGAGCAGTAGAAAGGTCCCATGCTGCTCTGCCCGTTTCCACAAGCCGTCTGCACGCTACCCGTATAAAGCACCATCCTGGGAGGTTCGTAGGTACGTCCTAACTTCTTGAACTCCTCTGTCCACACATCCTCAGTTCCAGCCAGAATCTGCTTAGAGAACTTAGCCAGTTCCTGCTCCTCGGCAGTAAACTCACGTCCGCCCTCGGCCTGCTCGGTGACATTCATGTTCAGCAGGTCTGTATTGCTGACTACGCTATTGAACACATCGCCCAGGTTACCACCTGAGAGCAAGGTTATCAGCGCTATGATGACGATACCGCCAATACCCATGCCTCCCATCTTGCCTGCCGACATACCTCTGCGGTCATCCACATTGGTACTCTCTCTTCTTCCGTTCAGTTTCATATCCCTTTTTTTTGTCAGTTAGTTCCTGTCTTCCTTCAATCAACCATCAGCACGATACCCGTTTCCTGCATTTTCTTATTGCATTTGGGGCATCTGCCTTTTACGGGATTCCATTTTACCAGCTTCTCTGCGCCGCACTTAGGACAGGCTGTCTTCTTGGAAGCCGGTACACAGACAATCTCATGGCATTCCTCGCACATATAACTATAAACCTCACCCCTCATGGTAACATCATGCCCCTTGGGGTTCGCTGCCACGGTATAACCGCACGACTCACATTTGTATTGTTTATACTCAGCCATAATAATAAATTGTTTTCATTACTTGTATTAGTATCACCTCGGCCGTCAGATCCTATAAATGTTACATTCTATGGCCGATTTCGTTTGCAAATATACAAAATCATCGTTGATGACAGGCACAACGTCTTAAAAAAAAGAGCAATGTATTTAATCTTTTTCGGGCAGAAGCAGGTTTGAACGCAGTACATTGCTTAAAGTACTGCAGTACGCACGTTGGAGTACTGGAGTACGCACGTTGAAGTACTGGCACAATAAGAAACGACAAAAGGTTTCATGGAAAATATTTGTTCAAGACAAATACACCCAAGGAGTGCCTCATGTGTACCTCAAGGTTTCCTCAAGGTTTCCTCAAGGTTCAGAAACAAGGGGTAAATGCGCGTTTATAATAGGAATGTATGAGCCTGCATTTGCACACTCCCCGAGTCTACACGTGTAGACTCCTGGGGGTAACACGTGCAGACTCCCGAGGCTGCAAACATTAGATCCCGGGTATCTTAACTGGATAAAAAATCTTCGAAAAAATTGACTTACTAAAAGAAAAATCCTTATTTTTGCAAAAATAACATATTGTATGAAGCGACCTATTCTAATATCAATCAGCTTTTTGCTCTTCTCTGCCCCAATGCTGGCAGAGAGTGATTTGCCCATCATAGAGATGAAGGCAGACAGGACGATGATCTATCCCCAGCGAATGGAACTGACGGGGGAAGAATCGTTGATGGATATCCTACAGATAGTGCCAGAACTGATGATTGCCGGGTATGAGGATGTCATCGACAGTTATAACCTGCGCATCGATAACGCCCCGATAAATGGTGATACCAGGTTGATTCTTAGTCAGATGAAAGCCAAGGACATTGCCAAGATTCAGGTTTGCGATAATACGGGTGTGGCCAAGGGAACCATTGGAATGGGTAAGGTGCTGGATATTAACATGCAGATGCCTGAAAAGTTGAAAGGCTTTGTGGAAGGGCAAGGCGACTTTGGCAAGGATGTTGCAGGCATTGGAACCGTGAATGCGTTATATGGCAGTCAGCATACCGACCTCTATGCCAATGCATCTTACCGTCATCAGAATGGGAACGAGGAGTATCTGACGCTTCACATGACCAACCGGTTTGATGACAAGAACAAGCTGTTGACCTATTTCACCCAGCAATATCTTGATGTTCCTGCCGGCATGTCACGTAAGGTCATGGGCAGGGCACGGTACTTCCACACCTTCAATGACCAGGGTACGGAACTGCTCCTTGTGGGTGGCTATCAGTATGCCAGTGACCCTACCCTCTCCAATAAACTGCCATTGTACATCGCGGAGCTGAATACGCCTTTGTTCACTAAAAGACTATCCATGATGCTGGGTGCTGAGGGCGACTTCCTGATGACCGGACAAAAGAATACGGGCAGAAGCTGGGATGTCTACAATAATGACATCTATCTGCAGTTCACATACGCCTTGTCCAAGTGGAAGCTGACAGCCGGTAATCGTGTAATGTTCTATAACTACAAGTTGATGGATGCGGGAATCAGCCAAAAGCATTCTGACATCCGTAACAACACGAATGCCTGCGTTATCTATGTACCGGACAGCAGGAATCAGATTCAGTTGGGATATTATCGCAAATACTATAACCCCTCCTATCAAGCTCTCTTTATGGATGCCTATACCCTTTCTGATGAGGAATGGGCGATTACAAAGGGACAGTTGGTGGAACGGACCATCAACCAGATGAAGTTGGCATATGCCTATAGCAGGCAGAAGCTGACCGTTCAGACGGAGGCAAGCTATTATGCAGTTGAAGGTGGCGAGAACTTCACGGAACTGGGGGCATCGGCATATTGGAAACCAAATGGGTGGAGCCTGGCAGGTGGAGCCAATCTCTATACGGCTAAGAGTGGCACCTATGCCTCAGTCCGCTTTGCTCCAACCATGTATCTCCCCCACGAATGGCAGATAGGCATGCAGGTGGTATATTTTACCCGGAATTCGCCCAGACGTGAGGCAACGGGCGTACCTGTATATGGGTGTCTGTCAGTAAACAAACAATTCGGCAAGAAATGGAACTTGGGGGTTGACTGGCATGACATGCTGGATGCATTCTGCAGTAATACTAACGTAAACAGGCATGCTGCCAATATCAGTTTGCAGTATAGATTCTAACCATAAAAGGAAGTAAGTATGACAAGTATTGAACTGGATATGGTACAGACAGCCGGCATCGGTGCCATGGCCCTAATCGTCGGTATGGTATTAACAAGAAAGGTTGCCTTTCTGCAGAGGTTTTGTATTCCCTCGCCAGTAAGCGGCGGTATCATCTTCTCATTGATTACCCTGATGCTATACGGGTGGTGCGATATTGAAGTTTCCTTCGATGGTACGCTGAAGGATATCTTCATGCTGGCATTCTTTACCAGCGTTGGCTTCCAGAGCGACCTGAAAGTATTAAAGCAAGGCGGCAAACTCCTGATAATCATGCTTAGCCTGCTGGTTGTGATGATTGCGTTGCAGAACCTTATGCCTATGGGAATTACCCGCCTGATGGGTGTTGACCCTTTGGTTGGCATGGCTGCAGGTAGTATATCCATGACAGGCGGACACGGTACGGCAGGCGGATTTGCAAGTGTCCTGGAAGGCATGGGACTGCATGGAGCAGGAACAATCGGCATGGCAGCTGCCACCTTTGGTCTGGTTGCCGGTTCTATGCTGGGCGGTCCATTGGCAGAGCGGATTATCCGCAAGAAACTGACGCACGAGCAGATGCAGCCACAAGACGAGGAGATAGACCCTGCTATGGCTGGTATAGAGAGTGATGAGGCTTCGCCAACAGGTCGTACAAAGCGTATCAGCACGAATGAGCAGGAGTTCCAACAGTATGCCAAAGCCTCCTATTGCATCCTTCTGGTCATGGGTGGCGGTACTATACTAAGCTGGTTGCTTGCAAAGACTGGTGTCACGTTCCCCACCTATTTTGGAGCCTTGATCCTAGCCGCCATCGTTCGTAACACCATTGGATTCTTCAATTACAAAGACGAAGGCAAATGGGAGAAAGCAGAAAAGTTGCTTGATATGGAGCGAATCATCAGCGTGGGTAACATCTGTCTGTCTATGTTCCTAGGAATGGCTATGATATCCCTGAAGCTTTGGGAACTTCAAAGCCTGGCCCTTCCGCTGATAGTCATCCTGGTATCCCAGGTATTGTTGATGGCATTATTTGTATACTTTGCAGCATTCCCCCTGTTAGGACGTAATTATGATGCAGCCGTCCTGTGTGCAGGCATCTGCGGATTCGGTCTGGGCGCTACCCCCAACGCCATGGCCAACATGAGTGCCGTATGCTATAAATACCGCTATACCGTCAAGCCTTTCCTCATTGTCCCCATCATTGGTGCTATGTTTGCTGATCTCATCAATACAGGACTGATTACCCTCTTCCTTAATATCCTGTGAGGAAAGTTTATTGGTTATTGGTTATTGGTTATTGCTCTCACTTAATCGCAGCCATGAACTTTGACGCCAACAACGAAAAAAGCGTGCAGTCATTTCTGACCACACGCTTTTTCCAATAAGCTATATTATTTTACTTAACCTCCTCGAAAACGACTCTAACTGACTATCAATGCGTTAGCACCGGATGTTGCACACATGTCGCAAAAACGGAAATAACCATTGATAATCAACATGTTACAAAATCACTGCAAAGGTACAGATTTCTCCCCAAACAACCAAAAGAAAACACAGAAAAAATCACAAACCTGATGATTTTTCTTGATTCGGGCTGGTTATACATGGAAGAGTGAAGATGTCTATCCCATGATTACAATGCCTTAATTTTCTCCTGCGCTATAATGATAGCATCGTTGCAGAGGTCACGCTCTTGCTCATCATCAACAGCATCAATGAACTTATCCGCCAACCAAAGGGTAAGCATCTCCTTTTCATCCTGATGCAGATATTCTGCAAGCTTGATAACCTGCTCACGTTTTGCCCTTCTGTCACCACGCTCAATCTTACTGAACATCGGCGTGTCTATTTCCAAGAATGCTGCCAACTGCCGTTGCAACAATCCTTGCTCTTCTCTGAGCTCTTTAATTTTATTTCCAAATAACATATTATTCCATTTTTTTATAAACTACAAGTAAATTAAACCACTTTATCTTCTATCTGAAGGTGCATCCTTATCGTAGAATGCCCCCTACATATTTTATAAAATAGATCTTTGATTATTACAAAAGATATTATATAGTTTTACATTCGTAATATCAATGATATCATTATTTATTTCAATAAGGCTAAACCCTTCTAAGCCGTCAGCAATCTGGAACTTGGGCAAATCCTTGTCGAAAGCGAATCCAACAGATGTTGAAGAACTATATTTGATATGACCTTGTTGAACTTCAGTAAAATAATGGATATGGCCATAAATCACTAAACGAGCATTGGGATAGCTATTGATGGTCTGATTAAACTCATCCCTGTTTTCAAGCAACCTTCTATTCAACCACCCTCCTGGTTCCAATGGAGGGTGATGCAGAGCTATTATTGTCGGAAGTCCTTCCTCCAATTCTCGCTTGACATAACGTAATGATTCATCAGAAAGATATCCTCTTGATTTGTTTTGATCAGGATTATCTTCAGCAAAAACAACAGAATTGAGCATCACAAATTTCCATCCTTCTATTATACAAGAATGTGGTAATACTTGATAGAATGAGGGCTTATATTCACATAGCATCATCTTCTGAGAGTCATGATTACCAGGACAACATAGCGTCGGTATTCCAAGCGTTGAATACAATCTGTCTGCATATTGATACGTCCACTCAGAACCATCATCGGAAATATCCCCTGTAACAAGTATGACATCTATATTCTGCATACCATGAATGATGTCAATGGACTGATTGAAATGTTCCATTGTATTCGTTTCCCAGATAGGACATCCGTCCTTCGTAAGATGCAGGTCAGACATATGTATAATCCTCATACTCTATTACATTTCAGTTCCATTACTACAGCTTAATATTTTGTATAACAGCCAAACTTCTATAAAGCCCATCTTTCTCGAACAGGTGTTTTGGGGTACCTTCTTCTACAATCTTGCCGTCATCTATCACATAAACATAGTCGGCATCTAGAGAAGTGCTTACACGATGTGTAATGATTATGGATGTGTTATTTGCCATTCCACCCTTCAGTTCATTGAGAACAAGAGTTTCCAATTCTGGATCCAATGCAGAAGTTGCCTCGTCCATGATATATATTGGAGCACCTTTAATGAAAGCACGGGCAAGGGCTATACATTGTTTCTGGCCACTGGACAGCAACGTTCCCCTGTCCCCAATTACAGTTTCGTATTGCATGGGTAGCCCCATGATAAAATCATGAATATGTGCTTTTTGAGCTGCTTTGACAACATCTTCTCTTGTGAAGTCCTTGTTTCCCAACGTGATATTGTAGAAGATGGTGTCCTGTATAAGAAGAGGATCCTGAACAACATATGAAATGTTCTTTCTGACGGAATTGACACTATATGCACTGATATCCTTTCCATTTACTAGGAACTCTCCTTCATTCTGGCTATATAACAGGGATATTAAGCCTGCTAAAGTGGACTTTCCTGACCCTGTTGAACCAAGTATCGCTATCTTTTCTCCTTCTTTGACTCTGATAGATACCTTTTTAAGGACATCATCGTTCTCATAACGGAACGATACACCTCGAAGTTCAATGACTGGCTCATCTGTATGACGAACCACTAACTCTTCTTTTACTGAATCTGATTCCTGCTCAATACGAAGTACCCTGTTCAAACGCTCCAAAGATGCCATTGCCTTACGAATGCCAAAGGTACATTTCATAAGGTCACGCATCGGAGCAATAAGAGAATAGAAAACGCCAAGGAAAGCGATAAGGGTTGCAGGGCCTATAGTTGATTCGCCGTTCAGAATCAATTCTCCACTGATACATAGTATCAAAACGATAATGGCAACCAGAGAAAAATCCGTGCAACTCCAGGCAAGAGAATAGAACCTGTTCTGCTTGTTGAAAATACGCTGGGTTTCGTAATTGAGCACACTGAACTTATCTGAAAAATCACGTTCTGTGCTATAAGATTTCACAACTGGAAGCACACCTATCGTTTGTTCATACATAGAAAGAATCCTACCCCTGTTGGTCTGTGCCTGGAAAGTAATCCGCTGCATAATCCGTCCCAGATACAGTATTATCGAGCAAATGACCAATAACAATGCCATACCATACATGGTTAAATTAGCCGATATACTGACCATCGTTACGATGTACACTATAATCTGTATCGGATCTTTGATAAACATATCAAGCGTAGTTCCAATGCCGAAGTCAATCTCATCCACATCACTAGTCATTCGGGAAACGAAGTCTCCACGATTCTCCTTGGAAAAAGCCAACACTGGCATGTTCACTATCCTGTTATATGCATCTTGTCTTAATGAACGTGAGATACCTGTTCTGATAGGTATTCGCACCCAATAGGCAAAATACGATACGATATTAAACAGGAATGACATGAGTACCACAAATCCGCCTATAGCAAACAACACCCATGTTTTACCATTCACAGCCATCTGCTCCTGTAAATAGTACATGATGTTGTTCTTGGCTGCATCTAGAAAGCCATTGTAAGAAGACAATCCTTTTGTCTCAACATATTCAAAGGTCTCGTCTGACAAGCCAAAAAGAAGCTGGATAAGAGGAATTAGCGCAATAAAACTGAATACGCTGAAAACTGAAGCGACAAAGTTCATAAGGACGTATGCTGTGATACGCCCTTTGTATTCAGGGATAAAGCGCAAGATTAGTCTAAAAAAGTCCATATCAGCCTATTAGAAATCAACCTTTAATTTCACAGTCCAGGTTCTTCCGATGGAATAGAACAGATATACGTCATCAGGATTTACTGATACTATATCTTGGCTTGCTATGGTCGGATTCCATGCTTTTTCTATATAGTGGTTATTGAACACATTGCTAACTTGGCCAGAGACTGTCGCATGCAGGGAGCCTAACATGAACTTATATGAACTCCAGAGGTCGAAACAGCCATAAGAAGGAATCTTCCATGGTTCTACGACATTCATTTCCTTCCCAAGTTTCAGGTTGCTGCCAGACAACGAGTAGTAAGCATAATTGCGAGAGTAATGTGTGAAGCCACCGCCAATGCGGAATCCGGTAAATGGCTTGAAGGTGACATCAATCGCTGCTGTCGTCTGAGCTGAGCCACCGATATGAATACCTTTCATATTAATCGTAGCATAAGCATGGTCTGGAGCACCAGGGGTGGTTATTCCTCCATCAGGAGTTACTGCCTGTCCGCTGAGAGTATAGGCATAGCCCTTCACATTGTCACTGTCCCATTTCCAATTGCCAAGAGATAACATAGCTCCTGCCTCTACCCAATGAGCTGGCGTTGCCCTCAATTCAAATTCCAATCCCATATGCTTGGAATGAACACCTGTCATATTGATGTAATACTGCTCAGTAATTTTGCCTTTCTTTGTCATGCTCTTATCAAGCCATTTGGTATAATATGCGTTTGCCTTGAAAACAAGCCATCTGTTGTGGAAAGAATAACCAAACTCCGTGGAGAACGATTTCTCATTCTTTACTCTATCATTCGTCACATTAGATGAGGTCGCAGACATGAATACACCTGACTTGAACTGAGGAGCCTTCGAATTATAACCTATATTGAAGAAAGCATTGTTGTGGGCATCAAAATTATAATTGATACCAGCTTTAATGTTTCCGCACCAGAAGCCCTTGGTATCAGATCTTGCATTGGAGCCTGTATTATAGAATCTGTCATACTTCCAAAAATCAGTCTGGTTGATAGAGCCGGAAATGAAAGTGTTGATATTGTTCTTGTTGTACTCTGCCTGTGCAAATATGCCATTCTGAAGAATGAAACTGTCATAGTCACGGTAAACGACATCACCTACGCCAAGATGCTGATTCTTCCATTCATCAGTGGCCAGGGCATTATTGTTGATGTTGACCTCACTACGGCATGGGTCTATATAATACTCACCGCCAAACAAGTCTACGATTTCGTTTGTATGCTGATTCTTGTAATACCGGGAATCAATACCTGCAAACCAGTCTATGCAGCCAAAAGCCTGGCTTGAAAAGGTCGAAAGCAGACCATACCAGTTCTGTTTGCCACGGATTCTGGACATAATCAACTCTGAACCACTATCAGAAGCCTTATTGATGGCCTCTATCTTTGCATAGTCAAACGTGCCATCAGCAGCCCTGAATTTCATGTTTAGCTTTCCGTAATCGGAACCATACCAGTCATATTCAGAATAGGTTGTTTCATTGGCCTTTCCATTATAGCCACCTCCACTACCCAAGGCTGCATATACAGTTGTTGTCA
>CAMKTJ010000004.1 GCA_946415645.1 uncultured Prevotellaceae bacterium
ACGAGAATATCGTGGGTATAGATGCAGCTATCTTTATGCATCCCACCACATGGAAAGCATCAGGTCACGTAGATGCTTTCAACGATCCCCTCATTGACAACCGTGACTCTAAGAAGCGCTATCGTGCAGATGTGCTCATTGAGGAGCAGATGGCCAAGTATGAGGATAAGATCCAGAAGGAGATTGAGAAGGCAAAGAAGAAGTTCGGCGATGCCTTCGACGAGGCTCAGTTCCGTGCCACCAATCCCCGTGTTCTTGAGAATCAGGAGAAATACGATGCACTGCACAAGCGTTTTCAGGAGGTAATGAATGCCGAGGGCGGTATCGATCTGGAGGGTATGAAGCAGATTATCCTGGACGAGGGTATTGTATGTCCTATCAGCGGCACACGTAACTGGACAGATGTTCGTCAGTTCAACCTGATGTTCAAGACAGAGATGGGTAGTACTGCTGACGGTGCCAGCACCATTTACCTGCGTCCCGAGACAGCTCAGGGTATCTTTGTCAACTACCTGAACGTACAGAAGACAGGTCGTATGAAGCTTCCTTTCGGTATTGCTCAGATCGGTAAGGCCTTCCGTAACGAGATTGTTGCCCGTCAGTTCATCTTCCGTATGCGTGAGTTTGAACAAATGGAGATGCAGTTCTTTATCAAGCCCGGTACAGAACTTGACTGGTTCGCTAAGTGGAAGGAGACACGTATGAAGTGGCATCAGAACCTAGGCTTCGGTGCTGAGAACTACCGTTTCCATGATCACGATAAGCTGGCTCACTATGCCAATGCCGCTACAGATATTGAGTTCCACATGCCTTTCGGCTTCAAGGAGGTAGAGGGCATTCACTCTCGTACCAACTTCGACCTGTCTCAGCATGCTAAGTTCAGCGGCAAGAAGATTGAGTACTTTGATCCCGAAGCAAACGAGAGCTATACTCCCTACGTAATAGAGACTTCAATCGGCGTTGACCGTATGTTCCTCTCTATCATGTGCCACAGCTACGAGGAGCAGCAATTGCCTGACGGCCAGACACGTACCGTTCTGCACCTACCCGCAGCATTGGCTCCTGTCAAGTTGGCCGTATTCCCCTTGACCAAGAAGGACGGTATGCCCGAGAAGGCACAGGAGATTATCAACGACCTCCGCTTCCACTTCAACTGCAAGTACGAGGAGAAGGATCAGATTGGTAAGCGTTACCGCCGTATGGATGCCATTGGCTGTCCCTACTGCGTAACTGTTGACCAACAGACACTGGAGGACAATACCGTTACCCTGCGCGACCGCGACACAATGGAGCAGCACCGTGTTGCCATTAGCGATCTGCGTAGCATCATCGAGGATAAGGTCAGCATCACAAGCCTGTTGAAGAAGCTTCTATAGACACCCCGCCCCCCTTTAGGGGGAGGAAATGAAGGATTAAGAATGAAGAATAATAATGTTTCTCTATTTAAGCTAGCAGGGCTAGTAAGGCTAGTCGGACTAGTATGGCTAGTTAGCCTTGGCTTCACCTCTTGCTCAGAGAAGAGCAGTGAGTGGGACCCCTATTACAGTTGGGAAAGCAGAAACGCCCTATGGTTTAAAGAGGTTGTAGATTCAGCCCGTACTGCCATAGCTGAGGCAAAAGCCCTGTATGGCAACGAGTGGGAGGAGCATTGCCAATGGCGAGTGATTCAGGATTGGCGGAAAAATTCTGGCGTTCAAGGCTCTCTTACCGATAGCATTGTCTGCAAGATAGTATCATCCAATCCTACCCAGCCAGCCACCGCAAAGGATAGTGTCAACTACACGGATTACGTGCAACTGCACTATAGAGCTTGGCTTATGCCGTCTGAGTATATCTCAGAAGACAACGTCACCAAGGAAGAGAAGATGGTTGTCTTCAGCCAAAGCTACTACGGCGACTTTAATCCTGCTACCGCTGTACCCGTAACAATGTCAGTAGAGGGTCTGATTCCGGGATTCCAAACAGCTCTGCAAAATATGGCAAAAGGCGACAAGTGGTACGTTTATATGCCCCAACAACTGGCATACGGTGAAGAGGCATCAAGTGCCGTACCTGCTTATAGTACGTTGTTATACCTGATAGATTTAGTGGGCATCTACAACACTGAAGATGATGTCCCCGACTGGAAATAATAATCAATGTATATCAGAAAACTGCTTCTGATTCTCCTATTAGCACTGGCTAACACATCGGAAGCACAAAACACTTTTTCAAATCCCGTTATCTACGCCGACGTACCCGATATGGATATCGTCCGCGTAGATAATGATTTTTGGATGGTATCCACCACCATGCACTTTGCTCCTGGAGCGCCCATTATGCACTCCACCGACCTGGTCCATTGGGAGACAGTCAACTACCTCTTTCAAACACTGAATGAGAGTCCATGCAATAGCTTGGAGGGTGGTAATGTCTATGGCAGGGGACAATGGGCAGCCTCACTGAAGTATCACAAGGGGAAGTTCTATTGTTTCTTCGGTACAGGTGGGAAGTCGTACCTTTACTGCACCTCCGACCCTCGTCAGCCATGGGAGATTATCTGGCAGAGCAACATCTACTTCCATGACGCCGCCTTCTTCATTGATGATGACGACCGTCCCTTCCTTTTCTTTAATGGCTCACATATTCAGTTGCGCGAATTCTATCCCGACTTCCGTCCTGGCTTCAAGGAGGACGGTGTGAAATGCGAAGTCATACACGGTCAGCCAGAAGGTCTGCTGGAAGGCTCACATCTCTATAAACACGATGGCAAATATTACCTCACCTGCATCTGGTGGCCACGAGGTAGCATCCGCACACAAGTATGCTTCCGTGCAGATAAGATTGACGGCAACTATGCCGACAACATGAAGGTTATTCTTTCTGACGATATGGGCTACCGCGGACATGGCGTAGCCCAGGGATGCTTCATTGATACCCCCAACGGAGAGTGGTGGGCGATGATGATGCAAGACCATGAGGCTGTTGGTCGTGTCCCCGTTCTGATGCCTTTGCACTGGAAAGACGGATGGCCTATGCTAGGGGATGAGAAGGGAAAGATCGGGATAGAACAGGAGATGCCAGTTATCCGCAGAAAAACAAAGGACCGTATCACGGCAAGTGATGAGTTCAATAAATCCAGATTGGACCTTGTATGGCAGTGGAACCATAACCCAGATAACTCCCTCTGGTCACTCACTGAGCGCAAAGGCTTCCTCCGCCTGAAAACAGACAAGGTGGTACCGAGCCTCCTAGAAGCCCGCAACACCTTGACACAAAGAAGCTTCGGACCGAAATCCGAAGCCTCTATACGTATTGATATCAGTCACATGAAAGAGGGTGACCACGCAGGCCTTTCCATGTTCTGCTCTCAGCCGGGAACCATTGAAGCCGTTATAGAGAACGGACAACGTTACCTGCTAATGACCGACCGTCAGGTCGAGACGTCCCGTGTCTCCTACCCTGCTGGTATTGTTCATCTGCGTGTCGTAACAGACTTTACCACAGATACTGCCACCTTCTTTTATTCCCAAGATGGGAAGGAGTGGAGACCCTTGGGCGAAAACTTCCGGATGGTCTTTAATCTGGATCACTTCATGGGTAACCGCTTCGCCATCTTTAACTATGCCACCAGGGAAAGTGGCGGTTGGGTAGATGTCGACTGGTTCCGCTTCCGCAAGTATTAACGGCGGATAACAATCTCTGACAGTTCCTTGCGCTTCTTCTCCGTCGGCTCCAACCCTGCTGCAGGCTTTCCTATAGGAATGAGCACCACAGGCTCTTCCGTCTCAGGCAGATTCAGCAGTTGATGGCAGAGCTGTGCATCGAAGTTACATACCCAACAGGACCCCAACCCTTGTTCGGCAGCAGCCAAACAGATGTGCTCTGCTGCAATGGCGATGTCTATATCACCATGACGCTTTCCATCCCTTCTCACCCACTCCACATCATGCTGAACGGTCAGCAGAATGTACAAGGGCGCCTGACTCAGCCAGTCGCGCTTGTAGCATTGCTGTAACAATTCCCTGTCCTGCTGTGAGGTCATTACATAGAACTTCCAAGGCTGCAGGTTCACAGCCGAAGGAGCTAGTCGGGCACACTCTAATATATACTGTAACTGTTCCTCCGTCACAGGCTCTCCTGAATAGGAACGAACGGAATAACGTTTTGTGGATAAATCTTTGAAATTCATAATTAATCGGTTAGCGAAATTCTCAATTTTCAATTCTCAATTTAAGAAGTGCCTACGCAAGGCACTTCTTAATGAAGTCATTCATTTCGGCCTCGTGTGCCTCTATGCTGAGCAGCAGGTGCAGCTGGTTGTTGGAGCGGACGAAGTTATGCTCAGGATACTGGCACTTCCAGTACTTGTCGCCGCTCAGATAATCCCACAGGAAGCGTACGCACTGCATGTAGGGGAACAACTTCACAGCATATGGCAGGTTCTCAATCTCCACACGAGTCAGGAACGAGGAGGCGCTGCTCAGATAGCCTTCTGTAAAGGCCTTGAATATCTCTATGTTAAACTGTACCTTATCCATATCGGGGCAATCCTCTGCTACCACATTGGCACCGGTACGCAGGAAGTCGCCGTAATCCGAGAAGATGAAGTTAGGCATTACAGTATCCAGGTCGATAACGCAGAGCACATTGTCGTTCTTGTCGAACATCATATTGTTGACCTTGGTATCACAATGACACACGCGCTTGGGCAGTATACCCTCACGCCCCATACGCTCGGCCTTGCACATTTCCTCGGCACGAGCATCAATCTGACGCAACACCTCCTGCACCTGAGGTTCGCTGACACGACCTACAGGGTCAGCCTTCACCACCTCACGCAGCTGCTGCAGACGGAACTCCATGTTATGGAAATCCTTGATTGTCTCGCCTAACTGAACAGGGATGTCAGCCAGCATAGCCTGGAAATTACCGAAGGCTTTACCTGCGGCACGACTGCTCTCAGGGTTCACGGCCTGCTTGGTAATAGCATCTGGAATGAAGACCATGATACGCCAGTACTTACCGTCAACCAGTGCATACAACTTCTTACTGTCGTCCTTCAACGGTATGAAGGTCAGCACCTTGCGGTCGATGTCTTTCTCGCCCTTCTCCTCCAGTTTCTTACGGATATGACTGGTTACGGCATCTATATTGCGCATCACCATGTCCACATCAGGGAATACCACATGGTTTACACGCTGCAGCACATAATCAGGCTGATCAGCTTCTGCTGTCAGTACCTTGTAGGTGTCATTGATTAAACCTTCGCCTAAAGGCTTTATCTCACTCACGGTGCCACGGATGGCAAACTTCTCAATAATGTTTCTCAATTCATTCATAATATTACGGTTTAGGGGATTTATCTGTCTTCTGGCATACTCTTGCCAGTAAATAGGGTTCCGTCGGTGCCCATACCCTCGGCGCTTATTGCTATCTGGGTTTGTTTGCAATTGTTATAGAACTGTATCTTTGCCGTTCCGAATGCATCCAGCTTCAGGTTGGGATTCCAATACAATGTTCTTCTGTAGTCCTTGGTATCGGGTAATGGCTTATTGCTATAATCGGGCTGATAGAAAGCATCAGGCGCAGAGAAGCCGGGAAGGATGAAAAGGCGGTCGCGTCTTACCGTACGCTTAGCTCCACCCGGATAGGTACGCAAGTCAATGGTAACCTCTGGCTGGTTACTGCTTTCGAAGTGTTTGTCTCCCTCGCGACGGGGACTGTAATCGGTATAGATATAAACCTTATCCAGATTGGTGAATTTGTTAAATTTCTCCCGCTCTGCAGGGGTGATCTTGAAACTCTCGTCATAGGGAGTAGAACCACCTTCAATCTTGGTATCTCTCTTCCTCATTTCCATCTCAGATATCTCTTGTGTTAATTCTGTATTCAACCTAACCCTTAGATCATACTGGCGGTCCATGTTCATATCGCCGATGTAGGCTCGTGCCACATCAGCCGAGAAACGCTGCTGACCAATATAATAGCCTGTACAGAGACCTGCATCAATGGCCTCATTAAGGGCGGTATAGGCATCTACCACAAAGGCAGGCTTGGAGGGATCAAACTTTCTCAGCATATTACGTTTGGCTCCTACTGTAACCTCGTGCAGGGTACGTGCATCTTCTGCCCATTCCTCATCCAGGGCACTTCCCTTGGGAGCCTCTGCCAAATGCTGCTGGTACCATCCATAGGGTTTTACAAACCTGGGATATATGGGGCGCAGACGTACATAGAACTCAGGATAGTTGATGTCGTCATATTTGGTTGTTCCTGCTTCAAACCATACATGTTTGCCGTCTTTCCACTTGGTTGTGTCCGAGGCAGCCAGTTCCATAACGCAGCCCTCGTAGAAACGTGGGGTCTGAATGGTGAACTGTCCTTTCTGTGTCTCAACCTCTCCCACTACGCCGTCAGCTCCTTGCTTCTTGAAGCTGGCATGTACCAGCACCTCTCTCTTTAGGTTTCCTTGGTTTTTGTTGAAGCGTCCGAGAGCATCATGCAGGTTCTTAATCTCTTTGTTTTCCTTGTCATCTACTGTCTCGTTGGTTACAATCTCCCCTTCCTGAAGCAGTTTCCCCTCTTCCTGATTACCCTGTTTCTCGGCTGCTTCAGTATAAAGATCTTCGCCCTTTACTGATTCGTACTTGTTCACATCTCCCATCAACATGGGGGTCTGTTCAGGCATGTGGTTCAGGACAAAGGCGTTAGGGGTTGCCATTGTATGCCAGTCGTATCTGCGCCAGCCCTGGATCATCAGCAGCAGATCCAGCGCACGCTGATGCTCCGCATCGTCTTTCTCGAAGAAGTATTCGGGTTGCTCCACAAATCCGCGAATCTGACTGCTCAGCAGCATCTCCGTAAGGATGTTACCCGAGTCATAGACATACTCTGTATGTGCCGCATCGCGTACGGCTATGCTGACATGCCCGTCGGGCATATTGGTGTTCACCTGCAGGTTGATGGGAGCAAAGGGATCATTGGGTGTATCCTTGAACCCGCTGAAGGTTATATTCTGGGGTTGGAAGTCGTCTTTGCGGTAGAAGAAAAGACG
The DNA here is from genome assembly GCA_946415645.1 of uncultured Prevotellaceae bacterium. GTDB lineage: Bacteria > Bacteroidota > Bacteroidia > Bacteroidales > Bacteroidaceae > Physcousia. The sequence goes on from CAMKTJ010000004.1 coordinate 7,037, forward strand.
GTCGGCATAAATCCTGCCCTCTACATTGAAGACCGTCACCTGGCAAACGCCTGTCTGCAGTTTATCTGCTGTAAGCGTAGCAGAGAGCTGCTTTCCCGTTCCCAGCTCCTTGAAGTCGAGCATCTGTCCCTGGTTCATTACCGTCATACCCAAGGACTCATTGGCTGCCGTCCCGCTAAGGGCCAGGTCAACCTTCACCTCGCCTTTCTCCTGCGTTACCTTAATGGCGCAACCGTCGTCCTCCACCTTGGGCAAGTCCTCTTTGCCCATCTTGTAGTTCCAAGTGAATTCCGACTTGTATTTCTTACCGCTTTCGGGGATAAACTCTATGCTGCCCCTTCCGCGCTTTTCGGCTTTGGCTTCTGCTACTATGTTACCGTCTGAATCCTTAACGGTAAGCTTACCCTCTATGTGCATGCCGTCATCATCATTTGCCTCGAAGGCAACACGGTTCCTGACTCCAGCCACCAGGTGTCCGCCTTCAGGATAGAAATGTACAACAGCCTTCGGCAATTCCCCATCGGCCTTGTATATACGACGCAGAGGGCGCAGGGTCATGAAATGTTCGTAGCTGCCCGGAGTCTTGGGCTTGTCATACACAGGGAATACCTTGCTATACAGTTTCTCGTAATCTCTGTAGTAGTCCTTGGCCATTTTCTTATTATAGAACCACTTCTCGGCATAGTCGGTATGCGGATGTTCCGTTATACCCCAGTTCAACTGCCAGCGTGTATAGGCACGCAGCTCGTAGTATCCTCCGTACAGGGTATCCTCCAGGGCAAAGTCGCCATGTGCCTCACCCTTTTCCAGTTCCAGCTGCTGACGCTGTACCAGATAGCCGTCCTGATTCAGCAGTTCCACATAGAGCACCTTGCTCACCCTGCTGGGCAGTCCGTCGCTCCTGCGCACGTACGCCTTATAATATATAGTGTCACCCAGGAAGTAGCATGTATTGTCGGTATGAATGAAAATCTGTTCCTGCGGAATGCTCTTGCCGAACTTCTGCAGACGGTCGGCCCACCCGTCCAATGTAGTAGGTAGATTTGACTGAGCCAACAGATTCAAGGCTGTTAGTGTGCAAATAACAAACGAAAGAATTTTGTTCATGTTTTTTTAGTTTTATGATTAATTAGCTCAGCAAAGATAAGACTTTTTCTTTACATTCCCTTGTATAAGCCAGTTTTTTCCGTTATTTTTGCGAAATAAATGGGGCAAGGAGCAAGGGGCAAGGGGCAAGAGGAGGCCCCTACCCCCCTTAACGGGGAAATAAAGTTAAAATGTTTAAGGAAACACGTGTAGAACTATCCTCTTGCCCCTAACCACTTGCCCCTTGCCCCTAAAAAATGAATTATGAACTATGAACTGAGTCAGACAGCGGCAGAGTTTTATGCCGACATCCTTGACGTCCTGTCCAAGCGGACAAAGGATGCCGACCGCTATGTGCGTCTGAACCGCCTCTTCCTGCATCTGTTGGAGGAGCACACCGCACAGCTGCCTGTTCATCTGGTAGGCCCCTTTGCCAAGACCGACTACCTACTGAAGGAACGTGGTGCTTCCAAGAAGCTCTCCCGTATGGTCAACGACCTACGTGTCAGACTTATCCGACTGAAGAACGGAGAACTTACCCCAGAGGAACAGCAACGCATGCTCCTTGATGATGCCCAGGCACTCAGCCTCTTTGTGAAGCAGCTGTACGGCATCCCCGTCCCCGAATCCCTTTCCGCCCTCTTCCCTGCCAGACGACAGAGACGCTCTGGCAATATACTGATGGGCGAATGCATCAGGATGATTGTTGAGAGGTGGGATGAGGTTTACCTGACAGGGCGTCTGGAAACCGATGGCGTAGAAGAGGTACGTGTCTGCTACACACAGGGAAATGAACACTACCCCTTCGATTGGTCGTACCTGACGCCTCTGCTGAAAACCGGCATGCAGCTGCATCTGATAAGGCCCCGTGCCAATGAAGAGGGTACCCTCTACCCTGAGCTCATCATCCTGGAACCTGACTATCTGGTGGATATCTCGCAGATTGCCAGGTGTATGGACAGCTATTCTGATTCGCCCCTTGTCTATCTGTTGCACATGATAGAACCCCCTGCCCAGTCAGAGGCCATCATGCTAGGTAACCTGGCAGGGCAGCTACTCGACGAGACCCTTCACACTCAGGAGCATTCCTATGCCACCTCTGCCCGTGAATTCTTTCAGCAAAACGCCCTGAGCCTGTTGGCAACCCCGCCCAGCGCTCAGTTCCATGCCAATGCACAAGTGCAGCTACAGCACATTCGTAAGGCCATCTGCCATGATCTGCCCACCCAGGTAGGCAGTTTCCAGACAGATAAGGTGATGGTAGAGCCTTCCTTCTTCTCTTCTATGTTGGGGCTGCAGGGACGTATGGATATGCTGCAGCTCGACCTGCGCGTGCTGATAGAGCAGAAAGCAGGCAGTGGCGCCTTTGTTCCTGGTGATGCCGACCCCTCTACGCCCAAGGCACAGCGGGCACACTACGTGCAGCTACTCCTCTATATGGCGCTGTTGCGCTATAACTACAGAAAACAGTACGAGCAGAACAACCGCGAACTGCATGCCTTCCTGCTATACTCCAAATACCCGCAGTCGCTCCTGGGCCTTGGCTTTGCCCCTGAGCTGCTCTTTCATGCCTTCCGTCTGCGTAACCAGTTGGTATGGCACCAGTTCCGTCTGGCAGAGGGTGGCTTCAACGTGCTGGAAACCCTTACCCCCGACCAGCTGAACCGCAACGGAGTGCAGAACCGTCTGTGGAAGGAGTTCCAACGACCCAAGATAGAACAGCTGCTGGCACCTATCCATCAGGTCAACCCTACGGAGAAAGCTTACTACTATCGTATGCTCACCTTCATAGCACGCGAGCATCAGCTTAGCAAGTTGGGCAATCAGCAAAAAGAGAACTCGGGGTTCTCCAGCATCTGGATTGATAGCCTCGATGATAAGCTTTCTGCCGGTAACATCTACCACCAGTTGCGCCTTGCCTCTCCTGCCGAGGATACGGAGGGGCGTGTAGATCAGGTGGTGCTGCGGTTCCATGGGCAGGCCATAAATGACATGAGCAACTTCCGTCCGGGCGATATCGTTATCCTGTATTCTTATGAGAAGGATAGCATTCCCGATGCCTGCAACACCATGGTTTTCCGTTGCAGCATCGTCAGTATAACCCCCGAGAAGATAACTTTGAACCTGCGCAAGTCGCAGGTGGATGCCTTTGTCTTCCTACGTCACAAAGACCGCTACTGGGCCGTAGAACACGACTTCTTTGAATCCTCCTATACAGCTCTCTACAGAGGCATGCACGCCTTCCTTTCCGCTCCGCGCGAGAGGCGGGATCTGCTGATGGCTGCCCGTCACCCCGAGGTGGACGAGAGCCTTTCCCTGAAGGGCGACTACGACACGTTCAATGACCTGTCCCTACGTGTCCGTCAGGCACGTGAATTGTTCCTGATTATAGGTCCTCCTGGCAGCGGAAAGACATCCTACGGTATGCTCAACACCCTCAAGGAGGAGTTGCTGCACCCTGATACCAATGTTCTGCTGCTATCATATACCAACAGGGCGGTGGACGAGATCTGCAGCAAGCTGCACGGACAGATTCCTTTCCTGCGCATTGGCAACGCTCTGGCTTGCCAGCCTCAGTATCAGGAGCATCTGTTCGACAATCAGGTCAAGGCCTGTGCCGACCTCACCCAACTGCAGGACCTGATCCTGCAGACACGTGTCTTTGTAGGTACCGTTTCGGCTATGAATAGCGCTCAGGTGCTCTTCCAGTACAAGCAGTTCTCACTGGCCATCATAGACGAGGCATCTCAGATTCTGGAGCCGCACATCATAGGGCTGCTCAGCGCCACGCACGAGGGGCAACCTGCCATACAACGCTTTGTGATGATTGGCGACCACAAGCAGCTTCCCGCTGTTGTGCAGCAGACAGAACAGGAGTCGTTTGTTGACAATCCCCTACTCCACCAGATAGGCCTGCGCAACTGCAGGTTCTCGCTCTTTGAACGACTCCTACACCTGTATGGCAACGACCCCTCCGTCACCTACATGCTCACCCGCCAGGGACGTATGCATAGGGAGATTATGGAACTTCCCAACCAACTGTTCTATAAGGGGAAGTTAGAGGTGGTACCCCTGCCGCATCAGGTGGCAGAATTGCCCAAGGAAGGCGGCACGGGTGATAAGCTAACCAACCTGCTCCTTACCCGTCGCATACTGTTCCTACCCAGCAAAACGCCCAGGCAGTCACCCTCCGACAAGGTCAACCAAACCGAGGCAGACATCATCGCATCCCTAGTGGAACGCATCTATAAGATAGAAAAGGAAAGGTTCAGTGCTCAGGATACCATTGGCATCATTGTGCCTTACCGCAATCAGATTGCCACCGTGCGCAATACCATTGCTCGTCTGGGTATCCCTGAGCTGATGGACATCACCATAGATACGGTCGAACGTTACCAAGGCAGTCAGCGTCGTTACATCATCTACGGCTTCACCGTTCAGAAGCATTACCAGCTACGCTTCCTGACCAACAATACGTTCATCGAGGACGGCAAGCTTATCGACCGCAAACTGAACGTAGCCATGACAAGAGCGCAGGAGCACCTGATTATGATAGGAAATCCTATGATTTTGAAGAGCAATCCCCTGTTCAAAGAAATATTAAGCCCCCTCCCCGCTCCCCCTTTGGGGGAGTGATAGGTATGCGAATTTTGCTTTTTGAATTTTGAATTAAAAGACCCTCCCCCAAAGGGGGAGACGGAGGGGGCTGACCTATACCACATTCTGTGGTTTCCCCCTAAGGAATGCCTTTATATTCTCTAAGGCGATGTCCAGCAGGCGGGCTCTGGCAGCTTGCGTGGCCCATGCTATGTGCGGGGTAATGTAGCAGTTGCGGGCACCTATGAGGGGACTTCCCTTACGTGGAGGCTCCTCCTGCAGCACATCCACACCTGCCGCCATGATGCGCCCCTCATTCAGGGCAGCGGCCAAGGCGACTTCATCCACCAAGGGGCCTCTGCCTGTATTAATCAGGATAGCCGTCGGTTTCATCAACTGCAGACGCTCGGCATTCACCAGATGCTTGGTTTCTTCTGTAAGCGGACAGTGCAGGCTCAGCACATCAGCCTCACGGAACAGCTGCTCGTAACTCTCAGCTTTATCGATGCCCATTTGCTGTAATGCCTCGGCACTCTTGCTGCTGTATGCCAGGATGCGCATGCCTAGGCTCTGTGCTATACGGGCGGTGGCTGTTCCTGTGTTCCCTAAGCCCACAATGCCTAAGGTCCTGCCGTCCAGTTCAATGAGGGGAGTCAGTGAGAAGCTGAAATCCTTGTTCCGCTGCCACTCGCCTTGCTTGACGGCTTCGCTGTGCAAAGCCACTTGGTTGGTGATGTTCAGCAGATGAGCCATTACCATCTGAGCCACCGACATGGTGCTGTACGCGGGTATATTGGTCACTATGATGCCATGCCTGCGTGCAGCAGGGATATCCACCACATTGTATCCGGTGGCCAGCACACCTATATATTGTAGGTCGGGCAGCTGCTCCATCAGCTCCTCCGTTATCACCACCTTGTTAGTCAGTATCACCTGTGCCCCCTTGGCACGTTCCAACACATCCTCGGGCTCCGTACGGTCATACACCGTCAGTTCCCCCAGTTCCCTGAAGCCATCCCAGGACAAATCCCCCGGGTTAGCTGCATATCCGTCAAGTTCTACTATCTTCATTTATTATTGGTTAGAGGTTAGCGGTTAGCGAGTTCCCAAAATGCGATGCTGGCAGCCGCGGCTACGTTCAGCGAGTCAACCTTATGGTACATGGGTATGCGTACTACATAATCGGCAGCATCTATGGTACTTTGGGGCAAGCCCTCACCTTCTGTTCCCATGATGATGGCCAGTCGGTCTATTGACTTCAACTCAGGCGCATCAATATCTATGTTATCATCCCTAAGTGCCATGGCGGCGGTTTTGAAGCCCAAGTCGTTCAGCTGTTGCAAGCCCTCTACGCCTGTTGGAATCCACGTCCAGGGCACTAGGAACACACTACCCATAGACACCCTTACGGCACGGCGGTTCAGCGGGTCACAGGCATCCTCGGTCATCAGCACAGCATCCATGCCCAGGGCAGCTGCCGAACGGAAGATAGCTCCTATGTTGGTGGTGTCACACACGCTGTGTACCACTACCACCCTGCGTGCATCCTTCAGGACTTCTGCCAAGGGGCGGGGTGCCGGTCGGTGCATAGCGCAGAGCACGCCACGTGTCAGGGTATAGCCGGTCAGTTGTGCCAGCAACTCCCTTGAACCCGTATAGACGGGGACCTCCTCGCCTGCCATAGCCAGAATCTCCTTGGCATCACCCTCTATATGTTTCTCCTCGCACAGGAACGACTGCGGCTGGTACCCAGCCTCCAGTGCCACCTTTATCACCTTAGGGCTCTCGGCTATGAATATACCCTTCTCCGGCTCAAGCCTATTTCGCAGCTGAGCCTCCGTCAGCGTGGCGTATGGTGCCACTGCCGGATCATCTATACTGTTTATAATTTTCATCAGTCTCTCCCCCGCCCCTTGCCCTCCGTCGCATAGCTCCCCAATCGCTACAATTCCGCGATTGCCCAAGAGGGAGGGGGCTTAATTGGTTAGCGCAATTCTGAATTTTGTTTTTTTAAATTAATTGAAGTTTCGCATGTTTTCTTTGTAGTTAAGAAGTTAAGTAGTCATCGCTTCGCTCATCCTTCGGATAGTAGTTAAGCCAATACTTTGTCATTGAGATTACAGTTGAGCATAGTAACGGCTTAACTACTTAACTACTGCCTACTTAACTACTTCAGAAAGTTGAATAAATTATCTTTTCTCTTTTAATTTTTATCTTAAAATAAACTTCAGTTTACAACTGAGATTATCTGCCGCATCACCTACCTGCGCCATGAAGTCGCCCGGTTCAGCCTTCCAGTCGTTGGTTGCCTCGTCCCAGAAGGATAGGGCGCGCTTGTCGGTATCCAGGGTTATGGTTTGTGTCTCACCTGGCTTCAGAAACACCTTCTGGAAGGCTTTCAACTCCTTCACAGGGCGGTCAACGCTGCACTTCAGATCCGAGATGTAGAGCTGAACAACCTCACCGCCAGCCACTTTTCCTGTGTTGGTAACATCAACCTTGAAGGTCATCTCACCATCCGTGGTAACAGTATTCTCAGCCCTCAGGTTGCTGATCTTGAAGGTTGTGTAGCTCAATCCGTGGCCAAAGGCAAAGGCAGGTTTCAACTTCTGCTTGTCCGTCCAGCGGTATCCCACATAGATGCCCTCCTTGTATTCCTCGTCTATAATCTCCTTCTTGCCGTCGCGCCAGATGCCGGGGAAGGCTTCCTCGCCAAAGCTATGGGCACCCACCTGCTTCAGGTTCTCGTACCAGGTAAAGGGCAGCTTGCCGCTGGGGTTGACATCGCCCACCAGTACGGATGCCAGCGCCGTTCCTGCCTCACTACCCAGGAACCATCCCTGCACAATGGCAGGCACCTGTTTTCTCCAAGGCATGCATACGGCGTTGCCGCTGATATTCACGTAGATGGTTTTCTTGTTGACGGCAGCAAGGGCCGTTATCAGATTGTCCTGAGCGTAGGGCAGCTCCATGCTCTTACGGTCGTGTCCCTCACAATCCTGATGATTGCTCTTGTTCAAGCCTCCGAAGATAATCACGTAGTCGGCCGTCTTGGCCTTCTCTACGGCCTCGGCAATAAGTGTCTCGGGCTTACGTTCATCCTTCAGGTTCTGACCCGTTGTCACGCCGTTGTAGTTACCCGTCACGTCGCCAACATAGCCACGTGCAAACTCTATCTGGCAGTTGCAGTCCTTCAGTCGGTTCTGCAAGCCCTGCAAGGGACTGATTTCGTGCTGAGCCTTCAGCGAGCTGGAACCACCACCTACGGTCATCATCTTGATGGCATTCTCGCCTACCACCAGAATCTTCTTACCCACGGGATCAATAGGCAATACCGTTTCATTATTTAACTCTTTAACCTTTTCATTTTTCAACAGAACTATTCCCTCCTCTGCTATCGCACGAGCCACCTGATAGTGCTCATCGCTGCAAAGGAAGCCATAGGGCTTCTTCCTGTTCATGGTAGTACGGAAGAAGAGACGCAGAACACGACGAACCTTGTCGTTCAGCTCCTTCTCTGTGTATTTGCCCTCCAGGATAGCCTTCTGGTACTGCTTCGACAGGTAATACATATCATAGGCATTAGAGGCACCCTCCGTCAGGCCGTTTGTCCAGGTTCCGAACTCCATATCCAATCCGTTCCTGACCGCCTGATCCAGGTTGTGCGCGCCACCCCAGTCGCTCACCACTACACCCCTGAAGCCCCATTCCTGCTTCAGGATCTTGTTCAGAGTGATGCTGTTGTGGCAGTTATGCTCATCGTTGTACAGGTTATAGGCACCCATCACGCCCCATACTCCGGCTTCTGTAACGGCGGATTCGAAGGCAGGCAGATAAATCTCCCTGAGAGCACGGTCGCTCACCTTTACATTCACCTGGTGGCGATACTCCTCCTCGTTGTTCAGACAATAATGCTTCACGCAGCTGGCCACACCCAGGCATTGCATCTCATGAATGTACGAAACCACCATGCGAGAGGCCAGATAGGGGTCTTCACCCATGTACTCAAAGTTACGGCCACCCAGAGGCGTACGGTATATGTTCACGCCAGGGCCCAGGATCATATCCTTTCCACGGTAGAGTGCTTCCTCACCTAATGCATGACCATAATATTCAGACATATCCCCGTTCCATGTAGCAGCCAGACAGGTCAGTGCCGGGAAGGCCACGCACGAGTCGTTGCTCTGACCCGCCTGCTCCCACTTATCCCACAGCACGTCCGGGCGCACGCCGTGGGGACCGTCATCCGTCCAGAAGTCAGGCATACCCAAGCGCTTTACGCCGGCGCTGCTGAACTTACTCTGTGCATGAATTACGCCAATCTTCTCGGCCAGCGTCATACGTTTCAGCGCATCCTCTATGCGCTCCTCCATGTCCTTGGTATCATCCAGATAGACAGGTTTTACGTGCTGAGCCAGCAATGCCTGACTCACCATCATTAGGCAAATGAATAAGGTTTTCTTTAACATAATGTGTCCACTTTTAAATTTCATGACGCAAAAATAGGAAAAATATTCGGAATCCCGAAATTTTTCCTTCGCATAGGTTATTATAGAGTGCCAAGCTGCAGAGAGTGATGCCTTTCGTAAAGAGAACGCCCGCCTAAAAGAAATCATATTTTTAAATAAAAAAGACACTTTCTGGGGTGGGTTGTACCCGCTACATGTAGCAGGCATGTAGCGGGTATTATTTTCTGCTTCCCCGTACCTTTGCATTGTTGATTAACAAGAAAAAACAGCGGAAAATAATAGACAAAACCGAATTAAAATGGAAGAGACAACAGTCATGCTCCAGGCACAGATTCTGGAGCTACGAAAAGAGTGTCAAAAACTAAGGAATCAGTTGGCATTAAATAAACAAGAAAAACAAGATTCCCCCCACACCCCCTTTCAAATAAAAGAAAAAAACAACAACAACGACTCAAAGATAGGCTCAGCAGAAAAAACAAAAAAAGGGCGGAAGAAGGTGTTCATCCCTCCCACGATACAGGATGTACAAACCTATATGGACCAGATAGGCGAGACGCGCTTTACGGCTGAAAAATTCTGGAACTATTACGAGGCAAGGGGATGGACCCTGGGAAAGTCCAAGATGAGGTACTGGAAGGTGGTACTGGACAACTGGGGCAGAGGAAACAAGGCAAAGTGCAAAGAGGAAAGGCCCGAGCAGAACATAGTAACCTTTAAAGCCTACAAACCGGTGGACAACACAGGAGCCGTCAGCTATGAGGAATACCTTAAGTTGAAAGAGAAAAAATAAAAGTTAATTCAAAATTCAAAATTACGCTAACCTCTAAGGTCTGATGTTTTTAACAAAAACCCAGAAAACCCCTTTCCTTGATTTCAATCTTTAACAAGATTTGCGTATGATGCTGCTGATGCCTGCCTGTAAGCAAGCTTCCACCATTCATCACCAACATCCTACGCAGCATTGCATGCTTTGAAATCAATGAAAGAAAAACCCCGCCCTTCGGGCTAAAAAACCTATTTTCCTATGCGCTGTTTTTCAGTGGAGCATGGCGGAACGGTGTTTTTCCTCTGTAGATGTCTTATGTTGAAAAGCAACGTGTGATGATGTCAGGGCTTGTGTGGGAGCTTGCTCACAGACACAGAGCCATGACGTCAGCACTGATGCTCAAAGAGCAAAGACATCGGAGGAGGGGTTTTTATGGTTTTTGTTAAAATAATTAATTGCCAATAAGTGCCCATAAGTATCCATAAGTAACCATAAGTAACCATAAGTGGCAGAGCGCCTTTCCCGCCGCCGTACCTTTGCAGCAGTCTTAGAAAGCAGGCCCTAGTGCTTGCTTTTGCAGACTCCCCGAGGTAACACGTGCAGACTCCCGGGACCAACACGTGCAGACTCAGGAGGCTGCAAATATAGTTTAATGTTTAAAGTTTATAGTAATTGTCATGATTCAGATTAAAGCAAAGCAACAGAACGTATCGTTCGAAAGGAACGTGGAGAAGCTGGCATTCGTGCTCTCGGCACACCTGTACAACACCCTCGAAGCTGACAAGGTGATTGAGGAGGCTGCCAAGCGCTCTGGCATCAGCGAAGGCGTTATCAAGGCATCATGGGATGCAGCCGGCGAGGTAATCCGCACTTGGGCAACCGAAGGTCACAACGTGCCCCTGCCTGGCCTGGGCAGCATGCGATTCAGTGTGCGCTCCAAGAGTGTGCAGAACGTAGAGGACGTGAAGACCTCTCTAATCTCAGCCCGCCGTGTGATTTTCATTCCGTCCAAGGAGGTGAAGGACGAGCTGCAGGCCACTAAGATTGCCATCACCTGCTACGACAGGGACGGCAAAATTGTGAAGCGCGTCACCAGCGCCGACTCCGACGATGTGGAAGATCCCGAACAGCCTACCCCCAACCCTTCCCAAGAAGAGGGGAGCCAGAACGGTGGCAACACTGGCGGAGACAATGGCGGTAATGGTGGCGGTGGCGGCACCGGAGACGGCAACGACATGGATTGATTTTAAAAAAAAATGAAAAAAGAAACTTGGAAATTCGTCATTCAGACGATACTGGCCATCCTAACGGCCATTGCAACAACATTTGGTGTTACTAGCTGCATGGGCCACTAAGCCACTAAGCTATTAAGCCACTAAGCAAAAGAGCCTCTGAGCAAATCGCTCGGGGGCTTTACTCGTTAAAGGAGTAAAAAGAAAAATGAGTTTTCCTTTGTATCCCGCTCACTTATTTGTATATTTGCATCCCAAATGAATAAGATGAAAAGCAACACACACTATTTTGATGAGTTTATCAGGGTTCTTGAAGCAAAGGACGTAGCTGTCCTTGAGACAGCAGGTTTGCCACCTTACAAAGAGCCTGTTACAAGTCCTTACGTCATTATCTTCTTAAATCACAGCGGATGGATACGTTGTGAATTTGACTTCGAAGAGAAAATAATGGGTGCGCATGACTTTTTCCTCATGAGTCCAGGCCATGCGCTGCATATCCTGGAAACCAGTGAGGATCATAGGGCAACCCTGATGTTTATAACCCGACGCTTCTACAGTCTTCTGGCAGAGATGTTTCCCAATAGTTATAAGTACGTACACTATTATCAGACCGTCTTCCAACTGACCGATAAGCAATACGAGGGCATAAAATCATGCATGCATCAGATTAAGATTCTGAGCGAAATAGATCATCCTTACCGCAACCAGCTGCTGGCCTCGCAGATGGACATTATGGCTCACCTTACAGAGGTGTATTGTACAGAGAACGGTTTCGCACCAGATGAGAAAGGCGGTGTGGAGCAATTGATGCTGCAATTCAACAATCTGATTGCAGAGAATTACACCAAGCACCGTGAAGTGAAGTTTTACGCAGAAAAGCTCTGTCTGTCTCCCAAATACTTCGGTACAGTTGTCAACCAGACATTGGGGTACAGCGCCGGCGAACTAATATCACGTTATGTAATGGTACAGGCCCGTCACTTGCTCCACCAGCATCGCAAGTTCTCTATCCAGCAGATAAGTGACAAATTAGGATTCCCTGACCAGACGGCCTTTGCCCGCTACTTTAAGAAACACGCAGGTGTGACTCCGTTGGAATATAGGGAAGGGAAAATGTAATTCAACTTTCGCAATTTTATGCGAAAGTTAGGGGCAAGGGGCAAGTGGTTAGGGGCAAGAGGATAGTTATGAGTGAAGCGCCTGGAGTCTGTTTAAATAGTTTTAATTTCAAAGAGTTTATGAACCTTGAGTCATCAAACGGTTTTCGAGCGAAGCGGGGTTTTTCTTTTTGAAAGCTTTGATATCTGAAAGATATGTTATGGTATTGGCAGGAAGATGGCGGAAGCTTGCTTACAGCCAGATTCTTGACAATGACAGAACAAAGGCACAAAGTGCCAAAGCTTGCAAAAAGGGTTTTCACGGTTTTTGTTGAAAATCAGAGGAATCTGCGAGATTAGGGATTAGACCTTAGTCTTTCGCTAACCCCTAACCCAGAGAGGGGGCTAAATGTAATATCCTGTATATTATTGTAAATGCTGATGATGCCGAGGGTCATGAGCAGGGAGAGGGCGGTGCTGACGATAATGCGGGAGTTCTCTGCCAACCACAGGAAGAAACCTGTCTGCACTTGGAAAGTAAACAGGGGCACATCGGCAGGGGTGGAGAGCAGGAAGCCTACAGTAGCGGCACCGCTGATGACGCCCACAACAAGGGCAGCAACCATTGCCATCTTGTAATGGCGGATAGTCTGCTCCTGATACTGACGGATATACTCCACAGCATCCAAGCGCTTGGTCAACTTGGCCATAAACTCTGCCCCATCTGTAAAATGCGGCTTCTGCGCCTGAAAAAGTGCTTCTAAATCCTTATCGTAATTCATAATGTTCAATTTTCAATTCTCAATTGCGACGCAGTCGCCTCAATTCTCAATTCTCAATGATATCCTAAGTTTATCCCGTCCTCGTGAGAGTTGCTTTTTGACAGCATCTTCAGAAGTGTCAGTAATCTGCGCTATCTCCTTGATGCTATAGCCAGTCAGGTAGAACAGGGTGATGGCGGAACGCTCCTTGGGAGGAAGGGTGGAAAGGGCAAGATAGAGGTCCTCGTAATACCCAGCCCCCTCCCCGCTCCCCCTTTGGGGGAGTGCTCTTATTCTCTCGTCATCGATACTTTCCATGGTCTTCTGACTGGCTTTATGGTTCAGGAAGGTGTTGTGGGCAATCTTGAAGAGCCACGAACGAAACTTACCCTTGTCCTGATAACCAGCAGAGGAGAGATAGGCTTTGACCAACGTATCCTGTGCCAGGTCGTCGGCTTCATCCTTGTCGCCACAGCAGAGGGCAAACAGGAAACTTCTCAGTGCCTCCTGTTCGCGCTCAACATGGGTTATGAAATCTTCGCGAGTCAACTTTTAAGTGAAGAATGAAGAGTCAAGAATTGAGAAGTGCTTTCTGTTCTTCGGCTTCCATCTCTTTGGCCAGCATCTTCTTACCTATAAAGAAGTTAAGGAAAAAAGCTATACCAACAGACAAAAGGATAGCACCTACAAAATATGACATAAGCAGCCCCTTTTCACCAGAACTTCCTCTGCACTCAAGAAATAGCCCCCAAGCAATGAAGCCCGCACCAAGGAAAGCTGTGATACATCCAGCCAACAACTTCGAGAGTAGTTTTTCCTTCAACAGTCTCTTCTTGGGAGCCATCTTCTTCAGGAGATCTTCAACGTCTGTCTCTGAATTCTTCTCAATGGCCGCCAGGATAATCTGCGTACGCTGATTGGTCTCGTTCATTTTCTGACGGACACCCCACCATATTCCAAAGATGGGCAGAACACATCCACATGCGATGGTGATTATGATACCAGCTAATTGTTCCATTTTTCTTTGTTTTATATGTTAAACATTTTGTTATTTCCGAACCGGTTTCTACACATATAACAGTTCAGAAGGACAAAAGGTGACATCGGGGTTTATTTTTTTTTTAGTGCAAGGGGCCCCTAACTTTCGCATAAATTTGCGAAAGTTGAATACTCAATATTTCTCAATAAAGTCCGTCACCAGACGGAAGACAGGCTCGTAGCTATCAAACTTGACAGTCTTGTACGTATCGTATATGGTATGATAGTACTGGAAGGCATCGCCCTTCTCGTTCTCCAGAAAGATGCAAGGCACATGGCGCGTGGCGAAGGGGTAATGGTCGCTATTGGCAGCCAAATCACCACGGTGCAGAGAGGTAAAGTACTTCTTCTCAGAGTTTATCTGTTCCAAGAGCTGATAGCCTCGCATGCCCTCCTCGCTGCACTCGCAATACTGTACAGGGTTGTTGTCGCCAATCATATCTATATTAAAGAGGTATTTAATCTGGCTCAAGGGCACAATGGGGTTGTTGGCAAAGAACTCAGAGCCGCGCAGGTTGGCATCCTCGCCCGAGAAGGAGAGGAAGTACATATCATACTGAGGCTTGTGCTTGGCATAGTAGGCAGCCAGTGTGACGATGCAGGCGGTACCCGAGGCATTATCATTGGCACCGGCATAGAAGATTTTATCGCCCAAATTACCTAAGTGATCGTAATGTGCCGTAAAGACGTAGCAGCTGTCATGACGCTGGCCCTCTATCTTCGCAATGACATTGAAGCACTCGTAGTCCTTCAGGAATTGGTTGTCCACATCCGCACGGAGTCGCAGCACACCCTCTATGGCCTCTGGGGTTACCCACAGGATGGGCTTCTCCACTACCCTATGGCCGTAGGCCTTGAAGAACTTGATGGGCGCCGGCCAAGTATAGATAAGACCCGCATTGTTGCACTCACCCGCCTTTTGCAGACGAGAAAATGCCTCCTTATGCCGATAGGTGAACCAAAACTCGCAAGCCACCAGCGCGTTGGCATACTCAGGCTTCTGCAGGTCGGCAAACATACGGTCGGCATCGAAGTTCAGGGTATCCACATGGTAAACGGGGAACTCACCATGGATGCCAGGAGAATACTCACGCATGGAGAAATCAATGCCAGGGCGAAGCTTTTTTTCATTGACCATTGAACATTGACCATTGAACATTACGGAGACGTCCATCTTGCCAGGGAAGGTGTTGATATCCAGCTTGAAGGGTTGCAGGGTCACGCCGTCCACACCAGCCTTCTGGTATTCTTTCTCCAGGAATATACCTGCCTTGTTGGCACCATTCTTGGCATAGCCACGACCCTGATACTTGGCACTGGCCAGCTCCTTTATCACTCGTTTGTAGTGCGTCAAATCCTGCGCACTTACCTGCATGCCGGCAAAGGCCAGCAACATAATCAGTAGTTTTTTGTATCTCATAGTGTTGTATTTGGTTAGCGGTTGTTGAAATCGGTTAGCGGTTAGGGGTTAGCGGTTAGCGCAATTTTTCTCTTTTCTCTTTTAATTTTTCTCTCCCATCCCTCCCCCTTTGGGGGCGATGGGTTCCACGTGGACCGCTATGTGGGTTTCTTCGCCATAATGGCTGCGCAGGAGATCCTCCACCTCGGAGGCTTTGTCGTGCGCCTCGCAGAGGGTGATGTTGCCATCCATTAGGATGTGTAGCTCAATGGCATAATGGTTGCCGATGCGACGGGTGCAGAGCTCGTGCGGTTCCACAACACCCTCTACAGAGGCTGCCAACTGAAGGATTTCCTGTTCCACCTCGTCGGGCAAAGACTGCTCCATCAGGTCGCCAATGCCATCACGCAACAGGAAGTAGGACACCCTGATGATGAAAAGGCCCACAATGACGGAAGCCATGGGGTCGAGCACCGTCCAGCGCTGCCCCAGGAAGATGGCACCGCCAATGCCGACGGCCGTTCCTATGGACGAGAGCGCATCACTCCTATGATGCCAGGCGTTGGCTTCTACGGCCTGTGAGTTCAGTTTGCGAGCCTCACGCATGGAATAACGGAACGTGCCCTCCTTCAGCACTATAGACAGCAAAGCTGCCCACAGCGCCAGCATGCCGGGAGCCTCTAATGTCTCCCCGTGTGCCCATGCCACAATCTTGACGATGCCGCCATAGACAATGCCAAGGGCAACAGCCAGCAGAGCCACTCCGATGATGGTCATGGCCAGCGTCTCGTACTTGCCGTGGCCGTAGTCGTGCGACTTATCCTTGGGCATACCGCTGATATGCACAAAGACAATGACAATGATGTCCGTGAGGAAATCGCTGAACGAATGCACAGCATCGGCAACCATAGCGGCACTGTGGCCTACGATTCCGGCAACGAACTTGAAGGCCAGCAACACTACATTGACCAGGCCTCCCACCAGGGTAACCTTATAGATTTGACGGTTCCTTTCCATCACAAATCAGCATTTTTGTGGGCAAAAATACCACTTTATTCTAACAAACGGCCTTTTAATCAAGAAAAAACACATAATACCCCCTTGTTTTTCAACAAAAACCGGCAAAACCCTTTTGTTCAGGTTGAGACTTCGTCTTTGATGAAGTGCCTATATGCTTTTCCTTGTAAGCAAGCTTTCAGATAAAAGCCTATATTCACCCCATCAATTCTTTCAGAATTTCAACCTGATCAAAAGAAAAACCCCGCTTCGCTCGAAAATCATTGCATAGGAAATAATAATCTATCAAGTAACGGACTAGAATGCGGAAATTGTTTTTGTTGTTACATCATAGTAGTATTTCTCGCACTGATCTTTAACTGGCGCGAAATTGAATAGTATGCCTATGGGCGTATTGGTTAGACGCATGTAATTCCACAGTTGCTGTCGCTGTTCGACACCTAAGGAAGTAATAGCCTTGCATTCCACCACAACATTTCCTTTACATAAAAAATCCATATAATGCTTATGATCTAGAAGATGTCCATGATACGATATCTTAAAATAATGCTCTTTCATAAAAGGAATCTGCGCTTCTTCTAATGCGATTTTTAGGGCTTCCTGATATACGTATTCGTTCAACCAAGGTCCTAATTCATTGTGCACTTCCAGACAGCATCCTATTATGTCATAAACATATGATTTCAGTTGTGCTAAGACTTCTGGTGTAATGCTCGATTTAGTGGATATTTTCATTATGATTTTCTGAGATAAACGGATTATTCCTGAAAATTATTGTATGTGATGCCTATTTTCTTAGCGACTTGAAAAGTATAAGGTTTTCGAGCCCGAAGGGCGGGGTTTTTCTTTTTGAAAGCTTTAACATACGAAAGTATGTGTTATGCTGTTGACAAGAAGATGGTGGAAGCTCGCTTACAGCCAGATTCATGACAATAGCATAACAAAGGCACAAAGTGCCAAAGCTTACAAAAAGTGGTTTTGCTGGTTTTTGTTTAAATTTCTGCGTAATCTGTGCGAGATTAAAAACCGCTAACCATTAACCATTAAGCGTTTTTAGGTATTTCCCCAAAGAACTATGCGTGAATTTTGCCAGTGAGCGGAAAAATTGCTATATTTGCCCCTGCAAACAAGAATAATTCATTATAAAACCCATAAAAATACTATTATGAAACAACGTTTCCTTAGCTGCCTGCTGGCAGTATTGCTGAGCCTCTCTGCCATGGCCGAGGTGAAGTACGTATTCTACTTCATTGGCGACGGTATGGGCGTAAACCAAATCAATGTTACAGAGACCTATCTGGCTGCCCTGAAGGGTAAAATCGGCTTCGAGCCCCTGTTGATGTCAAGCCTGCCCGTAGTAGGTATGGTCAACACCTATTCTGCCACTAACGGCGTAACAGACTCTGCTGCCGGCGGTACAGCTCTGGCAACAGGTAAGAAGACCAAGAACGGAGCCATTGGCGTACTGAAGGACCTGGAGACTCCCTGCTATAGCATCGCTCAGTGGGCCAAGAACTCTGGCAAAGCCGTTGGTGTTGCTACCTCAGTAGCCATCACACACGCCACACCTGCCTCTTTCTTCGGTCATCAGGCCAACCGTAATATGTACTGGGAATTGGGTAAGGACCTGTGCAAGAGCAACTTCGATTTCTTCGGCGGTTCTGACTTCCACAAGCCTTACACCAAGGAAGGCGAGCCTACCCTGCATGAGCAGGCAAAGGCTGCCGGCTACACCATCGTAAAGGGCTACAAGGAGTACCAGAAGAAGGGTCGTCAGGCCGAGAAGTGCATCCTGGTACAGAGCGATAAGGCTAACGAGAAGCTGGGAAGCGATCAGATTCCCTACGCCATTGACCAGACAAAGGATGACCTGACACTGGAGCAGATTGTACGTGCCGGCATTAACTTCCTGTCTTCAAAGAACACAGATGGTTTCTTCTTCGAGGTTGAAGGCGGTGAGATTGACTGGGCTTGCCACAGCAACGACATTGGTACCTGCATCAACGAGGTAATCGACTTCGACAAGGCCATCAAGGTAGCTTACGAATTCTACCAGCAGCACCCTGATGAGACCATCATCGTTATCAGCGCCGACCACGAGACAGGCGGTTTGGTAATGGGTGTAGGTCCCTATGAGCTGCATACCGACCTGCTGAAGTACCAGCGCAAGAGCATCAACGAGTTGGATTGGATGCTGACAGAGCAGTACAAGAAGGCTCCCAAGAAGTTCACATGGGCAGCTGTAGAGAAGGTACTGAAGGAAGAGATGGGCTTTGGCGCCGGCATCGAGCTGAAGGACAAGCAGAAAGAGCGTCTGCAGAACCGCTGGAAGGACATTGAGAAGGCTATGGCCGACAATGACAGCAAGAAAGTGGGTGAGCGCATTGGCGACCTCTGCGAGACAACCAAGCACATCCTCTCTGAGGTGGCTATGATCAGCTGGGCAAGCGGCGGCCACTCTAACGGCTACGTGCCCATCTATGCTATCGGCCCCGGCACAGAAATCTTCCAGGGCAGAATAGACAACATAGAAATTGCCCCCGGCATGGCTAAGATTGCGGGATACAAGACGGAATAGGAAGGATTCAAGAATTCAAAATTCAAAAAGCAAAATTCAAAGATCGGGATACTCTGGGTAATCTGATTACTCCGATAAAAAAGATAATAGCCTCTGAGCAAAAAGCTTAGGGGCTATTTCTTTATAGCTAACCTAATGAAAAAACGTTCTTCATGTTTTTTGAGGAAGAATGATGCATGTTAACAAAATTCTTTTTATATTTGCCCTCAGAACATCTAATCCCATAAAAACAGCCATAACCCTCACCATACCATGAGATCCAAATCCTAAATACCAATTGATTAACAAAATAGCAGTTATGAAAAAGACCATGATGACGTTGGCAACCGTCTTATGTTGCTGGTTGACACACACTTCTGCAATGGCCCAAAGTAATGTGGAAGAGATATTAAAACAAGTAGAGCAAAAAGTAAATTTGGCAGACAAAAACCCAACCAATGGCAAAATGCAATTAAAGGCTGGGCTGGCACTTATCTGGGACGACCTGGGTGAAAAGGCAGATCCTGAACGCTCTATGGTCTATGCCAATCGGGCACTGAAGATTGCTGAGGAACAAGTGGTATTGCAGGATACCCTGAAGGGAGGAACCTACCTGTTATTGAGCGAACTCAGTATGATGAAAGGAGATAACAAAAAAGCCCTTGAATACGTTGAGAAAGGACTTGAAGCCATCAGCCAGGAATTGGGTAGATATGACCGTTGGACCATCTACCAGAAAATCTATGTGGGACATCTGACCATGCTGTACATAGACACCCGCAGAGGCTCGCTCATGATACAGCAGGCATTTCTGGATTCTGAGATGATACCGCAAGAAAAGCGCATCCAAAATCTGAAGGAATTAACGGTTCTCTATGAGATAGCGTTAGAATACTCAATGGCCGACTTGGCAGACAGGATGAAACGAGGTATACCCTTTGTTGTCTTCGAAGATAAAAGGTACCTTATACTGGACATAGGTGACTGGAACATAGATAAGCCCATTGTTGGCTGGCTCATGCCCAGACTAATGGATGATGAGGAAACGGAAGAGGAAGGAAAGGATGTGATTCTATGCGATTGGGATGACATAAATGCTCCTCTGCGTCTTATCAAAGCTGGAGATAAGAACAAGCCTGAGTTCAAAGTCAACTTCTCGTTAAATCCTTCAGACACCAGCCATCTGAACATTCCCGAGGATAACTCCTTCCTATGGTTCCTCGACGAGGCCGAGTATAATAAAGTCTTAGAGAAATATCATGCCTTCAAGAAAGAGATGAAAAAAGTGAAGAATGAAGGCTGCGATTGAGCGAGAGGCGACTGAGGCCTTCAGAGTAGCCACTGAATGTGGCTGCGGCCTCACAAAGGGGAGTGAGTCCCCCACTCACGACGGAGGCCAGCGATGCTCGCATCAGCTATCCAGAGCGTGAGCAGACTCGACCGCAGGTCAAGAGTGAAGAATTTCGCTAACCGCTAAAAGCCTGCTGTCCTGACACAAAGGACTGCGGGCTTTTTTGTTTTCTGACAAATAAAATAATAAGATTATTTATTTTGTCCTCACTTAACCGAATTTTTCGTAATTTTGGCTTTGCCGAACTTACTTTCGTTCGGATAAAGAAAGAAAAACAAGCTTTTCTTTCGTTTATCGCTCACTTATTCGTAATTTTGCAGGCGATTTATAAAAGATTGTATGCAAAGTATTAGGAACATAGCCATCATTGCCCACGTAGACCACGGAAAGACTACGCTGGTGGACAAGATGTTGCTGGCTGGTAACCTCTTCCGCGAGAACCAGCAGACAGGTGAATTGATGTTGGATAACAATGAGTTGGAACGTGAGCGCGGAATCACTATCCTTTCTAAGAACGTTAGTATTAACTACAAGGACACAAAGATTAATATCATCGACACCCCGGGTCATAGCGACTTCGGCGGTGAGGTAGAGCGTGTCCTGAATATGGCAGACGGCTGTCTGTTGCTGGTGGATGCCTTCGAAGGTCCCATGCCTCAGACACGCTTCGTACTGCAGAAAGCCTTGCAGATTGGCTTGAAGCCCGTAGTGGTTATCAACAAGGTTGACAAGCCCAACTGTCGTCCTGAAGAGGTGTACGAGATGGTATTCGACCTGATGTGCGACCTGGACGCTACAGAGGAGCAACTGGACTTCCCCGTTATCTATGGCTCTGCCAAGAACGGATGGATGAGCGAGGATTGGAACAAACCCACAGATAACATCACATATCTGCTGGACAGCATCCTGAAGTACATCCCCGCCCCCGAGGTACTGGAGGGTACCCCTCAGATGCTTATCACCAGCCTTGACTACAGCAACTATACGGGTCGAATTGCCGTAGGACGTGTTCACCGCGGTACCCTGAAGGAGGGTATGAACATTACCATTGTACACCGCGACGGCAGCAAGGAGAAGACAAAGATCAAGGAACTGCACACCTTCACAGGTATGGGGCGCCAAAAGATTTCAGAGGTTTCAAGCGGTGACATCTGCGCCATAGTAGGACTGGAGCACTTTGAGATTGGAGATACCATCTGCGACTATGAGAACCCCGAGGCACTGCCTCCCATCAGCATAGACGAGCCTACCATGAGTATGCTCTTCACCATCAACGACTCTCCTTTCTTCGGCAAGGAGGGTAAGTTCTGTACCAGTCGCCATATCGGCGATCGTCTGACAAAAGAGTTGGAGAAGAACTTGGCACTGAGAGTGGAAACACCAGAAGGCTACACAGACCGTTGGATTGTAAGCGGTCGTGGTGTGCTGCATCTGAGTGTGCTCATTGAGACCATGCGTCGTGAAGGCTATGAACTGCAGGTAGGTCAGCCACAGGTTATCTACAAGGAAATAGACGGTGTGAAATGTGAGCCCATAGAGGAGATGACCATCAACGTACCCGAGGAATTTGCCAGCAAGATGATTGATATGGTAACACGCCGTAAGGGCGAAATGACCAGCATGGAGAGCCAGGGCGAGCGTGTGAACATAGAGTTCAATATACCCAGCCGTGGTATCATAGGTCTGCGTACCAATATGCTGACAGCCAGTCAGGGTGAGGCCATCATAGCTCACCGCTTCAAGGAGTACCAGCCTTTCAAAGGCGAGATAACCCGTCGTGTGAACGGTTCACTCATTGCCCTGGAGAGCGGTAACGCCTATGCCTACGCCATTGACCACCTGCAGGACAGAGGTAAGTTCTTCATAGAACCTCAGGATCAGGTGTATGCCGGTCAGGTGGTAGGTGAGCATGTGCATGACAACGACATCGTAATCAACGTATGCAAGGCCAAGCAGCTGACCAACGTCCGCGCCAGCGGTACCGACGAGAAGGCTCGTATCATCCCCGCCACCATCTTCTCTCTGGAGGAGGCACTGGAGTACATCAAGGAGGATGAATACGTTGAGGTAACTCCCAAGAGCATGCGTATGCGTAAAGTCATCCTGGATCACCTGGAGAGAAAGAGAGCGAATAAATAAAAAGCCCCCTCTAACTCCCCCTTTGGGGGAGAACAGAGGAGATAAGAACTAAAAGATAAAAGTCACGCTAACCCCTAATCTATCACTCCCCCAAGGGGGAGCAGGGAGGGGGCTGATAATTGTTAAGTAATGGAACACATAATACCCACATGGATGCTGATACCCTTTGTCTGTCAGCTTCTTTGCATAGCAGTGTTTCCGCTGACTAAGCTGGAGCACTGGTGGGAGAACAATACGCACAAGCTGATGGTGTCCTTCCTGTTGGGCCTTCCCGTTGCGGGTTGGCTCTGCTTCAACGGAATGACCCACGAGCTGGAGCACCAGATGGTGTATGACTACGTACCCTTCATCCTGTTGCTGATGGCACTGTTTGTGACCACAGGCGGCATCTGCATCAAGGGCGACCTGAAGGCTACCCCTTTGGTGAACTGTGCCATCCTTACGGTAGGTTTCCTATTGGCCTCCTTTATGGGAACAACAGGCGCTGCCATGCTGCTTATCAGATTGTTGCTACAGACAAACAGTCAGCGTAAGTACACCACCCACACGGTACTGTTCTTCATAGCTATGGTAGCCAACTGCGGCGGTATCCTTACCCCGCTGGGCGACCCCCCATTGTTCCTGCTCTTCCAGAAGGGAACACCCTTTGGCTGGTTCATGGGTATGGCTCCTGAATGGCTGACAACAGGCTTGCTGCTATTGGCTGTGTACTATGTAATGGACAGCATCTACTACAAGCGCGAGTCGCACGAGAGACTGAAAGCCGACGAGGCAGAGCAGGAGAAGATTACCATAACGGGACTTATCAATCTGGTATGGCTGGCATGTGTGATACTGAGCACCATGTTCATCAACAGCACCTACATCCCCGCCATGGCTGATCCTGACGCTCCCTTCTACCTAAAGCTGCTCAGGGAGTGGGCCTTCATACTGATTATCATCCTGTCTATCCTGACAACCAAGAAGACGGTGCGCACCAACAACAACTTCTCCTGGACACCTATTCTGGAGGTTGCCTGTGTCTTCTGTGGCATCTTTGCTACCATGATTCCCGCATTGATGTATCTGCAGCAGCATCCGCTGCCCATCACAGAGCCTTGGCAGTTCGTTTATTGCACAGGATCGCTGTCGGCCTTCCTGGATAATGCCCCCACGGCTATGGTGTTCCATGCTACCGCCACAACGCTGGCAGAGCCGGGAGCCGCCAATCTGGTGGCCGGCGTATCAGAGCCCTTGCTGCGCGCCATATCAATGGGTGCCGTATTCTTCGGTTCTATGACATACATTGGCAACGGACCTAACTTCATGGTGAAGAGCATTGCAGAGCAGAACGGATTCCGCATGCCCAGTTTCTTTGTCTATATGCTGAAGTTCTCGCTCATCATCTGCCTGCCCATCTTCATCATTGTTCAACTGATATTCCTGTAACATTACATGAACGTAATAGACATCATAAATAGCAAACAAGGAACGGCTTTCTCTTTCGAGGTGCTTCCTCCGCTGAAGGGATCGGGAACCCAGAACCTCTTCAACACCATAGAGCGCCTGCGCGAGTTTGAGCCGCGATATGTAAATATCACCACCCACCGCAGCGAGTATGTGTACCGTGAGTTGGAGAACGGCCTGATGCAACGTCAGCGTATCCGCCGTCGCCCCGGTACCATAGCCATAGCAGCCTCTATCCAGCAGAAATATGGCCTGCACGTAGTACCTCATATCGTGTGCAGCGGCAACAACAGGGAAGATCTGGAGTACATGCTGCTGGACCTGCAGTTCCTGGGTGTGAACGACCTGCTGGTGCTGAGAGGCGACAAGGCCAAAGAAGATTCCAGCTTCCAACCCACAGGGGACGGTCCTGCCCACGCAACAGAACTGATTGAACAGATCAATAAGTTCAACAGCGGACAGTTCTGGGACGGAACACCTATCAAGGTGCCCGGCGTACCCTTCCAATACGGTGTTGCCTGCTACCCCGAGAAGCACGAGGAGGCTGCCAATCTGGATGCCGACCTGCAGGTGCTGAAGCAGAAGGCTGATATGGGAGCCCAGTATGCGGTGACACAGTTGTTCTACGACAACAAGAAGTACTTCCGTTTTGTGGAGAAGGCTCGTGAGTTGGGCATCAACATCCCCATCATACCGGGTATCAAACCCTTGGCGAAGTTGAGCCAGCTTTCCATCGTACCCAAGACCTTCCACTGCGACCTGCCCTCTGACCTCTATGCCGAGGCAGTAAAGTGCAAGACGGATGAAGAGGTGAAGCAGGTGGGCATTGAGTGGTGCACGGCACAGTGCAAGGAACTGATGCAGAAAGGTGCTCCCAGCCTACACTTCTATACGGTAAGTGCTGTGGACAGCGTAGCACAGATAGCCAAGAGAATCTATTAATAATAAAAAGAAAATATGGCATACGGATTTCAGCAGGTAATAGCACAGCAGGGTGTAAAAGAGCATCTGGTGCAGATGGTAAGGGAAAACCAACTGCCCCATGCGCTGATGTTCTGCGGCCCCCAGGGAGCAGGCAAGCTGCCCCTCGCCCTGGCTTTCGCCCGCTATCTGCTATGCACAGAACCGTCAGAAAATGATGCATGCGGACAATGTGCCGGATGCCGTATGCTGGATAATTGGGCACATCCCGACCTTCATTTCTCGTTCCCCGTCTACAAGGGCAAGTCATCCGACCATCCTGTCTCAGACAATTATCTGGATGCCTGGCGCAACCAGTTGATGGAGAATCCATACTTTGATACGGAGATGTGGCTGAACGCTATCAAGGCGGAGAATCAGCAGATTACCTTCTATGTGCAGGAGAGTGATGCCCTACAACGCAAGTTGGCACTGAAATCCAGTCAGGGCGGCCGTAAGGTGGTACTGATGTGGTTGCCCGAGAAGATGAGTCAGGAGGTAGCCAACAAGCTGCTGAAACTGATAGAGGAACCTCCCTTGCATACCTACTTCCTGTTGGTCAGCGAAGACCCCGAGATGGTACTGGGAACCATTCAGAGCCGTGTGCAGAGAATCAACGTGCCCGCCCTTTCAGAAGAGGAGATAGCCAACGCCCTGATGACGCTGCATGCAGTACCTGAGGAACTGGCACAAAACATTGCCCACATCTCACGCGGCAATTATACAGAAGCCCTGAAACGACTGGAGGCAGGCAACGAACAGCAGCAGTTCTTTGAGCTGTTTAAGCAACTGATGCGAAGCAGCTACATGAGAGATCTGCGCGACCTGCAGCAGTGGACACAGAGTGTAAAGGAGTTAGGACGTGAACGTCAGAAGCGTATGCTGGATTACTTCCAAAGGCTGATTCGTGAGAACTTCATCTACAACTTCCACCAGGACGAACTGAGTTACCAAACACAAGAGGAGCAACAATTCAGCCAACGGTTTGCTCCCTTCATAAACGAGATAAATGTAATAGGAATTATGGACGAGCTCTCTGATGCTCAGCGCGACATAGAACAAAACGTGAATGCGCAGATGGTATTCTTTGACTTCGCCATGAAAATGATAATACTGTTAAAGAGATAATGGAATACAACTATAAATGCGGATGCAGGGGTAGAGGACTCTGCGCCAAAGGCAGTAACACAGGTCACTACGGACAGTTGAACACCTTCAACTACCTGGCTGACATACCTGAAAACCAAGAAGTAACGGACCTGGTAGAGGTTCAGTTCAAGAATACACGTAAGGGCTACTTCCACAACGTCAACAACCTGCCGTTGCAGAACGGCGACCTTGTTGCAGTGGAGGCAACAGCCGGACATGATATAGGCACGGTAACGCTGACGGGCAAACTGGTAGCTTTACAAATCAAGAAAGCCAACCTGAAGAGCAACGAGGAGATCAGACGTATCTACCGTATTGCACGCCCCAACGACCTGGAGCGCTACGAGGCTGCCAAGGCCCGTGAGCACGAGACGATGATCAAGAGCCGTCAGATAGCCAAGGACTTAGGTCTGGAGATGAAGATAGGCGACGTGGAATATCAGGGCGACGGCAACAAAGCCATCTTCTATTACATTGCCGATGGTCGTGTCGACTTCCGCCAACTCATCAAGGTGCTGGCCGAGGAATTCCGTGTACGTATAGAGATGAAGCAGATTGGTGCCCGCCAGGAGGCTGGACGCATAGGTGGTTTCGGTCCTTGCGGTCGAGAGCTCTGCTGCGCCACATGGATGAAGAACTTTGTGAGCGTTGGAACAGGGTCTGCCCGCTTCCAGTACCTGAGCCTGAATCCCCAGAAGCTGGCAGGACAGTGTGCCAAGCTGAAGTGCTGCATGAACTACGAGGTTGACCAGTACATAGAGGCAGGTCAGAAGATTCTGCACAAGGATGTGATTCTGCAGAGTCAGGAAGGCGACTATTACTTCTTCAAGGCTGATGTGCTGAGCGGGATGATTACTTATTCAAGCGATAAGCGTCTGGCTGCCAACCTAGTTACTATAACAGTTGATCGCGCCCAGGAGATTGCAGAGATGAACAAGAAGGGCGAGAAGCCTGAAACCATTGAGCCGGGCGGACGCAAGGAGCCCGAACGCCCCGTTGACTTGGCAACCCAGGACGACCTGAACAGGTTCGACAAGAAGAAAAAGAAGAAAAAGAAGAAGAAACCCCATCACCACAATGAGGGTGAGAACAATACGCAACCCGCAGCAAAGGAGAAGAAGCCACAGGATGCATAAACAGACTTTTCTACTCCTGATAGCTGTATTTCTGCTGGTAGGTTGCGACAAGAATACGCTGATGCATTCCTACCAGCCCTTGAAAGATAACAGCTGGGACAGAGCAGATACCATACGGTTTACCCTGCCTGCTCTGGCTCAGGATGATAATTGCAGTATGCTGGTTGGTCTTAGACTTAACAACAGATATCCCTATGAACAACTGGTACTGCAGGTAGAACAGGTTCTTCAGCATCCCACTGCCCATAGATTAGACACCGTTTATTATCAACTGACCAACGAGAGGGGCGATTTTACAGAAGAGGGGGTTGATTACTTCCAATATGAGACAGAAGGTTTGCCTTTAGATCTGAAGAAAGGGCAAACCGGTGAGATAAAAATCCGTCATCTGATGCACAGAGAAGTGCTGCCAGGCATTACAGATGTAGGTATTCACATCATACGTTAACGCTTCATTCTGTTACGTCCTGCATCTATCCTCAGGAACACAAAAAGCAGGATGGTAAAGCCCCAAAGCGAGGAACCTCCGTAACTGAAGAAAGGCAGAGGGATGCCAATCACAGGGGTTAGTCCCAACACCATGCCCACATTGATGAAGACATGGAACAGAAAGACACTCATCACACAATATCCATATACACGCCCAAAAGTATAGGGCTGCCTTTCCGCCAAATGTATTAGCCTAAGTATCAAAATAAGGAAAAGCAGCAATACCACAGCACAACCTACAAAGCCTTCCTCTTCACCAACCGTACAGAAGATAAAGTCGGTATCCTGCTCAGGCACATACTTCAACTTTGTCTGTGTACCATTCAAGAATCCCTTTCCCTGCAATCCGCCAGAGCCGATAGCAATCTTGGCCTGTATGACATTGTAACCGGCGCCACGAGGATCATCCTCCAAACCCAACAAGACACGAATACGTGTCTGCTGGTGCGCCTGCATCACATTATTCAGCACAAAGTTAGCCGAATAGAAGAAAGCCAAACTGCCCAGGGCAAACATTGCTATGTAAAAATATCTGGCCAGATTATCCCTGAGGGCACGGTATATCAGATATATGATGGTAACGGCACACACGCCCTGCAATACCCACATAACGTTACACCTAATAATATAACGGGTAAACAGTAATGCCAGAGTCATTACCAACGAGCCCCATCCTAAGATGCGCCATGCAATCTGCCTGTTCTTTGTATAAACCCATAGCATCCCTACCGTAAAGATTTGTACAAGTATAAGCACTAATGTCTGTCCCAGAGCCATGTGCGAACTTTCCAACAACTCAGCTTCGGAGAATCGCACACCCACCACAAAATAGACAACTGCCGCAACAGCTGAGAAGAGTATGCTGCCTGGCATGCCCTCGCGATAGAGCATCAGGAAGAATGCACTGTACACAAGGGCACTTCCCGTCTCACGTTGCAGCACAATCAGCACCATAGGAGTGAGGACAAGGGCAACGCTTATGACAAAGTCCTTCCATCGCCTGACATCAAACTCGTAGGTACTCATCACTTTGGCCACACAGAGTGCCGTTCCGAACTTGGCAAACTCTGCCGGTTGGATACTGAAACTACCTATCTTAATCCAGGACATAGAGCCCTTGATGTCATGAGCCAAGAAGGGGGTTATAGCCAATAGTACCAGGAATCCTAAATATATAATGTATGAGAGGGATTCTATCAGACGGTCATCCGTCATCAGAATCAGGGTACCCAACAGCAACGAAGTACCAATCCATATAATCTGCATACCACTTCGGGTAGCAAAGTCCACAATGCTTCCCCCTTGGTCAAGATCATAACTGGCACCGCAGACACTCATCCATCCCATAGCCAACAGCATCAGATAGATGAGTATGGTGAACCAGTCAATAGAGCTCAACAGGTTAGGACCTTGGTTTGTTTTATTCAGATTCCGTCGCATTGTATATTGTTGGAGTAAAGAGATACTTATGTTCAAAGACATTGGCCTGCTGTTGGCTGCTCTCTGAGAGCTTACCATTGATGTACTGCTCCATCATCAAAGCACCTATAGGAACACCATAGGTGGCACCCCATGTACCGTTCTCGACATAGACGCAGATGGCAATCTTAGGATTATTGCGTGGAGCAAAGCCCATAAAAACACTATGGTCCTGACCATGCGGGTTCTGTGCCGTTCCCGTCTTACCACACACCTCATACATACTGGTATTGGCTGTTCGACAGGTTCCGCCTAAAACAGCATGACGCATACCTTCTACCACATACTCGTAGTTCTTACGCTCGACCATAGTATAGTGCTTTTTCGTGTACATGGTATCCAATGGCTGTCCCTGAACCTCCTTTACTACATGTGGTATGATGTAATAGCCTCTGTTGGCTATGGTAGCGCCTAAGTTGGCAATCTGCAAGGGAGTCAGGTTCACCTCGCCCTGACCAATGGAGATACTGATAACAGTCAACCCGCTCCAGTCGCCACGGTAGGCCTTATCGTAATACGGAGCGTTGGGAATCATTCCACGTTTCTCGCCAGGCAGGTCAATACCCAGTTTGTATCCGAAACCCATAGATACCATATAATCTTTCCATCTGGTCATAGCATCCTGAACAGTAGGATATTTCTTGCGGTTGCCGAACATATAGTATAGTCCCCAGCAGAAATATCCGTTGCAAGACGTGGCGATGGCAGGAATCAAGGGCAGAGGCGAACTATGACCATGACAGCCTACCGTAAGACCTCTGTTATGGAATCCGTGGCTACATGGATAAGCTGTTCCCGGAGTGATGACGCCCTCCTGCAGGAAGGTCAGCGCCTGACTGGTCTTGAAGGTAGAACCCGGAGGATACTGTCCCATGATGGCTCTGTTGAGCAAAGGCTTATGTGTATCCTGACTCAGCAGGATATGATTCTTACCTCGCTGACGACCTACCATCATCTTGGGGTCATAGGTAGGACTGGATACCATACAGAGTACCTCACCTGTAGAAGGCTCTATAGCGACAATGCTGCCAAGTTTACCTTTCATCAACCTCTCTCCGAGAGCCTGCAACTTGACATCGATACTTAGCCTGAGGTTACGACCGGGAACAGGAGCCACATCGAACTTGCCGTTCTGGTAGTGACCCTTCAGACGGCCACGTGCATCCCTGAGCAGAATCTCCTTACCCTTCACACCACGCAGCTCTTTCTCGTAGCTACGCTCCACACCCAACTTGCCTATATAGTCACCACTCTGGTAATACTCATCTTCTGACAAATCATCAGGATTAACCTCCCCCACATCTCCCAGGATATGGGCGGCATAGGGGTGTCGGTATTGGCGGATGCTACGTTTCTGAATATAGAAACCAGGAAAACGGAAGAGCTTCTCCTGGAAACGGCTGAACTCCTCGGTAGAAAGCTGACTCATAAAAAGCTGCTGGGTGAATTTGCTATATCCCGGATTGCGACGGCTGTCCTTAATTTCCTCCATTCGGTGCTCATACCACTCACGGGTAATGTGCAGACTCTGGCAGAGATCCAGCGTATCAACGCCTATCTGCTCATTCATAATCACCATCACATCATAGGCAGGTTGGTTGTACACCAACAACTCACCGTTACGGTCGGTGATGATACCACGGGCAGGGTATTGAATGCGTTGTAGAAAAGCGTTGCTGTCAGCATTACGCTTGAAGTCGTCGCTCAGCAACTGCAGCATAAACAGCCTGACCAGATAAATCAGTATGATGAGGATTGCCACACCACCCAATATGTATTTCCGTTTCTCTAAATCGTAATTGACAGCCATACGGATGGGAGGTGTTTTATTTTGTTCTTCGGAAAGTCTCAAGGAGCAGAGCTATCAGTACACTACTGACCCAGCTTGTCAGCATCAGTACGATAACATCAGTAATGTGATATAACGAGAAACATTCCATCCCATAGTAAACCACATGGTGGGCCAGGAATATAATCATCGTGTACCTTATGTAGTTGGCAGTTCCCATTGTCTGCATGGTAGGCTTGATATCCTCGGCCGCATCTCTGGGAGCCATCAGCCTCAGCAAGGGCGGCTGTATCAGGGCAGCAAAAGTCATGGCACCACTGGCTACACCGGGTGTATTGCTGAATATATCCACTATCATACCTGTACAGAAGCCCCACAGCAGGACGCCTGCCTTCAAGCTACCCAAAGGCATATACAGTATCATGCAGGCAATGATAATCGGAGTGCCATAACCCGAGATCTGCAGATGATTAAGCATCAGCACCTGGAATGCTATCAACAGCAGCATTACCGACAGCCGTTTTAACAGAGTTATTATCATTGAATTCTGAGCGAGTCTAATTCTTCCTTCATGTGATACTTCAGCACACAGACATTCTGTACATGGGCTATATCCGTACTCATCTGAATCTCCAGCGAGTATGCCAATCCGTCTTCACTGTTATGAATCTGCGCTACCCTACCCAGGAATATACCTGGGGGGAACATACTACTAAAACCGTTTGTCTCAACAATATCACCTATACGGGGCTTGGCGTGACGGGGCACATCATCCATTGACACCTGCAAGGGATTGCCACCGTTCCACTTCATATAGCCAAAGTATTCTGTTCCTCTCAGTCGACAGCTGATACTGCTTCGACTATTCAGGACTGATAGTACAAGAGCATAGTGCGGTGTTACCTTGCTGACAATTCCAACAACACCCGTTCCACTGATAACACCCATCTCGGGCTCAACGCCATCGTTACTGCCTACATTGATGGTTATCAGGTTATCACGCTGTCGGACACTGTTAGAGATAACCTGAGCAGGAATCATCTCTATATCCTTCAGCAAATCCATCTGATATTGCTGTGTGACGGATGTATCCTTTTTCAGTTCCGCCAACTCATGGCGCAGGACGTTCAAGTTGTTCTGTAATAGGATGTTCTGGCGTACAAGGTAAGCATTCTCCTTGCCCAGATTCATATATTGGAGACCTTTTGCTTCCCATTCCAACACCTTCCCGGCAACAGCATTGGCCTGTGTAAACCAAACGCTGCCCTGATAATGGTTGAACTTGAAAAGCATGAATCCACTGAGAACTTCCAAAAGCAGGAAGATAACCCAGTGGACGTTTTGTGATATTCTGTCGAGTAGTTCTCTCAAATTACATCAAGAAGGGGAATTCACGAATATTCTTCAATGCAATACCCGTACCCTTAGCCACGCAGTGCAAAGGATCCTCTGCCACGTGGAAAGGAATGCTAATCTTCTCTGTCAGACGCTTTGCCAGACCACGCAACAGGGCACCGCCACCAGCCAGATAGATACCGTTCTTTACGATATCGGCATACAGTTCTGGGGGAGTCTCCTCCAGGGCGCTCAAGATAGCAGCCTCAATCTTGGCGATGGTCTTCTCCAGACAGTGGGCAATCTCCTGATAGCATACAGGAACCTCCATAGGCAATGCTGTGATACGGTTAGGACCATGAACTACGTAATCCTCGGGAGCATCATCACCCAGGTCGGCAAGGGCTGCACCAACATGTATCTTGATACGCTCTGCCATACGCTCACTGACCTTAACGTTATGCTGACGGCCCATGTACTCCTGAATGTCAGCTGTCAACACATCGCCTGCAATACGCAAACTCTTGTCGGCAACAATACCACCCAAGCTGATTACGGCAATCTCTGTGCTACCTCCACCTATGTCGACAATCATATTGCCCTCAGGTGCCAACACGTCCAGGCCAATACCTATGGCAGCTGCCATAGGCTCGTAAATCAGGTAAACCTCACGACCACCGGCATGCTCCGCGCTGTCTCTAACGGCACGCAGCTCAACCTCGGTACTACCGCTGGGAACACCGATTACCATTCTCATGCTAGGAGAGAACAAACGATTACCAGAGTGAACCATCTTAATCAAGCCGCGCATCATCTGCTCACAGGCATTGAAGTTGGCAATCACACCATCACGCAGAGGGCGGATGGTCTGGATTTCGGGGTTCGTCTTCTCGTACATCATTTTTGCCTTATCGCCTACGGCAATCATACGCTCGCTGCGGCGATCCAGGGCAACAACGCTGGGCTCGTCAACCACAATCCTGCCATCACTGATAATGATGGTGTTTGCGGTACCCAAGTCCATCGCAAGTTCCTTGCTAAGCGAAAACCACTTCATAAATCTTTTCTTCGGTTATATTGGTTAGCGGTTAGGGGTTAGCGGTTAGCGAGACTATCAACTTTTCACTATCCACTGACTCTAAACTTTCAACTCTAAACTCTACACTTTTACTTCTCAAACCAGGCGTGGATAGCAGTGTCATAGTGACTGCTTACGCCGAAGGCACGTGTAGCAAACCAGCGACGATCCTCAATCTCGCTCTGGGCGCCATTCTTCTGCAGCAAATCCAACAGAGGCTTGTACTCTGCCTTAGAGGGAACGATGATAACATCACGGAAGTTCTTTGCTGCAGCACGGATCAGGCTGATACCGCCTATGTCAATCTTCTCAATGATGTCTGCTGCGCTGGCACCGCTGGCCACAGTATCCTCGAAGGGGTACAGGTCTACAATCACCAAGTCGATAGCAGGGATTTCATACTGCTTCATCTGCTGCTGGTCGCTCTCCAACTCACGACGTCCCAGAATACCACCGAATACTTTGGGGTGAAGAGTCTTGACTCTGCCGCCCAGGATGCTGGGGTATGTAGTTACATCCTCAACCTTCTGGCAAGGAATGCCCAGGCTCTCAATAAAAGTCTGAGTACCACCTGTGCTCAACAGTTCAACACCTTGCGCATTCAGAGTGCGCAGAATCTCCTCTAATCCGTCCTTGTGGAATACAGATACCAGAGCTCGCTGGATTTTTCTTGTTTCTGCCATATATTATGTTTGTTTGTGCGTACGTGTTATGCTAATGGAGGTGCAAAAGTACACATTTTCTATCAATGAGCCACATTTTTTCCTCCAATTTTTAATAAAAAACAGAAAAATGTGTAACTTTGCCACTTGTAATGAAAAAAACCATAGAGATAACTATGAACTGGTTTGGCCGTTTGCTCCTTATTGTCCCCATGTTTCTATTTTCCCTACTGACATGTGCTCAGCAGGCTAAGAATCCTGTATGGGTGCGTAATTGGCCCGATCCTACTATCTGGCAGGCAGATGACGGACGATATTACTGTATCGCCACAAGTCCCCGTCGCAGCCTTGTCAGCGATGATCTCTTCAATTGGCGTATGTCGGACATCTCCCCTATCGATTCCAGTTCATGGAGAACCATCTCTAGTATATCGCATAATTTCTGGGCTCCGGACGTTGCCACCGTGAATGGTAAGCGTTTGATGTACATCACCCTTTATAATAGTGCCGAGGACAGTAACATAGCCGTCCTACAGGAGTCTTCGCCCTGCCAGTTCCAGTTTAAAGGAATCATAACAAGGGGGCGTGAAACGGGTATTGAGGACACCATTGACCCTGAGGTAGTTACCGATTCCCAGACAGGTCAGGTATGGTTGTTCTTCGGTTCCGTAGGTGGTATCCATCGCGTAGAGCTGACAGCCGACGGACTTTCCATAAAAGAAGGTGCAAAATACGAACATGTAGCCGGCCTGACCGTTCACCAGTGCCCCAGCCGCTCACAAGTCTTCGAAGGTTCCTACCTTCATTGGCACAAAGGGTACTGGTATCTGTTTGTAAGCTCAGGTTTCTATGGCAATCACACCTACCAATTGCAGGTAGGACGCAGCAAAGAGCTGACAGGCCAGTTCCTTAATCGCGAAGGCAAGCCTATGATTGAGGGATTTGCCACACCAGTGTTACACAGCGATGAGGGTGACAATTTCTTCGGGCCAGGCCATTGTGGCGAGATTTTCACTGCTGCAGACGGTAACGAATACATCTTTTATCATTGTCATGTACGCGACAGCCATCGCCCAGGAGGACGTCCCCTGTTCATGTCACGCATCCAGTGGGACAAAGACGAGTGGCCATATATAGAAGGAGGTAAACCTATTTAATAATGGCTGTTGACGAGAAAAACATAATCCGCGGCCTAATGGAAGGCTCAGAGAATGCATACCGGTATGTATTCAAGACATACTATGGACCTATGTGCATTCTGGCCGAGAGCATCCTTCTTGACGAGTTCCTGGCTCAGGCTGCCGTATCTGACGTCATCAGTCACCTTTATGAGGTACGAAGCGAGGTGGAGATTCACTCCAACCTACGCAGCTACCTTATGATGAGTACGCGCAACCACTGCCTGAATCTGCTCAACTCCAAGACAGTACGTACCGTTCAGACATTCAGTACGCTCAGTGATAACGACACCACGGATATCTTCTCCGGTGTCGATAATGTTACACCACAGGGTAAGCTTCTCGACAGCGAGCTGGAAGGCCTCATGCACGACTGTATAGAGCAGCTCCCTGAGCCAATAAAGAGTACCTTTATCAAGAGCCGCTTTCAGGATATGACCTACCGTCAGATAGGTGCAGAAGATGGCGTTTCTGCTAACACCATTAAGGTGCGAATCCAACAGGCATTGAAGCTAATTGAGAAGCGTTTCTCTAAATATTTGGCCATTTTAACATTTTTTATGGTATTAGTTTAACACAGGAGGGCAAAAATTTTGTCATAGATATGAGGACAAGCAAATATAGAAGAATGAAAGACCTTAAAGATATCAGTCTTTATATCATAGATTACCTAACCGGACAAATATCGGACGAGGGCAAGGAGCTACTGTACCAATGGGTACAGGAGTCCGATGTGAACCGTCGGCAATTCACCCGCATGCGTGAGGCATGGATGGGTGCTTCCATCATAGAGAGGAACTATGATGGCGAGATGGCGTTTCTCCGTTTCAAGAAACATGTCCTGAACCGCTCTAATGTAACAAAAAGTACATGGTTCATTCGTAACAAGGCAAACATTCACAGTGTCATGAGTTGGGCTGCAGCTATTCTGCTCCCCATTTTGCTTACCTGCACTGTCGTCATGTACTATAATATCACAAACCTGCGTGATGGCCAGATGGTAGCGTCTACAGCAGCTGGCGAGACCTCAACAATTCAGTTACCCGATGGTACTCAGGTAATGCTCAAGGAAAGCTCACAGATTTCATACTCTTCAGCAGATTTTACACGTGGAAAACGTAACATCGAGTTCCAAGGAGCAGGCTATTTCTATGTCACCTCAGATGCAAGCCACCCCTTTACCATTACTACAGAAAAGGAACAGGTTCGCGTGTTAGGAACCGAATTCTATCTGGTCAGCGAGAAAGGCAGCCAGAAGGACGTGCTTTCCTTGGATAAGGGAAAAGTTGACTTTACAGACAACAAGACAGGACAGGTTGTACACATGCAGACAGGCGACGAACTAGTCTACAACACCATAACCGGTAACACCTACTGCAGGACACGTACAGAAGAAGAGGTTAAACTGGCACAGGAGAACTACAGGAATACAACAGTATCAAGGGCCGTATATGCAGAGTTGGAAAAAATTTCCACAGATCATGAAGGCAGTTATAACATACAACTGAATGTTAGTAAGGCCCTGAGGCCCGGACTTTATCAGGTACGTGTAAATAGCACCTACGACATGGCAAGCTTTGAGCCTGCTGAGGACATAGCAAAGTTCATGGGTGGTGATGGCAGCGTAGAACATCCCTACCTTATCAGCAATGCTCGTCAGATGTGCAACATGAAGTCGGTTCTCACCCCCTATAAGATGACCTACTTTGCACTTACCAGCGATATCGACCTTCAGGGCATTGAGTGGATACCACTTAATGACAAGGCAGACGAATACTCACTATGGATAACATTAGACGGACGCGGACATGTTATCCGCAACCTCACCACCACCAGATCATGCTACTTCGGCAGTTTCTTTGGTGTGCTGTGCGGTGTGTGCCGTAACGTTGGATTCGAGAATGTAAACATCTACTGCAACGGCTACGGAGCAGGTGCCATAGCTGGCTATCTGGGACATTCGGCCTATCCTCAGGCATCAGTTGTTGAGGATTGCTACGCAACAGGCAGGGTATGCGGCCAGAGTTATGCAGGCGGACTAATTGGAAACATAGGCAGCAAGTCTGTACTGAACAGATGCTACTCAGACGTTGACGTCAGCAGCATCAGCAGCTATGCCGGCGGTCTGATTGGCAAGGTACGCGCGCCATTTGTAATGGAAAGCTGCTATAGCACAGGCAACGTAACAGGTCAGTACGCAGGCGGAATTGTAGCAGGCGGACAGAAGAAGGGCACACCCCATTCACGCATACATGATGTAACAGCCATCAACCGTAGCGTTAACGGTTCACGCCACTCTTATGCTGTCATGCCTATTATAGATGGTGATACTTTGAGCCATGTAGCTCATTCTTCCAACCTATATCTGAATGGCAAACGAATGAATCACGGTTTGTCGGAAAAGGAAGTTAAAGAGCGTTTGAACACCCTTCGCCACACTTGGTACGGCTCAAAGGTAACACTTCCAGCAGAATAATTACAGCAACAGCAAAAATTTCCCCCGAAAAGTTTTGCAGATAGCAGAAAAAGCCATACCTTTGCAACCGCAAACGCAAAAATGGCGGGATAGCTCAGCTGGTTAGAGCGTCGGATTCATAATCCGGAGGTCGTGGGATCGTGACCCACTCCCGCTACAGAAAAGGAACTCAAATCGAGTTCCTTTTCTGTTTTCTGTTATGTTATAACGAGGTATTACGTTCCCCCTTTCCTCCAAAAAAGACACACCTCCCGAAGAGGGAAGATATGCGTAGCATTTCTTTTCTCAGTACTCCGAGTACCCAAAATACTCAGAGTATTCCAATAATTATGAACTAAAATACTACTTTCTTTCCATTCACTATAAAGACGCCCTTCATGAGTTGTGAATTAACTCTACGACCAGCAAGGTCGTATATCTCCCCTCGGACGGGAGAGAGTCCTTGGGGTACCTCTGCCAATCCATCAGGATCGGGGCCTTCCATCACACGGAAGGTGGAGCCGTCATCAATCAGGCTCTTAAGAGAATCCCAACAACTGAGAGGACCTGTTTTGCCACCAAACTGGTTAAGACACACGCAGGAAGTTCCCGGAACGCGTAGTACAAAGCCATCCTGATTGGGAATCAGATCCCATTCATAGCTACCTTGACGCATAACGGCATTAGAACCAACAAGTGTCAGGACTTCCTTCAAACCAGTAGAGCGATTATATACCTTTACCTTATAAGGATTACCACCAAAGGCCCATTGGAAAGCAGGCATCGCCAACGTATCCACACTCTGCACGGATACCGGATAATAAGGTTCCGTAGCAACCTTGCCTACCATATATTCCGTGCGAATGGTCATGTTATACCATTTGGCATCATTCTCGGAGGTAGTAAAGTCAAACGGTCCCATCCACACAGCATCGTAATCTACAGACGTATCATC
Organism: uncultured Prevotellaceae bacterium; assembly: GCA_946415645.1. Classification (GTDB taxonomy): domain Bacteria; phylum Bacteroidota; class Bacteroidia; order Bacteroidales; family Bacteroidaceae; genus Physcousia. The sequence continues at coordinate 45,657 of CAMKTJ010000004.1, forward strand.
CGTAACCATATACGGATGTGTGCCGACTGGATTCAACATCACAAAGGCATTCTCCCATTCCGATGGCGGATCAGGCATATCAGCTCCGTAGGGCAGCTTCTTCGTTTCTGATGCGATGAACTCACCTTCGTAATAGAGGTTCATTGTTACCGCCAGCATACTGTTCTCAGCAACAAGCAAAGCTTCCGTAGGGTCAAAGTCACCCACCTCCGTTATCATCCAGCGGTCGCCTGGATCAGGGGTTCTATAGTCGTTGATGACAATTGTACTGGTGTTATTGTTGAACCACTTAATATCCTCGTTTACTGTGAGTGTACTCATCATATAGAGGTATTCACCATCAGGATAGGAAGGATCAAAGTAGATGGGCGAGCCCAAAGCCTCTATCCACTCACCATTCGAGGCGGTACCCGTTCTCAGATATTTCTTCAGGTAGGGACTGTAGAGGTAGTTGTTACCCTCTATATTGATGATAGCAAACTGCTTTTCTGGTTCTGTAACCGTCCACCAGGCTGACTGTCCTGCCTCCAAACCTTTGCAGTCATAGCTAAGTATCAGATCGCCACGCGGACAGGAAATGGTGTACAACTTGTTGTTGGCAAACTCAACGGGATCTACAGGCTCAGGCTTGGAAGGACGGACATCATCCAGAATATCCTGATAGATACAGTTAGCACGTGTATCCAGCCAGTTGGCAGCATCCTTGGCCTGCTGCGCATAATCCGTCCGGTCTCCCCACTTATCACGATTTCTGTTGAAGGAGTTGCAAGCAAAGTCGTAGTAATCCTGGCAGTATTCCTTCAGTTCCTCCAGATTCTCATCCAGGAATTGTTTCCATAACTGCTTGTAAAGTTCGCACATGGGTTCGTAGTTCCAGCGAAGATCCTGAATGAACTGCTTCACCTCGAAGTTAGGCATATTAATCCAGAAGTTACTGGTGGCGTTCGCCTGGAAGTAAGTACGGTTCTGCTCGTAGCCGAAACCCCAGTCGAGGTCCCATACAGGACCGAAGATGTACTTGCTGGAATCGCTCTCGAAGTTCTCGCGGTAGCAGAAGGTACTCTTAGGATGATAGAGCTCAAAGTTGCAGATAAGTTCATTCACCATAAGGAAGCGCGACAACTGCTCTATATCAACGTATGGTGTGATATCCTTTTCCTTATTGAGTACCTGCATGAAGCTATTGAAGCTATTCCGGATTACATCCAGCGTCAGGGAAGTCGTACCCTCATCAAACTCAGGTTCCTTGATGTTGATGGGCAGGTTGTAAGGCTGCGAACGGAACTTCTGTCCCGTTGGCTCATCGTAATAGGAATCCAGTTCCAGCAAGGCCGCTGCCGTCTCATCGTCTAGGTCAACGCTATTGTTGGCAAGACCCACCTTCTCCGTCAGGTTGTAACTGCCACGGTATTCGCCATTGAGATATAGATCTACAGGCACGATATGATTGGCAGCCGCTGTTCCTATAAGGTTGGCAGCCTTCATACCTATGGCGTTCGTCATCAGCGAACCGCCGATACCGTTAGCCAGCAGCACCCAGTTCCTGCCCTTGGTCATGCCAAGGGGCTTCACCTTCTCGGCGAAACGGATGCGATAGGGTTTCTTGGCCCATCCCCAACTACTGTTACCCCTTCCTTTTATTTGCATGGTGGTTTCTGCCATAGAGGGGAAGATGCCGTGTCCGTCTATGGTGATGGTGGCATCCTTGAAATAATCCCTGCTGGTAATAGCCTGTCCGTCAACTGTATTGATATAGATTGTAGGCACCTCTGCCCTATCCGTCAGCCAGTCAACATGAACGCGGACAACCCTTCCGTAGGGTTTTTGGAAGTATCTGTTATCTTCCTCAGGGGTAAGAATGGTATAGCCGTTCCTGGTGACTACATAATATATGTCCTTGTCGAAACGCAGACGGCTTTCCTTGCTTGTCTGAATCTGTCCGTCAACATACGCCACAACGTTCTCATCAGCTACCTGGAACGAGGGCGTGAGGCGTTTGCCTATGGCAGCAACCGTCACAAAGACGGTATCGCCCACCATCTCACCATTCGCATCAGTGAAAAGCTGGTCGTTGAACTTGTTATTGAATTTGAACAGTTCGAAGGCAGGAAAGACGGGTCTCTTCTCGCTTACGCTATCTACATCTGAGAGGTTATAGGTGTAAGTTGCCCCGAATCTGGTACTTATAACCAACTTTTCATCCGTCTCCTTATATTCTGAAACATATTTCTTAGGATAAGCCTCCATCCTACCATCGGAAAGATAGACATGCAACGCCTCTGGGAAGGCAGGCATGACCGTAGGGTCAGTTGTAGGATCTATGGGGTCAGGAATATTGCCTTGCTTCTGGAAGACATAGCGCTCGTTGGCACCGTTGCCGCCACTTCCCCTGTAGGTACCAAGCATATTAGAGCCGGAACGGAGATTCCAATAGTAGTCGGTACTTACAGTACTCTGTACACTGTATGCGCCATCGGTACCTTCAATGATATTCCAGTATTCCGACTGGTCGCCCAAGGGGTCTTTCGCCAACGTCATATACTTATAGTATTGGTCTACACGCTCGGCAGTGAAGACCAATAGCTCACCTGATGCCTGGTTGCGAATGGTATAGCCCGACTGCGTGTTGGTAACCACCCAGTAGGCATCATCCGTCTTATCCTGTCCGTCAGTCACATAATATATATATGGGTCTGCCTTGTGATAGGCACCCAGTCCCAGATAGCCGTCCTGTTTTGTACAGGAGATGGAATAAACACCATCCTCTATGGGAGTATCTGCGAATATATTGCAAAGGCATCCTAAAAGAAAAATGCACAGGAGAGAGAATCTTGTTTTCATGCGATCTTTTCAAGTTAACGACCGCAAAGATAGCGTTTTTTAGGATGCGAACAAAGAAACGGCACAAATATTTCCCTATAGGGAATTTGCTGTATCAAAATTTTTTTTGAAAAAGTGTAGTTTTCCTGTAGTACCCTGCGACAAACGTGTAGAAAGAAGTTAAACCAATAAACATTACTACAATGAAAAAGTTTTTATTTTGCATGACAGTGTTACTGACCGGCGGTTTCAACACAGTATTTGCCGAGAGCGAGGCTCCCGCAACAGAAGCAGTTAACAAAGTTTCGCTGATACAGCAGCCACTCACACCCGGACATATCGTAAAGAATGTACCCAACACACAGGGATTCACACGCTATACCCTATCCAATGGCGTTACGGTACTCTACCGCCATGACAGCCAGAGCACCAACGAAATCACCATGTATGCCCTGAGCAACGGAGGCACCTCACTGTACACCAATATCCTGCCAGCTAACCTGAAGGTGCTGAATGAGTGTCTGGCAGTAAGCGGATTAGGCGACTACAGCGAGAGCGAGTTGCACAAGACATTGGCAGGACGCAAGGTTAGCGTAACCCCCTACATCGGTCTGTACGGAGAATTCATTTCCTCAAGTGCTGCACCCAAGGACCTGGAGACAATGTTCCAGCTGAACCACATGTACTTCACCTCCCTGCGTACCGACCTGACAGCCTTCAACACATGGCGAGAGAATAAGCGACAGGAGCTCTCTAACAAGAAGAGCGAATCTGCCTATGACCTGACTAAAAAGGAACTGGACGTCATCAACTACGATGTAGTGATGCAGGTAGTGGCACAGCGTTTCAGCAACGCAGGCGATTTCACCTTCGTCATTACAGGTAACATCACAGAGGATGTCCTGATTCCTCTGCTGGAGAAATATATTGCATCGCTACCGACAAGCAAGAAGCACGAGCATGCCAACTATCGTGCATACGAGAACGATACTACATTTCGTATTTCATAAGACGCTCGTACTCTACCTCTTTGTCTAGCACTTCAAGGAATTCGTCGAGGACGCTCTGATCAATGTCGCCCAACTCGAATTCCTTGACTGCGTCCTTACGGATCTCAGCAATCCAGGCACGTCGGGCCGTGATGTAATCCTCCATCACACGCTCGGCGTCTGCTTGTGTTATCTCACCCTCTATACCATAGTATTCACGAATCAGGCGGTAGCTCCATGCCCAACGGTACTCAGAGTAGTTACGGTTGGCGGTTATGAACTCCTCGCGGATGGCAGCTATGGAATTCAGCTCACCGCTCTTGATGGCCTCCACTATACGCTCCTCCTCAGTAACGGGAATGAGCAGACCGCTCAGGTCGCTCCACTTGCCTGTTCCAACGCTGGAACGGGGGACCTCCAGGATATGACGTTTCATGACGGCACCCATATAGATGCGCAAGGCTATATCATAGTACTTGATACCCTTCTTCAGGGAAGAGTTCTTGATAACATAGTCGTGGAAGTTGTAGGTGGCCACATCACCTGATATCTCACGCAAGCCTTCCAGCGTACGCTTGGCCACCATGATGCCACCTACGGAGAAAGGTGAGAGCCAGTCGAAGTTGACAACGGAGTTGCGGGCTTCATCGGGGCGCTTGTCACGCTTGGGCCATTTGCGGATATCGCGATACAAACCGACAGTAGTAAGGTTACGACCGGGAATCAGGTACATCTCGTCGCCATAGGCAATAAGGTACGAGAAGGGCAGCTTGCGTGTATCGGGATGGTGCATCAACTTACCAAAGCAGACGCTGAAGGTACCTATGTGGGCAGGCATCAGGATATAGCTGCCACTGGCCGTCTTGGTACCACGATCCAGAACGCCCCAGTGCATGGGACCCATCTTGTAAGCATGGTTTGAGAAGTTGGTTGCCGAACCGGCATTATAGAAGCTGAACATACCGCCAATGAGGAGCGAACTCTTGTGGTGACTGGCTGAGAAGGGTCCACAGAAGGCAGCACAGGCCTCACCGTTGCTCATGTAGCAGTTAGCAAAGAATAGGCTGCTCTCTGCCGTGAAGCCGTCAGTGATTACACAAGCCTCACCCACAAAGCAGTTTTCCAACTTGGCATTGTTCAGAACAGAGGAACCGTTATAGATTACAGAGTTCTCCGCAATAACGCCCACGCCAATCTTAACAGTCGCACCGGGCATACTCTTCAGGGTACAGTCCTGCAAGCGCAAGGCACCGTCTATCTGGCAGCCGTCACTGATGTGGCAGTTGATGATAGCCGTTGTATGTGTGATGCGCACATCGTCTCCTATGGTGGTAATGGGTTGACTGGTCAGTTCTATCTTCTTCTGAATCATGGAGCGGACAGCCTGAGTAAACTCCTTATCGTGTTCGTACTTCACCATCAGACTGGCTAACTGTGAGTTCAATCCGTCGAAGATCATCACGTTGCCGTCGCCCACCTCATTCAGTACGGAAATAACCGTGCCCTGTCCAAAGGTGGCACCAGTGATGGTGTTGATGGTTCCCACGTGCTCAATCAGACAGTTATCTCCGATAACAACATTACGCAACGTAGCATAACGTATACCGGAATGCTTGCTGAAACCGGGAGCTACCTCAACGTCCTTCTGGAAGACACCTAAGGTGACCTGTCCGTAGAACTCTACATTATTTATATACTGGGGAGTAAATTCATCCTTGACCTGAATGTCCGACCAATCTTCTGCTATACATCCTTGGTTAGTGAGGATGGTAATCTCTTTTTCTGTCAGATTTCTCATATATGGTTAATTTAAATTGTTGTTTTCTATTCTGGGGGCGGCCTCTTTATTTCGTTATGACGTTACAACGTTATAACGTTATTACGAAGTTTGGCCGCCGATGAATTCCCTGGCCGCCTCTATCATGGAGTCTATGCCTTGGGCAGCTTTCCCTGCATCCAGGGAGCAGGGGATGTCCGGTGCTATGCCAAACTCTATCTGCTGTTTCTTTGCATCAAAACTGGGGCTGGCGCTGAAGCGGACGCTCCATCCTATAGGCAGCTCGCTGCTGAAGGGAAGGCCTGAACCGCCACCTGTCTGATCGCCCATAATGGTGACAAGGGGCATCTCCTTCATGTCACGCACAAAGGTATTGGCAGCACTATAGCAGGAACGGTTGGCGAGTACCACGCAAGGCTTCTGCCAACGCACACCCTTGCTGGGTGTTATGTATTCAGGCTCCAGAGCCGAGAAGTCGTTACGACCTGTGCCTGTCTTATGCGAGCGGTAACCTACCAACACCTTCTCATTGGTAAACCTGCTGGCTAGCTTGGTCTCGTTGTCCAGGTTGCCGCCTCCGTTGCCTCTGATATCCAGAATCATACCGTTACACATACGCAGAGAGTAGAACATGTCATCCATATTACCCTCTCCTATCCCGTTCTGGAAACTCTCGTACACCACATAGGCGATGTTGTCAGGCAAGATGCGGTACTTCAGTCCTGATGCCAGGTTATAGTCGGTCTGCAGATAAGCATCACGCAACTCCTCGTCCAGGTTCAGGGGATAATCCTCCTTCCACGACCAGTTCCTACCCAAATCCATACTGCTGGACAGATTCACGTGCCCGTCCTTCAGTTCACCCAGCATCTGGCATAGTACCTCAAAGAGTTGGGCACGTGTCATCTTGGGATTCAAGCGGGCGCTGTACTTGGCATGTATATCGTTCCATGAGATACCCAGCTCCGCCTCCTTGTAATCCAGGAAGCAGTATCGCTGATCTATGATGGTCCACAGGGCATCCAGATTGCCCTGAGGTGTCTCGTCATATTCCGACTCCCCCCTCTGGCAAGAGCAGAGGCCCAGCACAAGAGCAAATAGTATGAGCAGTTTATCTTTCATTGCGCTTTAGAATCTTTAAATACCTGACATAACCAATCATGAAAGAGTGTCCCACATCATGCATGCGGATACCGTTGACATGACTCTGGCGCACATCTCCCATATAGCCTAAACGCAGGGAGGCACGGCTGAACTCCAGATCCAGCGTCAGCAACTGTCTGAAGCAGAGTGCATTGCCCGGATGCGAGAAACAGACGTTATGGTCGCGACTGCCCTCAGAGATATCATAGTAACTCTGTCCGAACTGAGGACTGAACATACACCCCATCAGTGGCAGGTCTGCCTGATAGTTCAGTCGGACAGGCAACTTACGAATCTTGAACTTATAACAACCTCCAGCAGAAGCAGATATATCAATACCCAATCTGCCCTGAGCAGGATTGTTGGAGTTGCGTGCAATGTATAGGAACCCCAAATCTGCTCCCAACAAGCCTCCAGCCTTTAGCGACAGACGGTCAGAGAGTCTCCAGTGGTAATGCCAACCAGCATCGTAAGCCAGACGTCCGCCCCATGCCGTTGCCGTACGGGCAGGATTCTGGCTATGGGAATAGACTCCCTGGAACAGGCTCTGGAAGGAGACGTTGCCGTCGGCCCATTTGGTAAAGCGTTCCCTCGACGTCAGGAAGCTGAGCTGGTATCCCGTATATTCCATGGGGGAAAGGTAGGTATCCAACTGATTGCTGTATCCAACGCCAAACAGCACACCTGCCTGCAGGGGTCTTGAGAGGGGAGTATCGCTACCCTTCTTCTCCTTACCGCTAACCAGAGCAGAATAATCCTGTGCCGCAGCCATCAGGGCAAAGAGGCAGAGGAACGTTAGCGAAAATAATCTCTTAATCTTTGAAGTTTCGGTTGTTAACAAAAACCTCAAAAACCCCTCTTCCGATGTCTTTATTCTTCGAGTATCAGTGCTGACGTCATAGCTCTGTGCCTGTGAGCAAGCTCCCGCACAAGCCCTGCCATCATCACACGTTGCTTCGCAACATAAGACATCTCCAGAGGAAAAACCAGAAAAAACCTTTTTAATGGCAACTTTTTTGATTAATGTCATCGATAACCAATAACCTATAACCAATAACCACTCTTTGTTTTTTAGTGCGAAGCACGGGGTTTTTCCACCATGATGGATGAGTTTTGGAACAAAACCGTACTGTGCTTCTGGCTTGTGCGAGAGCTTGCTCTCAAGCACATGGGCGGAAGTACAATACGTTGGGCCATAGGCCTCAGCCATCATGAGTGGGGTTTTTATGGTTTTTGTCTTTATCATATCAACTTCTGAAAGTTGAATTAATCATCAAACAAATGTAATTGCCCGTTCATCTCGTCAGCTACATCCTGCTGGCTCTTGCCTTCGAAGTCGTCAGCCACATCATCATCCTCCGGCATCTCAACCTCAGCCTCATTCTCAGCGGGTTCGGGCTCGGGATCAGGGAACCTTGTGGGTTCCAGTTCCTCCACCTTAGCCACATTATTGGTGGTGACACGCTTACCACGTGCCTTGAAACTCTTGACGGAGATAAACTCCTCTGCATCCACCTCGATGGGTTCGCGGAAGCTGTCGTTGCCGCCCATAGTAACCAACAGGCGGGGGAAGGCCACATCCGTAAGGATAAGCATCTCATTATCGGGGTTCTCGCCCAGGAAGTTCTGTCGGCGGGTAGTAGCCTCCATGCTGAAACGCTTCACATACAGGAAGCCGCTCTGGTCCTTATCGAAGAGAGCCACCGTCCATATCTTGTTGGCATTGTACTTCTCTATGCGCAGCAGGTTGTCCTCGAAGTGGTTGTTCACATCAAAGTTGGTCAGGTAGAAGTCGCCACTCTTCAGAATCACCAGAATCTGATCGCCGCTATTGAACTCACCCAGGTAGTTGCCCTGCTCGTCGTAGTTCAATCGCTTCACATCAGGATCGAACCATACCTTACGTCCACCCAGGGTACTGAGGCCATGACTCTTCAGGGTGATTCTGCTGACATCCAGCTTGGTCAACATGTTACCCATACTCTGACGACCCTTGATGGCCAGTTCAGAGAAGTCCTTGTCAAAGAATACCCGCTTCAGTTTGGGGTTGGGCTTCAGGATAACCTTGATGACCTCGGCCTCTCCGTTGGGGTTGGCTGTGAAGTAGAGCACCCGACTGCCAGGCTTGCCCTGCGTCAGGTCGTACTCGCGGTCGCGGGTGACGCTGGTTACATTAAAGCGCTTAATATAGCAAATACCGTTCTTGCCGTCGCGGTACACCACATTGTAGATGGTACGTGAGTCGCTCTTGCGGAAGATAGCCAAGTGTATGATCTCGGCCTTCTTCTTCTCCGCCTTGCTGCGCTCCGTCTCGCCCACGAACAGCTTCTCGGCTATGCGCACTACCTTGTAGGTTCCGTCTTTGTAGAAGACAATCACATCATCGATATCCGAACAGTTGCAAACGTACTCGTCCTTCTTCAGTGATGTTCCTATGAAGCCCTCCTCACGGTTTATATACAGCTTCTCGTTAGCCTCTACCACCTTGGCGGCGCTGATATTGTCGAAGTTACGGATCTCCGTCAGACGTGGATGATCCTTACCGTACTTCTCTTGTATGAAACGGAACCAGTCGCAGGTAACCTCCACCATATTGGCCAGTTCCTTGTCTATCTGCTTTATCTCGTCCTTGATGCGGGCGATGTTCTCCTCTGCCTTGTCCTTGTTGAACTTCAGGATGCGTGCCATCTTGATTTCCATCAGACGTAGGATATCGTCCTTGGTCACCTCGCGTACCATCTTGGGATACCAGGGTGTCAGACGCTCGTCAATCCACTCGCAGGCAGCATCCATGGTCTTGGCATTCTCGAATTGCTTGTCCTTGTAGATGCGCTCCTCAATGAATATCTGTTCCAGAGATGCAAAGTGCAAAGCCTCCAGCAGCTCACCCTTGCGGATCAGACGCTCCTTCTTCAGCAGGTTCAGGGTGGTGTCAACGTTGCTACGCAACACATCGCTGACAGAAAGGAAGCAGGGTTTCTTATCTTCTATGACGCAACAGTTGGGAGAGATGCTGATCTCACAATCCGTACAGGCATAGAGGGCATCTATAGTCTTGTCGCTGCTGGCACCTGGAGTCAGGTGAATCAGAATCTCTGCCTTGGCAGCCGTCAGGTCCTCTACGTTACGGATCTTAATCTTACCCTTCTCGTTGGCCTTCAGGATACTCTCTATGAAGGTGCTGGGTTTGCTAGCCGTACCTGTTGTCTTGCCATAGGGAATCTCTGTGATGGCCAGCGTCTTGTTGTCGCGCTTCTCTATCTTGGCACGCACACGCACTACGCCACCACGCTGCCCGTCGTTGTAACGGGATACGTCTATGCTGCCTCCCGTTGGGAAGTCGGGGTACAGATGAAACTCCTCGCCGTGCAGGTACTGGATGGCAGCCTCGCAGATCTCGTTCAGGTTGTGGGGCAGAATCTTACAGTTCAGACCTACGGCAATACCCTCGGCACCCTGTGCCAACAGCAAGGGGAACTTAACGGGCAGGGCAATAGGCTCCTTGTTACGACCGTCATAAGAGAGCTTCCACTCTGTGGTCTTGGGATTGAAGACAACATCCAGGGCAAACTTGCTGAGGCGTGCCTCGATATATCGGCCGGCAGCAGCATCATCGCCTGTGATGATGTTACCCCAGTTACCCTGGCAGTCAATCAGCAGGTCCTTCTGTCCCAACTGAACCAGGGCATCCTTGATACTGGCATCTCCGTGGGGGTGGAACTGCATGGTGTGACCCACTATATTGGCCACCTTGTTGTAACGGCCATCGTCCATACGCTTCATAGAGTGCATGATACGACGCTGAACGGGTTTGAATCCGTCGCCGATATGGGGGACTGCTCGTTCCAGAATTACGTAAGAGGCGTAATCCAAGAACCAGCTTTGGTACATTTTGTTAAGGTGATGGGTGATCCCATCCGTCATAGAAACATTATCTGTCATTAGAATTTATGCATTATTGCCTGCAAAAATACAAAAAAGTCAGATAAAGTCCAAACCTAACACCCTTTCTTCTATTTATTTTGGGTGAATTCTTTTCTGAGCACTCTTCCCCTCCCCCATTACCCGTAGCCTGTTAAAGTATGTTATTCAGGATGAGATTTTCCGTTAATTCCGAAGTTTTAAGAGAAATAATAACTAATTTTGCCACAAAATACAAACAATATGAAAAGATTATTAGCATCCTTGTTTCTTGTTATGGCTGTATGCTGCCATATCAGTGCCCAGAACAAACCAGAAAGTGCTCCCAAAGTCATCTCCGTCTTCAATCAGAAAGTCAGCGATACCGAGTATAGTACATACTATAATTTCAGCTTTGATGTAACGTATTCAGGTGCTACGTCAATCACTGTCGGTGTAGAAGAAGAATACAATCCCTATTATAAAACCTACGTAATTAATGAGGTATCTCCTGCGCATGTCAACCTTAAATATCTAAACAGAGGAAGGCTGACGTGGGTGGACATTATTGCAGAAAATGAATACGGAAAGGACACACTAACCATAGAGATTCCCGTTATGACAGATGGCATTGTGGATGGATTGACTTCCATAGACAAGAGTCCTGTAAAGACTAATCATATAGACATCTACTCCCTGGATGGCCGGTTCATGAAACGTATCAAGAACCTCTCTGAACTGTCAAGCTACCACACCTGCACCTTGCTGTTGAGATATTATAATAAAGAAAAACAACTAATCCGTTCCAAGAAGATCACCCTGTGATAGCGCTTCTTTGAGTATTCCTCCTAGAGGCAACATTTGCACCCTCCTCGAGTCTACACGTGTAGACTCCTGGGGTTAACACGTGCAGACTCCCGAGGCTGCAAATAATATACCTTAGCATGGCAATATGCCGTATTGTTGGTTATCCAACATAAAAACACCCCGAAAGGCTAGTGAATTCCTTTCGGGGTGACTCATTCATTTATTTCTTGCTGTTAAACAGGCTGTCAGTAATGAAAATCTTTCCACGTGCCACACCCCAAAGATTGTATTTCGAAAGTTTAGCCGAGCGGTAAAAATCGCAAATCTCATCCGAATCTCTATAACAAACAGATTTTGTCGAGGTTTCAAATCTAATGAATTCACAATAGGAGCTATCCTTGACGAACGACTTTGTATGATAACCCAAGAACTTTACTTTCAGTTTCTTCCCAGCATCAATTTTATGATAGATCGTATCCAGGTCATGCAAATGAGTGCTCTTGTTACTATCAGATGCCATAAAATACATATAACTTACATTGACAGGCATAGACGTTTCGTTGTAAAAACGAATGCTAATAGTCCACAACCAGCTGCATGAGCTCAAGCACAAGCATAATCCTGCCATCATTAAAGCACAAATCTTTTTCATTATTTTGTGTGTTTCTATATTCTATTATTTATCTTTCCTACGACAAATGTACTACTTTCCTACATTATTCTCTATGTATTAGAAGAGAAAAACAATAAAGCAGAAGATATTTAACGTTTCTTAGTAGAGCCAACAAAGATGTACCTCTACTTTTCCTCGTAAGTCATCGGAGCTTGAGCCAGAAGTCTCTGAAAAAAAGTTTTCTTGGTTTTTCCTTTTTGAGAAAGAGTCCCTGAAAGGGATAACGATATTAGTTTTAAGGCTGATTGAATGCTTGCATACAAGCAGGATTAGAACTAATAGCGTTAATACTCTATAGGAGTATCTTTCTCAGAAAGGGGTTTTAAAGGTTTTTGTTTAAATTTTCTGCGAATATCTGCGTATTCTGCGTGAGACATAAAAGAGACGGGAAAAGATTCTTGACAAAACAAAGAGAACCATAGAAGACTGTCTTATCTTGTTTAACCAGGAAAAACTTATTCCCCAGTTAGGAAAATTTTTCTGCCTAGTCAGGGAGGAAAAATCCCATTGAACATTACACATGGAGCATTGAATATTGTTTTAGGGAAAAATATTTACAAAGAGAGAAACGGCGGTAATCGGCGTTAAACGCACTACTAATAGAAACAATTGTTACTACTAATAGAAAAAATTGCGGCCATTAATAGTAACAAAAATTCCCCCTAATAGGCATTAGAGGGAATTCCAAGAAGAAAATTGACACTATAGTTATTTTAAGAACTTGTGACCGTTATGAATGTAGAATCCCTTTTTAAATGAAGAATCTATTCTGCGACCGAGCAGGTCGTAGATAGCATCATCATTACTGGGGTTCTTTTGAATGGAAGGAGCTTGAATGGCACTTGTCATTTCCCTGCCCGTGAACTGACCCATGAAGAAGATGGTGCCTGTGCTCTGCTCGCTGATAATGTAGATGAACGGGCGGTCGGCGTAGAAATAAGGAGTAATGGCTGTCTTTTCAACTTCGATCACGGTGACGGCTGCAGCCTCTGTACCTTCCTCATCCAATTCGATAGCAGCTTTCTGGAACATATTGCTGATATATACATCACTGTTACAGAAGTAAGGGAACTCAGCACAATCAGTAAAGGCTGTAATCATACCCAACTCCTTCATAATATCAACAAGAGGAAGGAATGTGTCGGTTTTAATGCGTGGTAACTTTAAACTTATCTCATTCTTCCATCCCTTGAAGTTCCAGTTGCTTCCATTCAACTGGCTGAGCACATCATCAATGCTCTTACCCTCCTGAGGCAGAAAGATGGTCATCTTATAAGCTCCATTGCCATAAGGCAGGTGAATTGCCTGGTAGAGGTTGTTCCATGTGCTTTCATACTCCACTCCACTTTGCTGCATCATAGGCACAGCCTCACCACCATTGAAGGGCTCTTCCTTGGTGTATTCTTTGTCGAACTTATAGGTCCATGCACCCTTGAAGTAAAGGGCATTCAGCAGATAGCTAACAACATCTACATTGAACGTTTCTTCATCGAAAAGCATTGGTATCATACCATGTGTACGATCATTGGCCCATCCATTGATGATACCCATTGCCGCCTGCTTCTCATAGAAATTGAGCGACTGAGGCTCTGCATCGTAATACTGGTTGGCCTTATCTATAAAGCCTTGTTGCAATATACAGTTCTGGCCACTGTTCACATAGACGGTATTGGCAATCTCTGCAGCAGTAGTGTTATCCAATGTGGGAGCCTCTGTCAGCATTTTACGGCAGAAGGCATTGATGGCATCAGCACCTGCCTCGCCAAAGCCTAGAACCTCGTTAATCTCCTTCTGCGTCTGGCCGGCAGCTCCGTTATTCATCAATCCCAAAGCATAGGTGATGCTCAAAGGCGACATTATACTATTACTCACGCCACGAGCCTTGCGGAAGAGGTTGAAGGCAAAGTCGTTGCTGTTCTCCACTAGTTGACGCTCTTGAGTGGTCAACTCAATTTTCTTTGGCTCATTTTCCTGAGCGAAAGCCAGGAAGGAAGCGGCCATAAACGCAACACTTAAGACAAACTTTTTCATAATCTAATGCCTCTTTCAAAAAAAATATTTATGTTTTCTGAGGCAAAGATATGCGATTCAACTATCCGAGCCAAGCAATTTTACTCCCAACTACTCCCAACTTTTTGTTAAATAATATTAACAGACACAACAAAACACTCACTTAATCATAAGTTTGAAACAGTTGTCTCTAAATAACTCATGCTTGGGAATAAAAATAAATGAATTTATTTTGTACTCCGCTCACTTATTCGTACCTTTGACTTCGCCGAAGGTACTTTCGCTCGGATTTTCTCAAATGTATTTGGAAAATCTCTCACTTATTCGTACCTTTGAAGGCTTTTTTACTTCAAACATGGCAGAAAAAGAGGAAATAACCGAACGCGTGCGTGCTCTGCGCACATATATGCAGGAGAAAGGGCTGCAGGCCTTTATCTTCCCTAGCACCGACCCCCATTGCGGTGAATACGTGCCTGAGCATTGGATGACGCGCCAGTGGATAAGCGGCTTCGACGGTAGTGCCGGAACAGCAGTCGTGACGTTGGAGGATGCTGCCCTGTGGACGGACAGCCGTTACTTCCTGGCTGCTGCCGATCAACTCAGCGGCACCCCCTTCTGCCTGATGAAAGACGGATTGGAGGAAACGCCCACTATCAGCCAGTGGCTCAGTAGAACAGTGCATAGTTCACAATGCATAGTTCATAGTTCAGGAACATCATTCACTCCCCCAAAGGGGGAGACGGAGGGGGCTTTCAAGGTTGCCATTGACGGTTGGGTGAATATGATGGCAGATGTCAGATGTATGATGGAAGAGGCCGAAAAAGCCGGCCTGCAACTTTACATTGGAGGAGACCCTGCTGATGAGCTTTGGAAGAACCGTCCCAGCATCCCCGCTAACCCCATAGAGATTCAACCCTTAGAATATGCAGGCGAGACTTGCCAAAGCAAGATAACCCGACTGCGTGAAGCCCTGCAACAGGCAGGAGCAGAAGGTACCGTCGTCAGTCAACTGGATGAGATTGCCTGGCTGCTGAACCTTCGTGGAACGGATGTGCATTGCAACCCCGTCTTTGTGGCTTATGTACTGTTGACACAGAATGAGGCTACTCTCTTTACCAACCCTGCAAAGATAACACCCGAGGTAGCCGGCTACCTTAAGGAGAACAATATAAACACCCTACCCTACGCTGATATCACAGAGACGCTGAAGGCTTACAAGCCTGAAACATTGCTCCTTGACCCCAACACCAGCAACTGGAACTTGCAGGCTTCGCTGCCTGAGAATTGTAGGGTTGTGGAACACAACTCGCTGATTGCCCCCATGAAGGCTATCAAGAACGAAGCCGAGATCAGAGGCTTCCGCAATGCGATGATTCGCGACGGCGTAGCAATGGTGAAGTTCCTGCGTTGGCTGAAACCCGCAGTGGAAGCAGGCAACGAAACGGAAATCAGCATCGACAAGAAACTGACGGCCCTGAGGGCTGAGCAGCCGCTCTACCGCGATATATCCTTCGACACCATTGCAGCATACGGTCCGCATGGTGCCATCGTTCATTACGAGGCAACACCAGAGACCGATGTAAAACTGGAGCCTAAGGGTCTGTTGTTGCTGGACAGCGGTGCCCAATATCAAGACGGTACGACGGACATCACACGTACCATCGCCTTGGGTCCGCTTACTGAATCAGAAAAATTGGATTACACGCTGGTGCTGAAAGGACACATCCGACTGGCGCTGACCAAGTTCCCCAAGGGGGCTTGTGGTACACAGATAGATGCCCTTGCCCGTTATGCCATGTGGCAGCACGGCATTAACTTCCTGCACGGAACAGGGCATGGCGTAGGTTCCTACCTGAATGTGCACGAGGGCCCTCACCAGATACGTATGAACTACAAACCTGCTCCCCTACTGCCTGGTATGACAGTAACAAACGAGCCTGGCATCTACAGGGCAGGAGAGCATGGTGTGCGCATAGAGAATACAATGATAGTGCAAGAGTACAAAAAGACGGAGTTCGGAGAGTTCCTACAACTGGATCCCCTGACGCTCTGCCCCATTGACACCACTCCCATCATCTGGGAAATGATGCTCCCAGACGAGATAGCATACCTGAATGCCTATCACAAACGAGTGTACGATGAACTCTCACCCTATCTGAATGAGGAAGAGAAAAAATGGATAAAGGACCCCTCTCCAACTCCCCCGAGGGGGAGAGAATAATCACAAGTCTCCCCTCGGGGAGATTTAGAGGGGGTCGGAATTAGATTAGAATGGCTACAATAAAACGACTTGAGGGGATGCCTGCTCCCCGATTTGGCAAACACTGCTATTTCAGCGAAGGTGCCGTGATAGTAGGCGATGTGGAGATGGGCGACGACTGCACCGTATGGTTCAATGCCGTCATCCGTGGCGATGTCCACTTTGTGAAGATCGGCAACCGCACCAATGTGCAGGACAACTCCTGCATCCACACCCTGAACGGTAAGGCTCCCTGTATACTGGGCGATGATGTAACCATCGGCCACAGCGTAACCCTGCATGGATGCGAGGTAAAGGATGGTGCCCTGGTAGGAATGGGAGCAACAGTGCTGGATCATGCCGTGGTGGGCAAAGGAGCCATCGTGGCTGCTGGTGCCTTGGTGCTGAGCAATACACAGATTGGCGATGGCGAACTCTGGGGCGGCGTGCCTGCCAAGTTCATCAAAAAAGTGGACCCCGAACAGGCTCAGGCGCTGAACAAAACCTATGCTGCACACTACATAGAGTACAGCGACTGGTTCCGCAAGGCCGACTCCGACCCCAAGAATACACAAATAGTAACAACAAGCGAAGAGTATAAGCCTACCCCCGCCCCCTCCCAAAGGGAAGGGAGTGAAGAGTTGGGCGCCAAATAAAATTCCCGTAATAACGATATAACGTAATAACGTAATAACGAAGGCGCCCATCGTAATAACGAAAAGGCCACCAAAACGATAATTACGAACTATGAATTATAAGAAGTTTCTTAGCCTGACGCTAGCCCTGATGGCTTGCTGGACAATGACAAGTTGCATTCGTTGCAGCTGCCATTATGAGAAGAAGAGTTCCCACACGACAAAAGAGACATGGACCCTCTTTAGCACTTCATGGGACAACCCATTGCCCTTGAAGTTCGGTGATCCCTTCCTGCTGCATGCCAGCGACGGCAAATACTATATGTACGGGACATCTATGGAGGACGGCTTCGAGGCTTACGTTAGCGACAGCCTCAGTAACTGGCAACCTTGCGGACGCGTCTATCAGGGAGGTCAGGCCGACCAATGGAACGTAAACTGTTTCTGGGCACCCGAAGTGTATGAGCGCGACGGCAAATACTATATGTTCTTCAGTGCCAACTACAGAAAGAATCCTACCAATGAGGGGGAGAACTTCAAGATTGGCGTAGCCGTGAGCGATTCTCCTGCAGGTCCCTTCAAGGATCTTTATAACCGTCCTATCTTCAACCCTGAATATCCCATCATCGATGCCAATGTATACTTCGATGACGAGACAGGCAAGTGCTATCTGTACTTTAGCCGCTGCTGTTACAAGCACAGCGTAAAGAGCGAGATTGCCGACAAGCTGAAAGCTGATGGCGTGTATGACAACATAGAGGAGAGCTGGGTATATGGTGTGGAGATGAAACCCGACTTCAGCGGTGTGATTGGCGAGCCCAAACTGTTGCTCTGTCCGCCCAAGAAACTGAACGATGCTCAAGCTGAATGGGAAAGTCGTAGTGCCATGCACAAAGAGGTGAACCGCCGTTGGACAGAAGGTAGTTACATCTTCCGCGAGGGAGATACCTATTATATAATGTATAGTGCCAACCACTATGGTGGCGAGTACTATGCCGTAGGCTATGCTACCAGTAAAAACCCGTTGGGTCCCTTCAAGAAGGCTGATAACAACCCTGTGCTGCAGAAAGAAGGGAAAGTACTGGGAACCGGTCATTGCATGGTTATTACATTGCCCGACGAGAACCGTTACTGCGTCTATCATGGTCGTATGGCAGACAATCCTAATGAGAGGGTTGTGCTGATAGACCCCTTATCAATTGAAAAGGACGGGAGACTTTACGTTAAAGGGCCCTCGACCGGTAAGAGAAAGATTGTGAAAAAAAGAACAATAACCAAGAGATACGAAGATTAAACATATAATTAATTTTAGGATAATGAAAAGAAACTTAGAGACAATTTGCATCCACGGCGGATGGAAGCCGACAAAGGGCGAACCTCAGCAGTTGCCCATTTACCAGAGTACAACATTCAAATACGATACCAGCGAGCAGATGGCTCGTCTGTTCGACCTGAAGGACAACGGTTACTTCTATACCCGTCTGGCTAATCCCACTAACGACGCTGTAGCCAAGAAGATTGCTGCCCTCGAAGGCGGTGTAGGCGCTATGCTGACCTCAAGCGGTCAGGCTGCCAACTTCTATGCTATCTTCAATATCTGTCAGGCAGGTGACCACTTCATCACCAGCAACAGCATCTATGGCGGTACCTACAACCTCTTTGGTGTGACAATGAAGAAACTGGGCATCGAGTGCACCTTCATCGATCCCGATTGGGATGACGAGCGCATCGAGAAGGAGTTCCGCCCCAATACCAAGTGTTTCTTCGGCGAGACCATCAGCAACCCTGGCGGTAACGTATTCGATATAGAGCGCTTTGCCAAGATGGCCCACAAGCATGGTGTGCCCCTGATTGTGGACAACACCTTTGCTACACCCATCAACTGCCGTCCCTTTGAGTGGGGTTGCGACATCGTCACCCACAGTACTACCAAGTATATGGACGGTCACGCTACTCAGGTAGGTGGTTGTGTAGTGGATAGCGGCAACTTCGACTGGGATGCCCACGCTGACAAGTTCCCCGGTTTGACAACTCCCGATGAGAGCTATCACGGTCTGACTTATACCAAGGCATTTGGCAAGATGGCTTACATGACCAAGTTGGTTGCTCAGCTGATGCGTGACCTGGGTTCTATCCCCGGTCCTCAGAACTCATTCCTGCTGAACCTGGGTCTGGAGACCCTGCACCTGCGTATGCGTCAGCATTGTGCCAACGCTCAGAAGGTAGCAGAATGGTTGGAGAAGAATCCTAAGGTGGGATGGGTGAACTACTGCGGTCTGCCTGGCAACAAATACTATGAGCTGGGACAGAAATACCTGCCCAACGGTTCTTGCGGTGTGATTGCCTTCGGCTTGAAGGGTACACGCGAGGATGCCATCAAGTTCATGGACAACCTGGACTTCATCAGCATCGTTACTCACGTAGCAGATGCACGTACCTGCGTGCTGCATCCTGCCAGTCATACACACCGTCAGCTCAGCGACGAGCAGCTGCGCGAGGCTGGTGTAGCTCCCGACTTGGTTCGCCTTTCTGTAGGTATTGAGAACGTAGAGGATATCATAGCCGACCTGGAGCAGGCTATGAAGAAAATGGATTAACAATCATAGAACGTGACTGAAGAAATCTTCAACTACCTGCTTGCAGGTATGGTGGCAATGGGCCTACTGGTCTTCATTAGCCTGTATTTTGTTACTGCCGGTTACGGACAGTTCCATACCAAGCAGTGGGGCTGGAGTATAAATAACAAGGTAGGCTGGGTGCTGATGGAGGCACCCGCCTTCCTGACTATGTTAGGAATATGGTATGCCAGCGGCTGCCAGACAGCAGCACCTCAGATAATACTGTTGGGGCTGTTCATGTTGCATTACTTCCAGCGCAGCTTCATCTTCCCCTTCCTGATGTCGGGCCACAGCAAGATGCCTGTTACCATTATGCTGTCGGGCGTGACCTTCAACATCATCAACGGCATCATGCAGGGAGGCGGACTCTTCTGGTTCCCTCAGGAATCATACAAGCAGGGATGGGATTACTTCACAAGCGGAATTGCAATTATAGGTTTGATAGTCTTCTTTATAGGAATGGCTATCAACCTACATTCTGATCATGTCATCCGTCATTTGCGCAAGCCCGGTGACACCCGTCACTATTTGCCCAAGGACGGCATGTACAACTTTGTCACCAGTGGGAACTATTTTGGTGAACTGCTGGAGTGGACAGGCTTTGCCATTGTAGCAGGCTCTCCTGCTGCATGGGTATTCGTTTGGTGGACAGCCGCCAATCTGGTACCTCGTGCCCACGCCATCAACAAGAAGTACCGCAGCGAATTCGGAAACGAGGCGGTAGGAAACAGAAAAAGAATAATACCATTTATATATTAAAGTTGAAAGTGTAAAGTTGAGAGTGTAAAGACAGTTATAAGCGGATAGTTAATAGTTGAGTGTGTGAAATAATAAACCTTTTAAACTTTAAACTTGAGTGCTGACTCTAAACTCTAAACCCTAAACTCTAAACTAAAATAAATTAGATATGGAAAACAAAATATTTGAGGAAGCCCATATCGGCCCTCTTACCTTGAGAAACAGAACCATAAGAAGCGCTGCCTTCGAGAGTATGTGCCCTGGGCACAAACCCAGTCAGATGCTCTATGACTATCATACCAGCGTTGCTAAGGGCGGCGTGGGAATGACCACCGTTGCCTATGCAGCCGTTACAGAGAGCGGTCTGAGCTTTGACCGTCAGTTGTATATGCGCCCCGAGATAGTCCCCGACCTGCGACATCTTACTGATGGCATCCATGCTGCTGGTGCTGCTGCCGGCATTCAGTTGGGACATTGCGGCAACATGAGCCACAAGGATATCTGCGGCTGTCTCCCTGTCAGTGCCTGCACAGGTTTCAACCTGTACAGCCCTACCCTGGTTCGCGGCTTGCGTGTAGAAGAGATGGCTCCCATGGCCAGGAAGTTCGGACAGGCTGTGAATCTGGCTCGCGAAGCAGGATTCGACAGTGTGGAGATTCATTGCGGCCACGGCTACCTGATAGACCAGTTCCTGAACCCCTACTTCAACCATAGACATGATAACTTCGGAGGCTCACTGGAGAACCGCATGCGCTTTATGACTATGTGTATAGAGGAGGTGATGAAAGCTGCCAAGGATGACATGGCCGTTGTCTGCAAGATGAACATGCGCGATGGACGCAAGAACGGTATCTCACTGGAAGAACACAGTATTCCCATTGCCAAGCGCCTGCAGGAACTGGGTGTACATGCTATTGTGCTGAGCGGTGGTTTGGTAAGCTGCACTCCCATGTACGTGATGCGTGGCGAGATGCCCATCCAGACGCTGACTCACTATATGGATAAGCCCTGGCTGAAGTATAGCGTTCGTGCCTGTGGCAAGCTGATGATCCCAACGGTAAACTATCAGGAGGCTTTCTTCCTGGAGGATGCCCTGAAGTTCCGCGAGGCAATGCCTGACATGAAGTTTATCTATGTAGGTGGCTTGGTTGCCGGTGATAAGATAAACGAAGTGTTAGGTCACGGCTTCGAGGCTGTTCAGATGGCACGCAGCCTTATCAACGAGCCCGACTTCGTAAACAAACTGAAGGAAGATCCCCACCACCGTTGCGGCTGCAAGCACAGCAACTACTGCATAGGACGTATGTACACCCTGGAGATGGCTTGCCACCAGAACATGCAGGAGGAGATTCCTGAGAAGCTGAAGAAGGAAATTGCAAGAATAGAAAAAGAACAGAACGCATGAAAGTAGCTATTATAACCGGTGCCAACGGCGGCATGGGCTATGAGGAGGCCAAGGAGGCCTTGCTGCAAGGCTACCATACCATTATGGCATGCTATTGTCCCAGCAAGTCGGAGGCCAGACGCCAGCAGATGATAGAGGAGACGGGCTGCACTGATGTAGAAATCATGGGCCTTGACCTCTCCAACCTGCAATCTGTGCGCGACTTCGCAGATCAGGTAAAAGCCAGATTCGACCATATAGACCTGTTGATGAACAATGCCGGCACACTGGAGACAGGGTTCCACAGGACAGTAGACGGACTGGAGCGAACCGTCGGCGTAAACTATGTAGGGCCTTATCTGCTGACCCGACTGCTCATCCCCCTGATGAGAAAAGGCAGCAGGATAGTCAATATGAGTTCATGCTCTTTCATCTTAGGCAAGCTGCAGTTCCCAGCATTCTTCGAGAAAGGAAGGAAGGGCTGCTGGCAGCGCATACTGGTATATAGCAACAGCAAACTGGCCCTGACCCTTTTCACATTAGAACTGGCAAAACGTGTAAAGAGCAAAGGCATTACCGTAAACGCAGCCGACCCGGGTGTTGTGAACACCAAGATTATACACTTGCAGAACAAGTTGCTGGATCCCTTGGCCGATCTCTTCTTCCGTCCCCTTATCCGTTCTCCAAGACATGGGGCAGATACGGCTATCCGTCTGATGTTAGATGCAGACAAGGAAGGGCAGACAGGAACTTTCTGCAGGTCAAACAAAATAGTAAAGCTGGGGGATAAATATGTGCATCACAAACACATGCAGACGCTGTGGGATGAGACGGAGAAAATCGTCCAGAATTTCCTAATATAAATCTTTGAAAAAAATGCTTAAAAACTTTTGCCACAAATGATAATTGCCTTATATTTGCACCCCGAAAACTAAGGATAGCAAATTATGGACGCAAAAGAATCACTCATAAAAATAATAAAATCACTTATTGAAATAGGCCAGCCCGTCTCACGTCAGGTATTGACGGACTATCTGACAGGCAAGGAAAGCCGCGAGATAGAGGAGTTAGGCCTGGACGAGAATGAGACATACGGCATTGGAGATGCCCACGAAGAAGATTATTGGACAACTATTATAGACAAAGCCTTTGAAAGCGGATACCTGAAAGCAAAACCCTCTAAGAGCGACAAACTTACCGCATCAACAGAAGGAAAGAAATTTGCCAAGAAACCTTCCTCTTTCATGGTTGATGAAGAAGAGGAAGCTACCGACGAGAACCTAAGCGGATTGAGAGATCTGGAGGACTTGATGGTAGATATCCCCAGTGGCGATGCAAATAGTCTTGAGCAAAAAGCATCTACCAAGACAAAACAGCAAATAAAGCTGATTCACGCCATTGACAGGAAGATTGCACTGGATGATTTCGCTGAGAGTGAGAGCATGTCGTTCGACGAGGTGCTGGAGGAACTGGAGAAACTGATTCGTCAAGGACTGAACGTAGATATTACATACTTCACCAATGAAGTTCTGGGCGAGGAATGTGTAGAGGAACTGGTAGATTATATCGCAAGCCAGAAGAAGTTCAGTATGGAGAATGCCCTTCAGGAGTATGGCGACGTGTACAAAGAGGAGGAAATCCGTCTGGCATACATAGTTTATCTTATTCAACAAACGAAATAAAATCATAAATACATATACGTATGGAAATCTTAAAGTTTAATCCTATCTTCAAGCCCACATTATGGGGCTCTGAGACTTGGGTAGTCTCTGCCGTAAAAGGATCTGAATCAATAGTTCTGAATGGCGAAAACAAAGGTCTTACATTGCCTGAGGTAGTAGAACGCTATGGTGCCGACTTCCTGGGCAAGAAAAATACCGAGAAGTTCGGACAGGACTTCCCCCTGCTCATCAAGTTCATAGATGCGCGTCAGGACCTCTCTATTCAGGTTCATCCCGATGACGAGCTGAGCAAGAAGCGTCACAACAAGATGGGAAAGAACGAGATGTGGTACGTAGTAGATGCCGACCGCGGTAGCCAGCTGATTGCCGGATTTACCAAAAGAACTGATGTAGCCGACTATGCCAAGAAGGTAGCAGACGGTAGCATTGAGAACGACCTGAACAAGGTAAACGTTGTTGAGGGCGACTGCTTCTACATTCCCGCAGGTAGAGTTCATGGTATTGGCGCCGGTATGGTGATTGCAGAGATCCAGCAGACCAGCGATGTTACCTATCGTATCTACGATTACATGCGTCGTGACCGCGATGGCAACCTGCGTGAGCTCCACACCGATTTGGCTTTGGATGCCATCAATTTCAATGATATCACCGAGAATCCCAAAGTAAATTACAAAGAAGAAAGAGACACCATCATTCCTTTGGTAACAAGTCCTTTCTTTACCACCAACGAACTGAAGCTCACAAAGAGTTTTGTAAGAGACTACACAGGCATTGACTCCTTCCGTGTTTACATGTGTCTGAGCGGTGAATGTGCTTTCCTTTCTCCTAATGGTCAGGGGATCTTCCTGCATGCTGGCGAATCTTTGGTAGTTCCTGCCTCAACACCATCAGTAACCATCGTTCCTGATGAGCAGGCAAAACTGTTGGAAAGCTACGTAGAATAAGTTGACGAGTTAACGAGTTGACAAGTTGACAAGATGGATGATACAGTAAGGCAATTTCCCAACTAGAAAAAACAACTTGTCTACTTGTTTACTCGTCTACTCGTTAACTAAACAAAAAAAAGGCCGATGAGAATAATAAAGAAGCTTGACATCTTTATACTGAAAGGGTACCTGCAACTTTTTGCGGGTACGTTCTTCATCTGTCTTTTTATATTCTTAATGCAGTTCGTCTGGAAGTACGTAGACGACTTAGTTGGCAAGGGTCTCACATGGGATATCCTTGCCAAATTCTTTTGGTACTGCTCCCTGACTCTGATACCTATATCCGTTCCTTTGGCCGTCTTATTGGCCAGTCTCATCACCTTCGGAAACTTTGGAGAACGCTTTGAGCTACTGGCTATGAAGGCATCAGGAATTCCCTTGATACGCATCCTTATGCCCGTCTTCATTACAGCCTTGCTGATATGCTCGGGTAGTTTTTATTTCCAGAATAATGTCAGCCCCGAAGCCAACAAGCAGCTCTACTCCCTACTCTGGAGTATGAGGCAGAAATCGCCTGAGCTGGATATTCCTGAGGGAATCTTCTACAGCGACATACCTGGTTATAACCTGTATGTAGAGCGCAAGGATGCAGAAACGGGTATGCTGTATGGCGTAATGATTTACACCAACACAGACAACTACGAGGACACCCAAATTGTCATTGCTGATAGCGGAAGACTGCAAAGCACGGCAGACAAGACACACCTGAAGCTAACGTTGTATGATGGTGAGCGCTTCAAGAACATGAGCAACCAGTCAGGAGCCATGTTGAGGGCGAACATCCCGTATATGAGAGAGTCCTTCATAGAGGAGATAGACTACATTGCCTTCGACAATCAGTTCAACCTCTTTGATGCAAGTCTCTTTGCCGGCAATGCCCAAGCTAAGAACCTGGGGGAAATTTATCGTGGCATTGATTCCATACGCTCACGCACCGACAGTATCGGACACAGCATATACGAGAATGCCAAAAGGTCTTATCTATCACGTGAATTGTCAGCTGGCAGAAAAGACTCAGCCAAGATTGTCCAGGAGGTAGCTGACATCGCTCCCTTTGATACCCTGTTCAACCAGCTGCGTGACGACCAGAAATCCTCAGCATGGAAGAGTGCCCTCAACCGTACAGAGACCATGAAGGCAGAATGCGAGTTCCGTTCTACCTGCTACACCACAGAGTTGAACACACAGATGCGCCGTCATCTGATGGAAGCACAGAAAAAATATACGTTGAGCCTGTCATGCCTGCTCTTTTTCTTTATCGGGGCACCGTTAGGAGCCATCATCCGCAAGGGAGGTTTGGGTATCCCCGTGGTAGTAAGTGTAATCTTCTTCATATTCTACTATATCATCAACGTGGCCGGCGAGAACAATGCCAAGGTTGGTGCCTGGGATGCTTACTTTGGCGAATGGCTTAGCAGTATGGTGCTGCTGCCCATTGGCGGATGGCTTACCTACAAGGCCAATTCAGACAGCGTGGTATTTGATATAGAAGGATACAAGAAGTTCTTCATGAAGCTGTTAGGATTACGCATCTCAAGAAAGCTCAACCGCAAGGAGGTTATCATCTATGACCCTGACTATCCTAAATGCCGTGAGGAAATGCGGCAACTGATAGAAGACTGCAAGGCATATTCTGATAACCACTTCCTACTGATGATGCCGTCTTATTGGCACATTTTCTTCCAATACCAGGAGGATACGACGGTCAAAGGAATCAGTAAGAGATTAGAGGCGCTGGTAAAAGAGTTGCACAATAGCAAGAGTAATGTCATCATTGGTCTGCTGAACATGCTGCCATTCATAATCCCAGATGCACATACACGCCCCTTTAGGAATGCCAGACGAAATAAATGGGCTGGAGTTATCCTGCCTGTAGGAATACTTCTCTGGCTGAGAATCTGGAGATACCGACTGCGCCTAAGCCGTGATCTGGACAAGGTACAGGAGATTGGACAAGAGATAATAAAGAGAATTAATTCAATAGAAAAAGAGGCCCAATCATCGTAATAACGATATAACGTTATAACGTCATAACGAAATAACGAAGAGGCCACCAAGATAACAATAACGATAATAAAGAAAACAAACAAAATATGAATTCTGATTTCAAATTAAGTTCTATAGCAGACGCCTTGGAGGATTTCAAACAAGGTAAATTTGTGATAGTTGTTGACGATGAGGATCGCGAGAACGAAGGAGACTTCATCACAGCTGCAGAGATGATTACACCTGAGAAGGTGAACTTTATGCTCCGTAACGGACGCGGTGTACTATGTGCACCCATTACAATAAGTCGTGCCAAAGAGTTGGAACTGGACCATCAGGTACAAGACAATACTAGCATGCTGGGAACGCCCTTCACAGTAACAGTTGACCTGCTGGAAGGTTGTACAACAGGTGTCAGCACTCATGACCGTGCTGCTACCATCCGTGCCTTGGCCGATCCCAACCGTAAGCCCTCCGACTTCGGGCGTCCCGGACATATCAACCCCCTCTATGCTCAGGACAAGGGTGTGCTGCGCAGAGCCGGACATACTGAGGCTGCCGTTGATCTAGCTCGCCTCTCTGGTTTGCAGCCTGCAGCTGCACTGATAGAGATTCTGAACGAAGACGGTACTATGGCACGTATGCCTCAGTTGCAGGAGGTTGCCAAGGAGCACGGGCTGAAGATTATATCTATCCGCGACCTGATTGCCTACCGACTGCAGCAGGAATCCCTGGTTGAGAAAGGTGTAGAGGCCGAGCTTCCCACAGAATACGGCAACTTCCACATCATCCCCTTCCGCCAGAAGAGCAACGGACTGGAACATGTAGTCCTCTACAAGGGAACATGGAACCCCGACGAGCCCATTCTGGTACGTATGCATAGCAGCTGCGTAACAGGTGACATCTTCGGTAGCCAGCGTTGCGATTGTGGAGAACAGCTCCATCGTGCTATGCAGATGATAGAGAAAGAAGGTAAGGGAATGGTAGTTTACCTGAATCAGGAAGGTCGTGGCATTGGTCTGATGAACAAGATTGCAGCCTATAAGTTGCAGGAGCAGGGCGACGATACCGTAGATGCCAACATACATCTGGGCTTCCAGCCTGACGAACGTGAATATGGCGTAGGTGCACAGATCCTACAGGAGATGGGTGTCAGCAAAATCCGCCTTATCACCAACAACCCCGTGAAGCGCGTAGGACTGGAAAGCTACGGTCTGGAGATTGTAGAGAATGTCCCTATCATCATAGAGCCCAACAAATACAACCGCCGTTACTTGGAAACCAAGAGAGTTAGAATGGGACACAAGCTTTAAAAGCCCCCTCCCAGCTCCCCCCTTTGGGGGAGTGACTTAAAGTAAGAAACAATAAATAACAATATAATGATTAACAATATGGAACAGAAAATTAACCACTCCTCCTCCAAAGGGGGAGGCCGGGAGGGGGCTACCCTATCCGAAAGATTGAACCGTTTGGCACCCAGTGCCACTCTGGCAATGAGTCAGCGCAGCAGCGAGCTGAAAGCTCAGGGCGTTGATGTTATTAACATGAGCGTGGGTGAACCCGACTTCAATACCCCCGACCACATTAAGGCTGCTGCCATCAAGGCAGTAGAGGACAACTGGAGTCGTTACTCTCCCGTTCCCGGTTACCCCGAACTGAAGAAGGCCATCGTTAACAAACTGAAGAACGAGAACGGCCTGGACTATGCTCCCAGCCAGATTCTCTGTAGCAACGGTGCCAAGCAGAGTGTCTGCAACACCATCATGGCATTAGTAAATGCCGGTGACGAGGTGATCATCCCCGCTCCCTACTGGGTTAGCTATCCTCAGATGGTATTGTTGGCAGAGGGTACTCCCGTCTTTGTAGAGGCAACCATCGAGCAGGACTTCAAGATTACTCCCGCTCAGTTGGAGGCTGCCATCACTCCTAAGACAAAGGCTCTTATCCTTTGCTCTCCCAGCAACCCCACAGGTTCTGTTTACAGCAAGGCTGAGTTGGAGGCTCTGAAGAACGTACTGCTGAAATACCCCAATGTGATTGTTGTTGCTGATGAGATTTACGAGCACATCAATTATGTAGGCGAGCACGCCTCAATGGCTCAGTTCCCCGATATCAAGGACCGCGTTGTTATCATCAACGGTGTCTCTAAGGCATACGCTATGACAGGTTGGCGTATCGGTTTCATTGCTGCTCCCGACTGGATTGTCAAGGGTTGTAACAAGTTGCAGGGTCAGTACACCAGCGGTCCCTGTTCTGTCAGCCAGAAAGCTGCCGAGGCTGCCTTCGCTGGCGACCAGCAGTGTGTAGAGGATATGCGTCTGGCATTTGAGCGTCGTAAGAACCTGATTGTAAAGTTGGCTAAGGAGATTCCGGGCCTGGAGGTTAACGTTCCCCAGGGCGCTTTTTATCTGTTCCCCAAGTGCAGCAGCTTCTTTGGCAAGAAGGATGGCGACCGTGTCATCAACAACAGCACCGACCTGGCCATGTATCTCCTGGAGGTTGGTCATGTAGCCACCGTAGGCGGTGATGCCTTTGGCAGCCCCGAGTGCTTCCGCATGAGCTACGCTACCAGCGACGAGAACATCGTAGAGGCAATGAAGCGCATCAAGGAGACCCTTGCTAAGCTGAAGTAAGTCCAATATACATTATATAATAAAGGGGAGTCGTTGGCTCCCCTTTACTGTATGCTTTTCCCAGATGAATATTTTTGGACTCTATTATTCAAAGTATAAGGTCAGTACTATCATCTTGGAGTGTCCGCCATCTATACTCTGAGTGAACTTATGCAAAGTGTTGTCTATAAGGTCTGAACGGTTCTTCTGGATAATGTCCAAAAGACCGAAACTGAACTTGAGCTCAGGATTCAGCTTGAAGTACGGCAGATAGATATCACATCCCATACCCACCTCTAAGTAGCAATCAAAAGGTTTTAGCCTGAGGGCTCCGTGCTTACGGGCCGTAAGGTCGACCATGGGATTAAGACCGGCTATAAAATAAGGGCGAAA
The DNA here is from genome assembly GCA_946415645.1 of uncultured Prevotellaceae bacterium. Lineage (GTDB taxonomy): Bacteria > Bacteroidota > Bacteroidia > Bacteroidales > Bacteroidaceae > Physcousia. The sequence goes on from CAMKTJ010000004.1 coordinate 75,049, forward strand.
ATTGTTGTAACGCGGAGCAGCAAACTTTACATCTATGGGCAATGACAGGTAGCAGCTCTTGATGTTCTGCGTAGTATCTCGCTGAGTTACCTGTTCATGGAACACCAGATGTTTCTGACCGAAATGTATGGTTGGCGCAAATCTAAGGGCAAAATGATTATTGAGACGCAACTCGCCCAGCACACCGACGGTGAATCCCGGGTTATAATTGTTAACATCGGCATACCACTCCTCCCCTTCCGGAGTTATATACCCATTATTACTCAACTCCAGATCCTGCAAATGGAAACCCAAGAGGAAACCATAATGCAACTTGCGCTGGTCCAGATAAGGACGGTTCATTACCTTACGCGGCTGAGCCACCACTCCACATACACAGCAGAGCGCCATCAACGACAAAACAAAAACTCTAATACGTATTTTCATCATGAAAATAACGTAAAAGTATAAGGCTTTATTGCATAAATCACTATTTTTGATGATAAAGTGAAAAAAAGAAAGCCAACATAGTGTATGAATCACTAAAATTAATTACCTTTGCCAAGCGCTTACGCGCAATTGACAATTGAGAATTGAAAATTGAAAGTTATAACGTTTAACATTTATAAATTATAGAATTATGGCATACGTAATTGGTGATGATTGTGTTGCATGCGGCACATGTATCGATGAATGTCCCGTAGGAGCTATCTCTGAAGGCGATAAGTATTCAATTGACCCCGAGCAGTGCACAGAGTGTGGTACTTGTGCAGATGCTTGCCCAAGTGGTGCAATTTCACTGTAAAAACAGACCAACCCCTTACCCCTCCTGTAATGGAGGGGATTTTTTTTACCCCTTGACATACAAAATAATAAAGGAGCGCCTCCATCACGGAGACGCTCCTTTATCAATTCCCCCTCCTCCTATGGAGGGGAAGGGGGGAAAACTTATTCACTTAACTACATACTTTTTGCCATTGACAATGTTGATACCCTTCTGGGCCTTCTTCAACTTCTGACCAGAGAGGTTGAAGATCTCCTTAGAAGTCTGAGAAGGAGTCTTGATAACATCATTGATTCCGTCAGGATCAGCATTGCTACCACAATACTTGAGACGCCAGTTGTCCATTACAATCCAGTCGCCCTTTCCTTCAAGTTCTTCATTGGTTGGCTTACAGATACCAATGCTCAGATGACCAGCTTCTTCCTCTGAAATAATAAAGGTAAGCTCGTTCCAATAAAGACCGCAAGGGAAGTATTCGTTGGCTGCCTGCTGTGTAGCATTCATTGGCTGACCACCATATGTACCAGGCATAGTCATGCCACCATAGGTATAACCAATTCCAGGCACCTTATTAGCCTCCATGTGGATGGACAAGAGAGGAATGGACTCGCATGAGGATAGTTCTTCCTCGCCATAGAATGAAGGACCAGCGAAGACGAAAGCACGCTGAGCAAGAGCCTCGTGTTTGAGAACCTTCTCTACATGGGCCTGCTCTATTCCATCACGATAGTAACCCTGAACCATCAGTTTGTAGGTACCTGCAGGCAAAGCACGGTCTTCTTCATATGGCCAGAGATCTGCATTATTCTGGAAGAATACGGTGTTATAAGATTCCAACACGAAGTTGGGTAAGTCAGAACCACGACCGATTATGCTACCACCTGAGAAATTCCATTCAGCATCGCTAAGACGCTGGTCATAGCCAGGATTCGTAATAAGGAAAGTAAGGTCTGCAGGATTATCCTCAGTGGCAGTAGAGATAAAGCTTAACATCTCCTCGCGAGAAATGAACATCCACTGGTTGGTCTCCAATTCGGGAGAATGCAGGTCTGTATCAACTACATAGTAAGAGGGTTCGTACTTATTGTCACCGCTACGCAGACCCAGCAGTTTCTTGCCACCAGGTTGGAAGATAGTTCCGTTGTAGCAGGTAGTGTCGGCTTCTCCGAACTTCTGACCATACTGGGCAATATTGTATACATTTGGTTTGCCCTCAACGGGGATGAGTTCCCAAGAACTATTGGGAGGACAGTCAACATAACCGTTCCAGCCCATGAAATCCATCTCGCCAACAGCACCATTAGGACGGAAGGTCTCCAGGAGGAATGCACCCTCGACGGCTTCTTCATCACCGGTAGGCTCTCCTTCTTCGTCAACAACAGCCTTCATAGCCTGAACAAGCATCATTGGGTTAGAGGCATAGGAAAGAACAAGGTGGGCACCCCAGCTTTCACCTCCGCCAAGGAATTGCTTAGCTCCTACATTATATATATAATATCTGGGGGTAGGTTTCCATTCTTCATCCTCTTCCAGACCAATCCACTCCTGTGAGAGAACCTGAGGCGTACAACCTACAAACTTCTCGGTACGACGCTCCATAGCTGTTGCCTTACGGGCATTACGCAGAGGATTAAGATATTTATTGAGATCGCTGGCTGTTGCACAAGTATCCAAGGCAGCAGTAGCATCAGTAAGAGCTGTGCCCCAGTAGCCGGTATCCTTCATCTTGCGGCAAATATCCCACGTATCCTTGAAAGTCTTAACGCTGGGACTGTATGCAAAGATGGCATTAACATCAGATCTCAACTCTCTGGCAAAGTTCTTAATCTCGGCAGGGTCGTTCTTATTCTCATCAAAGTCCTTCCATGCCTGATCTATAAGAGCCTGCACATTACTATGCATCTTATTTGTTAACAATGTATCTGTCTGAGCATAAGCAATAGCCTCATTGAACTGCTTAACACTCTCTTCATAGTTAACCTCCTCTACGTTGATACCACAGTCATAGAACTTACCACCCCAGTTCTGCTGGATGTAAGTGGCAATAACGTTCTTACCTACATTAAGGTATCTGGCAGGAATATGAACCTGAACAGGATTCTTACCGTTGGTCCAACCAACATTCTTCTGCAAACGGTGACCGTTCACATAGGTCTCATAAACGTCATCGTGACAAACGTTCAGAGCGTAAGAAAGACGATCGTTGATCTTGTCGAGCTCGAAGTTACGACGAATCCAGTAGTTGGTGTTATCGCCACCAGGCCAAACGCTCTGTACCTCTGGCATATAATCCTTATTACCAACGGGCATCATCTGGCTGTCCCACATAGAGTCATCAAAGTCAGCCATTGTCCAAGCCATAGTCTCTTTACGTCCCTCTATCTCAGGAGCATCAGCCACCTCGTAGCTGTATTTTACCTCATCAGCATTCTCTCTCTCCTCATCAGTCTTGGCTTCTCTTAAATCACCAGCACCATCGTTCAGTGTATCGTCCCATACATAGTATTTGGCAACACGCTTGCACATATGGAAGTAGTTGAAATAATGAGTACCTATCCAGAGCTCATTGCCGTCCTCGTCCTTGATAGACATATTACTGATCTTGATAGTAGAGTTCTCCTCACCACCGCCAAAGTCAAAGACAAGCTTCAGGTTATGGATAGCATCCTTTCCCGTAATCTCTGTCTCGAATTCCAAAGGTGTACCCTCCAGTATTTCCTCAACATCATCGTATACTGTTGCATCTTCTTCGTCATTATCATTGTCGCAAATCTTAATGCGGACAGCTGAATAAGGACAAGAGGCAGTCAAAGTAAACTTAACAGAATAGAACTTATCCTCCTCTAATGTTATAGGAGTCTTGAAGTGGAGTTGCTCCAGCCAATCGGCATCCTCATCTTCCATATTGCTGGCGCCTGGCATGGTGAAAGTATATTCATCACCTTCCTGAGCCTCGTAGAGTGCAGACCAGGGATGCTTGGGGTCGTTACTGGGAGACTTACCATCGAAGTTATAACCACCTACATTGTTAAAGATCACCTTACCTTCCCAAGGTTCAACATAACCCATTGCCAAACCGCCCTCTACTAATGTGTAGAGACCACAGTCAGCAAAGGCACCTCCCCAGTTCTGATGAACACGAACAGCCAACAGATTCTCCTGACCATCAAGGAGGATTAACTTCTTCTGCTCGTCTGTCAGCTTATATACCTCGTCATTGTTCCAACCATTTTTATAATGAGGAATACTATCTATAATTTCATCTGTTTTATTTCCGGCTTCATCCGTTGCATAGATATACTCATAATGATCAAACTCATAACCGGTCTTTGAGAAGATAAGCTGACCATTCAGATAATATTCACAAGGAGCGTCATCGTGACCACAAGCCAGATAGACATCACCAGAGAGGAGTCTGTCTGTGGTGAATGTACGACGGATATAAATGTCGGCAATCCTACTGTCACCAGTCCACCGGAACGACTTCATTCCACTCCATGTCTCGTCGCTAGAAAAGGGAGCTGTCTGGTCCGTCCACCTCAAGAAACCGTCTTCGGTACAATCAAATTCATCTTCAGTAAGCGTGGTCTCGTCATAGCCATTCTCGTACCATGCTTTTCCGTTGGCATCCTTTGCAGGACCGTCCTCTAAAAGTGTCAGGCAATAATTAGGATTAGTGTCATTCCATTCTCCATAATCCCAATCAGGATTAACCACAAGAACCTTAGCCGTATATGGAACTTTGCTCCATCGGGCCGAAGGAAGAATCACAATGTTAGCACCCACGGAGGTTATTCCATCCTGAGCACTTACAGCAAGTGACATCAACACTGCTGTCATTGAGAGTAAAAATCTGCGCATAATGATGTTGTTAAAGTTAATATAAAATATTCATTCGGTTACGTTTCTGAGTACGCAAATGTATATATTTTTTTTACATAATATATTAACTCTAAAACATTTTCTTACCTCATTTTTCCAGAATTGATAAGATTGTATTAAGAATAAATAATGGTTTGTAAATATTCGCAAAGGGGATTTGCTTAAATCAAAACAAATCCCCTTTTATACTAACAAATTCATTCATTTACACCAACTTATGCTCTTTTTGAATCATTTAGAGAGCGAAACTTTGGCCATAACAGGGAAGTGCGTAGATAGAAGACGACGCTTATAACTACCATCAGTCTCATGAGTGTAATAGGCACTCTGAAGCTGTCCGTAGGCCTTGATGGTTACATTATTTTTGGAAGCAAATACAAAGTCGAAACGATCTGTACCATGATTAGCTTCAAGATCGAAGTTGTTAACCGTTCCATATTCAGCACTGACAACGGGAGCTTGTTTGAAGCAATCATTAAACCTGACTGTAAATCTGCTATATGGCGCCTTGGACTCACTGACGCCAAGATATCCCACTACGAAGCAGGGCAGATTTTCAGGATTAATCTCTCCAATAGCTGTACGTACACGCGATGCTGATGAAGTAGAAACAGAAAGCTCGGTAGAAAAGCAGATATTGAAAACATAGAAAGCCTTACCGTCTTTCTGCAATCTTACCCAAGAGCAAGTACTGCCCTCTGGCATCTCGCTGACAATACCACACGAATCCAACTGAAGAGAACTCTTGTAAAGGATGTCTCCTGAAACACTGTAGCCTGTCATACGCCTGGTAATTTGTGAAAACTGGGATTCTGTAAAAGACTGCAGTCCCAGAACATCTGGCTGCTCATAGTTGAACAGATCACAGATAGGAGTCATACGACTCGTCCACTTGTCACCACCATCGCCATATAGTTTCTCTTCTTCTGTAGATGTTACGTAGAAACTGCCTATATAAAGGTTCTGGGCGTATGTGCAATACGCCACCAAAGATAATATGATAATTGATAATGTCTTTTTCATTGCTACTTCAAGATCTTTTTGCCGTTAATAATGTAGACTCCCTTTTTGATTGAAGAACGAAGAGTGAAGAGTGAAGAATCTATTTTTCTTCCGTACAAGTCATATACGACTCCCTTACCTTCAGGGAGGGATGGAGCGAGACTGTTGATTCCGTCCATTTCTTCCGGACTATAGTTAGAGTACACGCCATCATAGTACCAAACCCGCAAGTGATCATCGAAGAGCACAGGGTAAGGATCGACTACCACAGAAGAATCAGGACCGGGGAGATTCTGAAACCACATATCTACTAACGGATCGTTCAGTTGGTAGCATACCTCGCCACTTGCCAACTGCTCGGCATTGACAGCCGTTGCGCCAACAGCAGAGGCTGGATCTGTATCTGAACCGAAAGCTTTCAGCGTCTGTCCGTCCAAGTAATAGAGATTTGAAGGCAGGGTGCTCATTGCCTTGACCTGACGACCGATAATCTGTCCGGCATAGGGCTCCTTTCCGCTTACCGTTCCCACATTGAGGCAATAGGAAATCTTGAAGTCTGCATAGTTTACATAACCCAGGATGCCACCCGTGTTTGTCTCGCTGCCCTTCGACTGGACTTTACCGCTGTTGAGGGCATAATTGATTATGTTACCACTTTGGTCTGCATAGCCGACGATTCCGCCCACGGTGTTAGTACCTGCATCAGAGAGCGTACCTGAGTAAGAACATCTGTGGATGTAAGTGTTGGATGCTATAGTTCCGGCAATGCCTCCGATGTGTTTCGTGTCCGTATTGGCCTTGCTAGTAGTAATGTTAAGAGAAGAATGTACGCCTATGATGGTGGAAGCGTTAGCATATCCGACTACACCATGCTCGCTGGTCCACTCTGCAACAGTAAGGGAGCCGCTGAGTCGGAAATTCTTGATAGTGGCACCTGATGTCTTTCCAAACAAGCCAGAATACGACTTACCCGTCTTGACGGTAAGGTTCTGGATGGAATATCCCTGACCATCAAACGTACCTGTGTAGGGCTTGCTCTCCGTTCCTATAGGCAGCCAACCGTTTACATTGGCCATGTCAATGTCATTCAGCAGAACAGCCTTGGCAGATGTATTCTGTGAAAAGCCTGCCTTGCCATTGACAATGTAAGAGAAGACTAGCAAATGCTCAGGCGTAGAAAGCTGATAAACACCATTGACAGATGGTGGAGGAGTTGTAGGAATCTCAGCCATCTCCGGATTCCTGATGGAAAGCTTTACAAACACCGGACTATGGTCTGAATAGGCCCTTAGGTGATAGTCTGCTGAACCTGACTCGGAATAATAACAGGGATTGAGCACAGCATAATGATCCACATTAAAGGCACGAGTTACAAAGAGATGGTCAATACGTCGTAGCTCACCACTTACTGTACTATAACCGTTTGCATTGAAGCCGGGACAAGTGCCATTGGTAATGAACTTCTGTTTGGCACGGACATAACAGTCATAAAGAAATCCTGAGTTATAGAACAACTTATAAGCATCACCTGTCTGTACGGCATTATAGTCGCCAGATATGATGACGGGAGCTGTCTTGCTTGCAATCTCCTCAATCTTCTGCTTTATGAGATAGTATGACTGCTGGCGGTTTATCTCATCAAGGTCCAGATGGGTATTGAAGTGATAGATAACCGTTCCCGTAGCTTTGTCAAAGAACTTACCCCAAGAACAGATGCGCTTGTACGAGGTACCGCCTCCCACGCTGGGGAAACCCTTCGATGGTGTGTAAGGTGTATCACTCAACCAGAAATCACCATTATCAAGAAGAAGCAGACGATCCTTACGGTAGAAAATGGCAGAGTACTCACCACCCGTAGTACCATTGTCACGTCCCACACCTGTATAGGCATAACCTGTCATTCCGTTCAACATGTCATCCATCTGTGCTTTGTAAGCTTCTTGTACGCCAAGCAAATCGGGCTGCTGAAAGTTGACAAGATTAATAAGGTATGTGCGTCTGGTGGCCCAGCCGTTTCCAGCGTTTGTGTCGTTGTTATTCTTGTATCGGAGATTATAGGAACCTACACAAAGTTCCTGGGCTTGCACCGAACAGAAGGCCAGAAGCACAAAGGCAAGTTGTAGTAATCGTTTTTTCATTAATTATAGATTTAAGTTGTTTCTTCAAAGGTTTTGTGTTGTGTATTCAGGTTAGAATTGTTCAAGGTATGCGATTCTGCTTTCCGTGCTGGGATGCGTACTGAAGAGGTTGCTGACCATGGAGGTAAAGCTGCTCTTGAATTCAGGCGGTCGGATGATAAAGAGCTGAGCTACATCCTCGCGGTCCGTATCTCCCAAACCCGGGTCGCCGCTTATCTTACGTAAAGCAGAAGCCAAAGCCAAGGGATTACCTGTTAGCTCGGCACCTCCGGCATCAGCCATATACTCGCGTTTCCTGCTGATGGCAAAACGGGTAAGAAGCGTGAATACATATCCTATAGCCGCCAGTACAAAGGCAACAAGCATCACCACGATGATGGAAACACCGCCGTTCTTGTTGTTATTACTGCTCCTTCTCCGGTCGCCGCCAAAAACAAAGGTGTTCCACATCATGCGGACGGCCAATGTCATGATGGTACTCATGATACCGACAAAGATAATGCTGACAATAAGCAGACGGGTGTCACGGTTACGGATGTGCGTCAGCTCATGTGCTATCACACCAGCCAGTTCCTCATCATTCAGACGGTTACAGATACCTGTAGTTACAGTTACAGTATAGCTGTTATTATCTATTCCGCTGGCGAAAGCATTCAGCTGAGGATCATCAATGACATTTATCTTGGGCATAGGCATACCGCAAGACATGGTGAGATTCTCTACAATATTATATACGCGAGGGTTCTCCCTGCGCTCAAGGGGTCGTGCACCTGTGGCACGACGTATCATTTCCGTATTAGTGAAGTATGCGATGGCAAACCACGCACCTACAATGCCCACTACCCAAGGTAGTATGTGCATCATCTCGTAGTTCACATAGTCCCAATTCACTCCGGTAACCTGACCATAATAAGGATCTGACACACTCAAATAATTGAGGATTACCAGAAAGAGATAAACCATCCCTAACAGGATACAGGGAAAGAGTATGAGTAACAGCAGGCTCTTGAAATTGTTATTGGCCTGCTGCGTATGTATGCCAACGTACTTCATACTACCTACTTAAAATTTTACTTCGGGGGCCTTCTGTACAGCAGCACGCTCCTCCTGAGGAACCTCGAACATAGGCTCCTGATGGAAACCGAACATTCCGGCAAACAGTACAGCGGGGAAACTCTGGACAGCTGTGTTGAGTTCCTTGGTGGCGCTGTTGAAGAAACGACGAACGGCAGCCAACTTGTTCTCTATGTCGGCCAGCTCGGTCTGCAACTCCAAGAAGTTCTGGTTGGCCTTCAGGTCGGGATAAGCCTCTACGCTAACCTTCAAACCAGCAAGGGCACTACTCAATGCATTCTCTGCCTGAATCTTGTCGTTCAGAGAAGTTGCACCCATGGCAGCAGTACGAGCAGCAGTAACACGCTCCAACACACCTTTCTCGTGCTCGGCATAACCCTTTACCGTATTAACAAGGTTGGGGATAAGGTCATATCGCTGCTTCAACTGCACATCAATATTGGCGAAAGCATTTTCACGATTATTACGGAGCGCCACCAAATTGTTATAGATACCAATAATCCAGACAACAAGAATTACAGCAATAACTGCTACTACGATTAATGCAACCATGATTTTTCTATTTTATATGTTAAACATCAATTTTATCTTGCAAAGATAGTGATTTTTCTAAACAAAGATATCAATTAGGGCAAATAAACAACATTTTTTGAGGAAATTTCAAACCATTTCAGAAAAAAGTCCTATCTTCGCACGCTTTAATATCAGAAGGTACACAATGAGACAACTTAAAATCACAAAGAGTATCACCAGCCGCGATAGTGCTTCGCTGGATAAGTATTTGCAGGAAATCGGACGTGAAGGACTTCTTACTGTTGACGAGGAGGTAGAACTGACTCAAAGGATAAAGAAAGGAGACCGCCGTGCTCTTGACAAACTGGTTCGTGCTAACCTGCGTTTTGTGGTTTCTGTTGCCAAACAGTACCAGAACCAGGGTCTCTCCCTACCCGACCTTATCAATGAGGGTAACGTAGGCCTTATCAAGGCAGCGGAGAAATTCGATGAGACCCGTGGTTTCAAGTTTATCTCTTATGCCGTTTGGTGGATTCGTCAGACCATTCTTCAGGCTTTGGCTGAGCAGAGCCGTATTGTACGTCTGCCTCTGAACCAGGTAAGCGCCGTGAACAAGATCACAAAGGCAATGACCAAGTTCGAGCAGGAGCACGAGCGTAAGCCCAGTGCCGATGAGTTGGCAGAACTTGTCAACGAGCTCCCTGAGAAGATCAACGACTCTCTGCGTGCCAGCGGTCGCCACGTGAGTGTGGATGCTCCCTTCGTAGAGGGTGAGGAGAACAGCCTCTTGGACGTAATGCAGAATCCTGATTCACCAATGGCTGACAAGAGTTTGGTAAACGAGAGCCTTGCCACTGAGATTGACCGTGCCCTGAGCATGCTCAACGAGCGTGAGAAGGATATCGTGGAGATGAGCTTTGGTATCAATCATCAGGAAATGACTCTGGAGGAAATCGGTGAGCGCTTCGGACTTACCCGCGAGCGTGTTCGTCAGATTCGCGAAAAGGCAATTCGCAAACTCCGTAGCGGTAGCCGCAACAGTCTGCTTCGTTCATATCTGGGATAAGTTTCAACCAAAAATACATAAAAAGAAGGCTTTGATACATTCAAGGCCTTCTTCTTTTTTCCCAACGTGGGAATTTTTTATTCCCAGTATGGGAATATTATTTCTATAGTTAAAGCGCACAATCTTTCCAGTTAGGAAAATCTTTCTCCTTAGTTAAGAAACCTTGCACCTCTTTTATTTAAAAACGGAGAGGTCCTGCTTGATATAGACCACTACCCTATCCGGACCAAATGCCGTATAGAAATAGCTGCTTATCTCACCAATATGCTCTTCCCACTGGTCACGAACGAAATCATTGGGCACAGCTATCAGAATGTTTTTATCTCGGACAGCCCAAAGATCACAACATTTCATATATGTATTATAGAACACATCGCCCAGCCTTTCTTTGGCTCGTTCCATCCACCATTCATATTTCTCTCTGAAGATAGGCTGCACATCTGGTCGCTCTGGGGTATCGTCATAGATTTCCTCTGCAGCATCAAACTGTGGCTCCTTGGGCTTCTGCTGTTCCTTCAGCCAATTATACAGAATCTCAGTAACATAGGCATGAACATTATCTGGCTGATGTTCCTCTACCATCTTATCTATATACGCCAATTCGTCCTTCAAGTCAAGACCGTCATAAATATACTCTTGCAGACGAGCCCACTCCATTGGCTGCAAATTATACTTGGTGATAAGGTCGGAATGAACCTTACCCAGATAATTCTCGTAATTCTGGGCCTGCCCCATCTTACCTTCTATAATGGTAAAGCGGATGCTGTTGGGATTTCCACGGGTGACACCACGGGGGTAAACGGGTTCATACTCGAAACAGAACTCAACCTTGCCCTCGTCTGACAGCTTTTTCATCTCACGCTGCACAGGGTCTAAGACATCCCTATGGAAAGCTCCATACTTCAGGTAATGATCGTCGATGATCTTCTTGTGGTCCTTGCTATAGGTAAGAACGCCAAAGAACTCCTTTAGGTCGATATAGTTGACATCACAAGACCCTTTCTTTCGCCAGGCACTGAGGTAAATATAAAGGCGAGGTGTTCGTGGGCTTCGACACAACTGGGTTATACCCTTCAGATGTCGGGTATAGCCTTTGCGTAAGTTCAGAATTTCACGAGCACTCTCGTCAACCATCTGGATACGAATATAGCCCTTCCTTCTGAATCCACTCTTGTAACCCATCTTTTCGCCTTCTGCATTCAGGTCGGCAGTAGGGAATTCAATCTTATGAAACACATTTTGCTTTACGTCATACCACCTGTTCTCCTCCTCAACGAATCGTTTGTATGACATATCAACATGTAGTAAAGCCTCACATGCAGACTCCAACTCACCATATTTCTTTGGACTGATTCCTAACTCCTTTAAGGGAATCTCAAAGTTGAGCAGGTTTCCACTCAGGTCCTCAGGCTTAAAGAGCGTAGACATATTATCTATACTGATCTGCTCCTTTATTCTTTCCTGTAACTGACCTATGATGGCAATCATCAAATTGGTTTGTACAAGAGAGAAATTACCACGTATCTGTGTGTACGTGATAGGATTCATGATAAAGTCTATATCATTATTCTGCGAGAAGGATTGCACCAACTCGTTTGTTTTGCTTACAATAGCAGGACCTTTTTTCTTTGCCATACTACTCCCAAATTACTTTTCGGTGGCAAAAATATGCCATTTCAACGAAACTTCCAAATATTTCACCCAAAAAGTGTTCCATTTATTCGCAAGTCGATGTTTCTCCTACTCTCACGCAAATCTTCTCTATAATATTCTCTTGATGTTGACTATAATCATACATTATTGTATATAATATACGTACCATTATTTATTCAACCGCTCCTCCCCTACTCTTCTATATGAAACGCAAATGCATGTTTCATGTTTACTCATAGTAATTTTCCTGCTTCTGACACATCTATATAGCACATCACTATCACATAGATGTTGCTCTCATACACCATTTCATATTATAATTAGACCTATCCTTCTCCCTATACCTTATTATATATGGCAAAGTGTTCCCCTTCTCCGCACCAGTGTTCATAAACTTCGCACCTTTTCCCTCTATTTATATTGTATTACAATATAATACCTGTGATTCAGTATGGATGTTCCGTTCTTTCGCACCTTTTCCTCAATACCAGAAAGGTGTTCCCTTTCTCCGCACCGGTGTTCACAAACTTCGCACCAAGTCTTCACGTTCTCCTCACTACATGTTCACAAACTTCGCACCAAGTGTACTTATTCTCCTCACCAAACATAGACTATGTAAATGATTTACAATAGGTTACTTATAAACTATATTTATTATATTTCGTTATTTGTTATATAAAGATCCGGCCTTAATTTTTTTATCGAACTATAATATTTATATTACTTATACATCCTTGTAACTTATTGACTATTAACTTTATATATTCTTTTCTGTGCGAAGATAGGGAACAGTTTGTGCGAACTTCGGGAAGATTTTGTGCGAAAAGCTGGTGCATTCAGTGCGAGGAATAGGAACACTTTACTCTTTTCCCTCATCCATAATATAATTATCATCTTATTATGATTCCTTATATTATGACATTGAACATTTGGTATTTTTGACACTTACCTATTTAAATATACACATACTCAAATATTCGGATACTTGTATTCTTAAAGATGGAGATATCTGGACATTTGCATTTTTTGTGTATTTGAAGATTTATGTATTTGTATACCTGAATTTCTAGATATTGAAGTATGTAGGTATTGAAGAATATATTTTGATATACAAGTATACTGAAATATCTGTAAATATGTGTAAATATCTGATAGACTGTACACGTATTTCCTCGGGAAAGTTGGAAAATATATAAGGATTTGAATACTTTTATACGTAAATATCTGAAAATATTTGAATATTTCTTTGTTCTTTCAGAATAAAAATCTAATTTTGCCTCCGAAAGTTAATATTTAGACCCGTTTCATCGTATGTCACAAGTTATTTCTTTATTACATGATAAAGGTGGTTGTGCTAAGACAACCTCTTGTGTTAATCTCGGTTTTGCATTATGGTTGTTAGGGAAAAAGGTGTTACTTATTGACACTGACCCTCAGTGTAATATGACTGATACTGTTGACAAGACGGTACATCTTGAAGCTGAAAGTACCATTTATGAATGGCTTCATGATTTCAAGCCTGGAGAGATGAGATCTCTTCCCATCTACACTAGATATGATGGTTTGGATTACGTTCCTGGTAGTCATAGTATGAGTAACATTAATGCCGAGTTGCAATTGATGTACAATCGTGAGCATAGACTTGAGAACTTTCTGAACACAGTTGATCCGGAGTCTGGTGCGAAGATTAGGAACATGTATGATTATATCTTCATTGATTGCGCACCAGGAGGTGAGACACTTATGAACACTAATGCTCTTGTTGCCAGTGATTATGTGATTGTTCCAACTGAAGCCGGTATCTACAGCTTACAGGGTTTGCCTAGATTGTTGGATTACATAGAGAAGGTTAGAACACAGTTACATTGTCCTGTTTCTATATTAGGTTATCTTCTGGTACGTTGGGATGCCCGAAAAGCTATCAGCAAGGAAGTAAAAGCTTATTACAGTAATCAAGACGAGGTGAAGGCCCCACTCTTCCCGGTTAATATACGTGAATGTGTCAGGTGTACAGAGAGTGTGGCATACGAGATGTCTCTCTTTGAGTATAGCCCAGACTGTACAGCTGCCGATGATTATATGCGTGTGGCAGAATATATGATAGGCAGAAAGGCGCGTCCCAAGACATGGACACCAGTTCGTTGGGGACAAATAGCAAATACAGCATTCAAGCGTTTCATGAAGGAGAGGGAGGCATAACACATAGATATGTAGACATCTGGGTGTTTGGATATCCAAATATTTGAAAATATACAAACATATAAACATTTGCATATATGGCTATTAAGAAAGGAAGTTTACCTATAGCACAGGTAGCAAAGGATGCCAGCAGAAACTTTGTACAACCAGTTCCTCTGGCCACAAATGAGGCAGTACGAACACAGATTGTACAGGAGACCCCTGCACCTAAAGCTCTGAAGAGAGTATGTAAGATTCAGAAGGTAGGTGGTTTTTCATTCTTTACTTCTGAAGAGGATAGGAATGCGCTGGATTTTATAGCTTTCCGTAATAAGTTCGAAAAGCAGAATGTTGTCCGTGCGGCATTGCATCAGTTCTTGCAGCAGCACTACCAAGATGGGGTGGGACTCGACCAAGCTGCACTTGCGCAGTTGGCCGAGTATGAGAATTCCATCTATGAATGGGTATAGGGTAGGGGAGTAGAAATTACTCCTTTACCAGACAGGCGTCTAAAAGGGTGGCAATGGCTTCACGGTCAAGATGCTGCCCAATAAAGACGAGTTTCTGCATCCTGTCTCCGTATTGCTCGTCCCAATCGCGACGCAATCCTTCGTTCTTCTGCATGAATGCTTCAAGTTCCCCTTTGGGCATGGTTGCATACCATTGACCAGCATTTGTCAGTTTAACTTGCTTGCCAGCCTGTTCGAATAGGTAGCACATATCCTCTTCACCTTTGAAGTAGCAGATACCTTTGGCGCGGATGATGTTTTTGGGCCACAGGCGGGCAACAAAATGATCAAAGTTGCTTAGGTCGAGGGGCTGACGACGGTAATACACGTATGTGCCGATGCCATATTCTTCAGCCTCACCTTCTCCGTGATGATGGTGGTGGCATCCACAGTGACAATGCTCATCATGGTGATGGTGGTGCCCACACTCAGGACAAACCTCTTCGTCATCTTCATCATGATCATCGTGGTGGTGATGATGATGTTCGCATTCTTCAGAATGGTGATGATGGTGCTCTTCTCCTTCATGTTCCTTGTCTGAATGGTGGTGATGCTTTTCCTCCTCTTCGTCTGGATGATGATTCTCTATTTCGTTAATCCAGGCAGCAGATGTCGCTACTTCATTAAAATCAAACAGGTTGGTATCCAGAATCTTATTTAAATCTACATCTCCGTAGTTACATTCTATGATTTCTGCTTTGGGTTGAAGGGCACGAAGTATTTGCTTTGTCCTTTCCAAGTCATGCGGTTCAACTTCTGCAGCTTTGTTCAGCAGGATAATATTGCAGAACTCTATTTGCTGGATAACAAGATTCTCTATGTCATCTTCCTCCAGGTTCTGCTTCATCAGGTCATTACCGTTAGCGAACTCATCTTTGAGACGTAAGGCATCAACAACTGTAACGATGCAGTCGAGTTGTGGAACTCCGTTCTTCAGAACCTCGGGAGCCATGGAAGGGATGGAACAGATGGTCTGGGCAATAGGAGCAGGTTCGCATATTCCGCTAGCCTCAATAACAATGTAGTCGAAACGCTTCATGGCAATGATGTCATAAAGCTGTTGTACCAGATCCATCTTTAGGGTACAGCAGATGCAGCCATTCTGTAGCGCCACCAGACTATCATCAGCCTGGTTTACTATTCCGCCTTTCTGAATCAGGTCGGCATCAATGTTAACTTCGCCAATATCGTTTACAATTACGGCAAAGCGTATACCTTTCTGGTTTGAGAGAATGCGATTTAATAATGTTGTCTTACCGCTGCCCAAATAGCCTGTGAGCAGCAAAACGGGGATATCGTACTTGTTCATCTGTTGCATTGTTTTTTAATTTGGAATGCAAAGTTACATCTTTTTACATTCAGCGACAAATAAATAGATATTTATTTCCTTCATTAGGATTTTTTGTTTAATTTTGCCATTTGATAGTATAAAAACTGACACAAATAGTATAATGCAAACAGTATAATGCAAACGCCCAAAAACAATATATTTCTTACCTTAGCTTTATTATTTTTATCTATTGGTTTAGTGAGTGCCCAGTCGACTGCGGAAAAACTTTCAGGAACACCCATCGGATCTACAAGCGTGGATTATAGTACTGGAAAAGCATCTACAACTGTTAATACTCCCGCCTGTGCTTTTGATGGTGACACCAAGACATTCTATGCGTCTTTTGATAGAAGCAGGACTTGGGTAGGTCTGGATTTGGGTACTCCCCATGTAATAACCAGGGTAGGGTGGTGTCCCAGAGAGTCTCAGCCAACGCGTGTCCAGTTGGGCATCTTTGAGGGTTCCAATAGCCCCGACTTCTTGGATGCCGTTCCCCTTTACCTGATTCCTGAAGGTGGAACCGCCAACAAGTTGGATTATGCAGATATAAATGTAAGCAGAGGGTTCCGTTATGTTCGTTATGTAGGTCCCAATGATGTGCGTTGTAACATAGGAGAGTTGGAGTTCTACGGTTATGAGGGTGAGGGCGACGACAGCAAGTTCTACCAAATAACCAATCTGCCTACTGTTAGCATTCATACCAAAGTCGGTTATGACCCTAAGGATAAGGTCAATGATTTGGAATCATTCCTCACCATCACTTATGACAATGGTACCCGCATTCAGGAGTACCCAATTCTTACCAGGGGTAGGGGAAATGCTTCTTGGGGATTTCCTAAGAAGCCGTGGCGTATCAAGTTCAATGATGGTAAGAGCCATCACATGCTCAAGGGTTCTCCTCTTGAGAGTCCTGCCAAGGCTAAGAAGTGGACGCTTATCAACAACTATGGCGACAAGACGCTGATGCGTAACATCCTGGCTTTCGAGACCAGTCGTCGCCTGAATATGCCCTACACCGTTTACTGCCAGCCTGTGGATGTTATCATGAACGGCGAGTATAAAGGTTGCTATCAGCTCTGTGATCAGATAAGTATAGACCCCAACCGTGTTCCTATTGTGGAGATGACGCCAGAGGATAATGAAGACCCGCTTGTCACGGGTGGATATTTGATAGAGATTGACGCCTATGCCAGTCAGGAGCCTTCTTGGTTTACCAGTAGCAAGGGAATCCCTGTTACTATCAAGTCACCAGATTCCGATGAAATTACTACCGCGCAGAGCAAGTATATAAAGAATTACTTCAATTTGCTTGAGACAGATCTCTGGAAGTCCAAATATGCTGATCCCGTTGAGGGTTTCCGTCGCCGACTGGACCTTGAGAGTTTCCTGAAGCATTTCCTTGTGGGAGAGTTCTCGGGCAATATGGATACGTATTGGAGTACATATATGTACAAGAACCGCGAGGAAGACCAATTCACAGTTGCTCCATGTTGGGATTTCGACCTTGCATTCGATAATGACCAACGTATCTATCCTGTAAACGGTCGTTCTGACTGGGCCTATACTGGCGGTAGTGCAGCGGGCGATGGCAGGATGAGGAATTTTGTATCCCGTATTCTTTCTGACAAAGCTGCCAAGCAGCAGCTTGTTGATATATGGTCAGATATGCGTGACCGTGGTATCTTCACCGCCGAGTCTTTTGTAGCCTATGTTGACAGCACGGCTCAGGTGCTTGATGCATCCCAGAGGCTCAATTTTATCCGCTGGCCTATCCTGAATTCCAGAGTACATCAGAATGTGTCTGCCCTTGGCAGTTACGAGGCCGAGGTGGAGGTGGTGCGTAAGTATTGCCGTGAGCGTATTGCATGGATAGACAACTTCCTGAATTACAAGGCTGCGCCTGTATATAAGGACAGCACCTATTATATCTCCAATGCAGAGGAGCTGATGGCCTTTGCCTATGCTGTCAGCAAAGGAGCCAATGGCTCTGATGCCTATCTGACGGCTGATATAGATATGTCAGCCTATTCTGCCGAATATGTTCCCATAGGAACTGGGACTAAGCCATACCGTGGAACCTTCAACGGAAAGAATCACCGCATTCTCAACCTCAAAATTAGTGGAGAGAATAACTTTGGTGTCTTCGGAACTGTTACGGGTGGTGCCACCATCAAGAACTTTGTTCTGGACAGCAGCAGTTCCATCAGTGGTGGTGCTTATGTAGGTATTGTAGGTGCAAGTTCAGGTTCAGGCCTCATTACCATTTCATGCGTGGGCAACGAGGCTGATATCACCGGTACGGGTCAGAATGTGGCTGGTATCATAGGTTGTAATATGAACTCATCTTGCGAGTTCTTCCTTTCAGACTGTTACAATACGGGTACTATATCAGGAAGTAAGGAGAGTGCTTCTATCTGCGGATGGACAGGCAATGACGGTGTTATCCAGAACTGTTGGAATATCGGAACGGTTAACGGATACGATTGGGGTCACGACATGGCCCGTGGTAACTCCATGCTGGATAACTGCTATAGCACCTTCGGTGATCAGGTTACCAGCATTACTATGGGACCTGTCACCAGTGGAGAGTTGTGCTATAACCTGAACAAGGGTGCCACGGAAAGTATTTGCTGGTATCAAACATTGGGTACTGACGGTCATCCAGTCTTTGAAAACTCACATTATACCGTTTACAAGGCAGAAAACGGAACATATTACTGCAAGAATAATCTGAAGGGCGATATTAACAATGACGGAAAGGTTACTGACGAAGATATCTCGCTCCTTCTGGATTATATCATGAATCCTATAGACACAGATTTCCCTGTTTATAGAGCAGACATGAACAATGATAATTCGTTGGACATCTATGACGTTGTGGCCATACGTAATTACATAGATGGTAATCTTCAGAAGGAGGAGTTCTTTACGGCTCGCCTTTACGCTGCCAACACCACCATAAAGGCAGGTGGAACGCGCAAGGTCAATGTCACCCTGTCGGCATCCCAGATGGCCACAGCTTGGCAAGCCGACATAAAGTGCGGTTCCATGCTTTCTGTCAAGCCAGAGTCTATACAGCTGGGAACTATCGTCTCAGAATCACACGTTGTCAGGGTAGGGCAGACAAAGGATGGCATCAGGCTCCTTGTCTATTCTCCCACCCAGGAACCCCTTCTTAATCGTACAGGTGCAGCATTCTACTTTGTGCTGGATGCCGACTCAGCCTTCACGGATGTCTCTACTTTCACCCTAAGCAACATCCGTGTGGCAGCTGCTGACGGCTCACATGCAGAGGTAGGTGATGCATCATATAACGCTACATTTGCCAAGACCTATGTCAGCAGCATTGTATTCCCTGAATCGGATGTCACCATCATGCAGGGCAGTCAGTCAACTCTTACACCTACCGTTTTGCCAGTCTTGGCAACCAACAAAGTGCTCACCTGGTCAACCTCAGATGCTACTATAGCTTCTGTGGATCAGCAGGGCAATGTAGTGGTAGGGAATCTTGGTGATGCTGTTGTTACGGCAACAGCTACTGACGGTAGTCGCATTACCGGTAGTGTAAACATTCACGTAGAGGATCCCATGGTAGTAGGTATCAGACCCATCCCCAGCCCCTCCCGTGATGGAGGGGAGATATACGACCTTGTTGGTCGTAGGGTGCAAGGTGCAAGGAGTAAGGGGCAAGAGAATTCTTCACTCAAGAAGGGAGTTTACATCGTAAACGGTCAGAAAGTATTCGTCAAATAATAAATAAATTACTAACCAATAACCAATATTAAAAGATATGACACTGATTAAATCCATTTCCGGAATCCGCGGAACCATAGGAGGCAGGGCAGGCGATACGCTCAATCCCCTGGATATCGTCAAGTTCACGTCGGCTTATGCCACACTGATACGTCGTACCACCAAGGTACAGAGTAATAAGATTGTTGTGGGTCGTGATGCCCGCATCTCAGGTCCCATGGTCAAGAATGTTGTCTGTGGAACCCTTATGGGTATGGGCTTTGATGTTGTTAACATCGGTTTGGCCACTACTCCCACCACCGAGATTGCTGTTACCATGGAGGGCGCCTGTGGTGGTATCATCATTACTGCCAGCCATAACCCCCGTATGTGGAATGCCTTGAAGTTGCTCAACGAGAAGGGCGAGTTCCTGAACAAGCAGGAGGGTAACGAGGTGCTTCGTATTGCCGAGGCAGAGGACTTCGAGTATGCCGATGTCGATCACCTGGGCAGCTACCGTGAGGATGACAGCTACGATCAGAAGCACATAGATATGGTATTGGGCCTCGACCTTGTGGATGTTGAAGCCATCAAGAAGGCCAACTTCCGTGTTGCCTTCGACAGTGTGAACAGCGTCGGTGGTGTTATCCTGCCCAAGTTGTTCCAGCAGTTGGGCGTTCAGACTGTAACAGGTCTCTTTACTGAGCCTACTGGCGACTTCCAGCACAACCCCGAACCCCTGGAGAAGAACCTTGCAGACATCAAGGCGCTCATGCAGAAGGGTGGTCATGATATAGGCTTTGTTGTCGACCCCGATGTTGACCGTCTGGCCCTGTTCTGCGAGGATGGCACCATGTATGGCGAGGAATACACCCTTGTCACCGTTGCCGACTACATCCTGCAGCACACCCCCGGCAATACCGTCAGCAACCTCAGCAGTACCCGTGCCCTGCGCGATGTAACCCGCAAGTACGGATGCGAGTACAATGCCGCTGCCGTTGGCGAGGTGAATGTTGTTACCAAGATGAAGGAGACCGGCGCTGTCATTGGCGGCGAGGGCAATGGCGGAGTAATCTATCCTGCTGCCCACTACGGTCGTGATGCCTTGGTAGGTATTGCCCTCATCCTTACCTATCTGGCCAAGAAGGGTATGAAGACCAGTGAGCTGCGTGCCACCTATCCTCCTTATTTCATTGCCAAGAACCGCATCGACCTCACTCCCGATACTGATGTAGATGCTATCCTGGCTAAGGTTAAGGAACTCTACAAGAACGAGGAGGTAAATGATATAGACGGTGTTAAGATTGACTTCCCCGACAAGTGGGTTCACCTGCGCAAGTCTAACACCGAGCCCATCATCCGTGTCTATAGCGAGGCCAGTACTATGGAGGCTGCCGACGATATAGGCAAGAAGATCATGGACGTTGTCTATAGTATGGTCTGATTCAATTATGAATTATGAATTAAGAATTATGAATTAAAGAAAGCACACCTATGTTAACACAAATCATCAATGGCCGGATACTGACCCCACAGGGGTGGTTAAGGAATGGTAGCGTAATCTTACGCGACGGAAAAATACTTGAAGTCACAAACTGCGATCTGGCAGTCATCGGAGCAGAGCTCATAGATGTCAAGGGTATGTACGTGGTGCCCGGATTTATAGAGATGCATGTGCACGGCGGCGGCGGAACCGATTTCCAGGAAGGAACAGAGGAAGCCTTCCGCACGGCCGTTGCAGCTCATGCCAAGTACGGAACCACCAGCATCTTCCCCACATTGAGCAGTAGTACTGTTCCTATGATAGAAAAGGCTGTGCAGACCTGTAACAAACTGATGAAGGAGAAGGACAGCCCCATCATGGGTCTGCACCTCGAGGGTCATTACCTCAATCCCAACAAGGCAGGTGCCCAGCAGCCCGACTGGCTGAAGAATCCGGATCCCAACGAGTATATTCCCATTGTGGAGCACTCTGATTGTCTGGCTCGCTGGGATGCTGCTCCCGAGCTGCCCGGAGCCTTGCAGTTTGGTAAGTATTGTTCAGAGAAGGGCGTCCTGCCCAGTATCGCCCATACCAATGCCGAGTACAGCGATGTCCGTTCGGCCTTCGAGGTAGGCTTCACCCACGTTACCCACTTCTATAATGCCATGCCTGGTTTCCACAACAAGCAGGGCTACAAGTATGAGGGAACGGTAGAGAGTGTCTATCTGATTGATGATATGACCATAGAGTGTGTAGCAGACGGAATCCATGTGCCTCCTACCATCCTGCGTATGGCCTATAAGGTTAAGGGTGTAGAGCGTATGGCCCTTATCACAGATGCCCTGGCCCCTGCAGCAGCCCCCAAGGATGCCAAGGCCTATGACTCACGTGTGTACGTCGAGGATGGTGTCTGCAAGCTCACCGGCAGCGGAGCCCTGGCAGGTTCATGTGCCACCTCTGACCGTCTTATCCGTACCATGGTGCAGCAGGCTGATGTTCCCCTCGAGGATGCCGTCAAGATGATTACCGATACGCCCGCCCACATCATGGGCATTCAGGGACGCAAGGGTACCCTCTCCCGTGGCAAGGATGCTGATATCGTAGTCCTCGACGAGAAGCTGCGCGTACGTTGTGTATGGCAGATGGGTAAGATTATTGAGAATTCGTTGTTTAAATAAATGAAGAATCCTATTACATGTGCTCGTGAGGCTTGGCATCGTTTCATGCATAACGATGCCTTGCGTCGCCGTCTCTACATCACTATTTTCCAGAGTGACACACCCATAGGCAAGGCCTTTGATGTGGCCTTGCTCTGGTGTATAGTGCTAAGTATTCTGGTAGTGGTGGTAGAGAGCACTAATGGGATACCTCCTCTTGCCAAGCAGGTATTCACGGTACTGGAGTATGTTTTCACCTTCTTCTTTACCCTCGAATACCTCTTGCGCCTCTATTGTTCCCCTCAGCCGCGCAAGTATGCCCTCAGTTTCTTTGGCATAATAGACCTGCTCAGCACCTTGCCCCTGTATATAGGGTGGATTATAGGTCCTGTACGCTACCTGATGGTAGTGCGTACCTTCCGTCTTATCAGGGTGTTCCGTGTATTCAAGCTGTTCAGCTTCCTCGAGGAAGGCGACCTCCTCCTGCGTTCCCTCATGCTCAGCAGCCGCAAGATCATGGTCTTTTTCCTCTTTATGGTCATCATGGTCATCTCCATGGGAACCCTCATGTACATGGTAGAGGGAAACATCAAGGGGACGCCCTTTACGGACATCCCCACCAGTATCTATTGGGCTGTCGTTACCATGACTACCGTCGGTTATGGAGACATTGCCCCCGTCACCCCCGTGGGGCGTTTCCTCAGTGCCATCATCATGCTTATGGGCTATACCATCCTGGCTGTGCCCACAGGTATTGTCAGTGCCCAGTTCGTTCATGACCACGGAAAAACCGTAACCCCTCAGCATAAGTGCAAGGAGTGCGGCAGTCCTTTACCCCAGAAGGCCCACTTCTGTCCTCATTGTGGGGTAGAAGTAAAAGGGTAGGGGGTTAAACCTCAAAGTCCAGACAGGTACGCTGTACTGTGTAGGGGCGTACCTTTGTGTCTGCCACAGCCACGTGGGCAGGGTGTGTGGCGTATGCCTTCAGAGCCTCTGCGCTTTCCAGTGTAGAGTCCAACATCACATCGCAGTTGCTGGATGCCAGTCGGCCACTTATGTTCACCACTACATCTACCAGTCCGGGTACTTTACCTTTCAGGCCTTCCAGGCCCTCTTTAATACCTTTCTTCACTTGTTCTTTCTCTTCTTCAGAGAGTTCTGGATTCAGTGTCCAGAGAATAATGTGCTTAACCATTTTGTTCAATTCTCTAATTTCACGTCAAAGGTACGAATTAGTGAGCGGAATACAAAATAAATTCATTTATTTTTATTCCCAAGCGAGAGGTATCACTCGTGTCAATATTCTTCCATGGTATTCCCCCTAAGGGGGGTAGGGGGTCTTTTTACTTCCTAACTAGAGAGAAAAAAATCTCTAACTGGGGACCAAGTTTTTTATGGTTATGCAAAAAAGCACCCTTTATAAGCTGTTTCTGAATTTGTCAAGAATCTTTCAGATTCCCTCTTTTGCTGCAATGCTGCTTTTCGCTAAATTGACTAAGATGTACCTCATTTTGTCTTTAGCCCCGATGGTTATCGCCCGAAAATGACGGGAGGTATGCCATAAATTCTTCCCGTAGACCTCCCCTATACTTCCCCTATCTCTCATCCCCCTTTTGACGGGAGGTTTCAATGAGGTCTACGGGAGGTGTGAAATATAGACCTCCCGTCCCTCCGCCCGATAACTATCGGCTTTAACTGCGTAATGAGGTACATCTTCGAATGTTTATTCTTTTTATTATACGAAAAAGTCATATTCTATACGCTATTTAGAAAGAAAGTAGTATCTTTGTGGTGTTTAATTAGATTCTCCAGATGAAAGAGTTTGTTGAATTTCGTATTATAATGGAATATGCTCATCTTCTGTTCAGGGATGATGAAGGTACAAACCTTGGTGATTCAGTCAAGGTTGTAAGAATAGATAAGAATGACCCTCGATTTAATGCTATTGGAGAATTACAGAAGAAGGCGCGAGAAAATAATGATCTTTTCTTTACTTGCTTCGATTATAGGAGAAGTTATACAGAAACGGAAATTAATAATGCCAAGTGGTTTCAGATATTCCAGACTCGTCATTTTGAGCCAGCAGGTGAAGAGTGCGGAACTATATACGACGAAAGTTCTGCTTGCCCAATATGCGGATCTGGAGCGAAGCAACTCTCGCCACTGAGACTGAGAAGGAGTTCTATTCCTAAAGCGGATATGGCAGTAACTATTGCATGGGGAGATGAAACTATAGTTTCGGAAAGGTTTGTCAAGATGGTTAAGGACAATAAACTTAAGGGATTGGACTTTGAACCGGTGATTAGTTCTGCGAATTCAGGCCAGAAATTGAACTATTATCAAGTACGTCCTCAGTACTATCTGGATTTTTCTGAGAAATCCGTATTTGGACAGGACCCTTTTAATTTATCTGGTAAATTTCCCGGCTGTACAATGGAATGTGTACAACCAGATGGGACAATAGTAAAAGAAGTATTTCCGCCAGAGATATATAAATGTCCGAATGGAGACAATATGGGATTATGTCTTCTGTCCGAAGCTTATATTAAATCAGATTCGGTTTTGAAAGACTTGGATTTTTTTGCTAGCAGGCAAACTGTTGGAGGAAGAGTAGGACTAATACGTCCATCACACCTATTTTTCTGCTCTAATCGTATGATGAAACTTATAAAGGAAAACAACCTGAAAGGTTTCAAGTTCGAAGTTGCTCATATTGTAGATGAATAGTATCAGAAAATGAAGTAAGCTTCGATTGGATTTAATAGTCAATAACAACCAAAGGGGCGGACTCGAAAAGTCTGCCCCCTTGTTTTGTAAACTACTTATAATTCATTCAGGAAATAGCATCCCGTGCGGCGTTTTAGGCGATGGCTGCCTATAACTCCCATGATAAAGAGACCTGTGGCAATAAGAAATATGCAAGAAAATATAATAATGTAGAGAAATCCATCAATGGTATCCGTTGAGGCGATGCCCTGTCTTATACCCCGGAAAATTGCCACCAGAATCATGATGGGTAATAAGGATAATACATAATACATCTTTTGGTTCTTAAAGGCAAAGCGCTCAATTCCTTTGGGAGTGTGACTTTGTTCAACAGGGGTGTTAATATCCACCGTCTCCGTTAGTGGCAGGTTTTCTTCTTCCTTTTCTTCTTCGTTTGGTAATCGTATAGATTCTGTTGGCGAGAATTCTACACAATTGTCAGTAAGGTCAAAGAAGCCAAGCCCCAATCGGAATGCTTCATCGCGGGAGAGCTTATAAACATCTTCTGCAAAATCCCAGTTGAATGCCGCATAGATTAAGTCCGGAGTTAGACAATAGTCTGCTGTCATATCATCTACAATTAGTTCTGCATCATCGCCATCTAATTCTGGATGTGAGGTGAGATAGGCCTGACGGGAGCTCTCGCAGTCTCTTCCGTTCATGGCTGGATAATGCTTTAGCATACAATGATACCATTCCTTCAAATCGGGTTGGCAGACTGTATCGTTGTCATATTCTTTGTTAAGTTCCCAGTCTGTTGTCTGATTAAACCATTCTACAAAGTCAATTGGATTCCTTGGTGCTGCGGAAGCATGAAATACACAAATATCAAAACTCATACCATTATTTTCTTGTTATTTTACTACAAAGTTACATTTTTTCTTTAATATAAAAACTAAAGAAACTTTTTTTGAGGTTATAAAAACTTTTATAAGTTATTTTCTGTATCATTATTGTCCAAGATAAACTTGAATACGAAAAGAATTTAAGGTACTCTGATTCTGACAATCAATAATACGGCATATCGCTTCCAGAGGAAGGCAGTATCACTCTCAGAGAGACGGCATATTGCTATGCTAAGGCCTAAAGTTTGCAGCCTGGGGGAGTCTGCACGTGTTACCTGGGGGAGTCTGCACGTATAGTCTCGGGGGAGGGGGAATGGCTTACTGTTAAATAACCATAACGGCATTATACTTTTGAGAGCGATATGTTTATGTGTTGTTCTTTTTTGTTGTACATTTGCATAACTATTAAGATTTGTTTATGGTAAGGAAATTATTAAATGCATCTATGTCTGTACATGTTAGGTTTGGTGTGCTGGCTTGTTTGATAGGTCTGTTATGCCCGCAGAATGTTCTTTCGCAGGGAATAGCTAACCTGATTATTACTGGTAACGATATTCCAGAATCTGGATTGGCGTCAGCTTACATTTCGCATTCTTTCCGTATTGATGGCGAGGGGATTGGCAACATCACGGATGGCAAATGGGCATTTGTCCTTCCATCAAGTAATGGCGAGGAGACAGTAGTCAAAAGTGCAGAAGATGGTTTGTTTTTTGATATTGATTCGTTATCTAATCCTGATGATTTTACAATTAGCAAGGATGGCATTATCTGTGGCAAGATCAGGTTTTCTGGCATCCTGAATGGAAAGGTCGTAGATTTACAATATAATGTTACTTTTGAACTTAGGCCCACTATATCAAATGTTAGTTATACAACACAAAAGATTGACGGCCTTGATTCCTACAACGCTTTTTGCAAAGTGGATTACAAAGGAGCTGATTACGTATATGTAAAACTCGAAGAAGAATATGGAGCAATGGTAAGAACTCAGTTTGTAAGGGAACCTTATTCCGCCCATTTTGCATGCAGAAATATTGCGTCACCTTTTTATGCATGGATTGATATTGAGGCCGTAAATAAATATGGAAGAACTGTCTACACAATAGAATTGCCACCGTTTGATGATCAGCAGACGGCTATAGACAATTCCGTGGGTGATGATAATGTCTATTCTGAGATTAAGGTTTATACTGCAGACGGGATATCTCTGAAATCCATTTCCGATGTTTCAGCCATACAATCTCTTTTGCCAGGAATGTATGTATTTAAATGTTATAGAGGGGATAAGGTTGTTCGTGTTTCAAAATTCGTGAAATGAAGAAGATATTTTCGGTTATACTCTTTTTTGGATTGTCGTTAATTTGCCACTCTCAAAACATAAATCCTGCAATCCAGTTAAAGGATGGTGGTGTTGTGGATAAATCTCATGCATTCCTTGATGGAGAAACGCCTACAAAATCTGTATGTTATAGAGATTCGGATGAGATTTGCGATTTTTGCCACTCAACTAATATCTCAAAATTCAATATATTGGGAGTCGCACGTGGAAAGTTCGTAATTACTGACAGCTTGTTTAATAGCAAGAAATAAAACCAAATCATCATGAATACAAATAAAAGAAAAATCAGTATATTGGGTGCAGTTATAGTTTTCATTTGTCTATTTTCTTCTTGCGTAATAGACAAAGCAAGAAACTCTATCGTAATGGACTCTGCAAGAGACTATATCGTAATAGACTTAGCAAAAGACCCTTGCGTAATGGACTATGTAAGAAACGATTTTTTTGTAAACTGTACAAACGATACCCTATTTATATGCCCGTCTCATTGTAATGATATTGATAGTATATACGATAGAGCGTTTCCTCTTTACTCACAATCAAGATGTATGGATGATTATGTGTTACTGGAAGTGAATGGCTTATACATCCATAATAATGAAGCTATATTTCCAGACTCTACTTGCTGGACAAATTATTATAAGCTCCGCAAGACTGATACCGCTTATTTCTTCCTTATCAAATGGAGTGATGCGAGGAAGTATTCATGGGATGAGATCAGAGAGAACAAGTTGTATCGCAAATGGGTTGTCACTAGGAACAAGAAAGACGAATACGAAAAGAATATAAGGTACTCTGATTCTGATAAGCAACAGTAATCCTTTCCATACCGTAAAGTAACCTCACATTCTTGCAGGGGATACGAATTTACCCCTGCAATTCTCTAATTATATCATCAACGATATATCTATCTCCAAAGGTATAAAGTAATGTTGAAGGGTCATGAAGTCGTTCATTAGTTTTGGATGTGTAAAATATATCCAAAGCTCTTTCTGGCGTAATATCAAGGCGTTCAGAAAGTAGCGTCACGATACGCCCGATTTTATTCCACATCAACAAATCACTCAGCATGGCTTATTTTGTTATTACTGATTTTTGAAATTCAAGATACTTATCAACCACCTCCTGCTTCAATATGCAGATTTGGTTATTAGGTTGGTGCTTAGAGAGTTCTTCTAAGGCTTTTTCTTCACTAATTTGTCCTGCTTTAAAGGCCTCTACAGTATCAATGACCCTATCATTAGCTACACCACCTTCTATGATATCAAAATCTTTCCACACCTTTAACCCATCACGACTGTCAACAATGAAGTGTAGCCACTCACTATCATAATGTTCAAACTTCTTGTAACGGAATTCTCTGACAGCATTGTCAATGTCGAAATGATATTCATTTATGTATGGCTGACCGTCCATTTGATATCTGGCTTTAATATCAGCCCACGTCTTAGCTTGATTTCTGATATCAGTTACATAGAACCCTTTTCCAAAGTCTAGATTGTCGCGCCCAACATTAACTAATGGAGCGGATATCTCTTGAACTGAACCGTGATATACCTTTCTCATAGTTGTTCTGCTTTCTTAGACTCCCATATATCTAAAGCACCCAGAACGTCTTCTGTTACATGTTGGCGACTCTGTGTGTGAAGAGCCTCATAACATTTCAGGATAAAGCCGTCAATTAACCCCACGCGTTTCATTCGCTTGTACATCTCGGTGGTTGGAATATTTCTCTGTCGGGCAGCAGCCTCAATGCATGAAGAAGCAAATATCATTTTGTTTTCTTTATTTGCCCTTGTCCTGCTCTGTCTTGTTCTTAATGCCATATTTTATCGATTTGAAGGCAAATTTACATATTATTCTTATTCCATCCAAACATTTCATAAGAAAGAATCTGGTTCAGTTGTTATGGGGTCAAAATAATGGTGGTAAACTATTCAATAAATCACACCATATTCTCCTTCATCAATATATCAGATTACCAGAGATAATCTGGGAAGTGCCATACTATATGATAAATGCCAACGCCCGTTTGTACAGCCCCTATCTTGGCCGCTTTGTTAGCCCTGATCCCCTGCTTAACAGCGAGGGTGGTCCTCTTGACTACAATCCGTATATCTATGCAAGGAATAACCCGTACAAGTACATAGATAGGAATGGGGAGTTCCCATGGCTGCTTTTTGGGGCTGCTCTAGGCGCAGGATTTAATATCTGGCAAAACTCAGACAATATTCATTGTTTTGGTGACGCTCTCTTTTATGGTGTAGCAGGTGCTGGGGCTGGTGCCTTTGGTGGATGGGTCGGTCCGTCTGCTGCGGTCTCTCTTGGACTTGGAGCGACAGGTGCTATTTCAGGGGTTGTTTCTGGTGCTATAGCTGGATATATTTCCAGTACTACAGAAGGGATGTTGAACATGGCATATTCTGGAGATCCTAGTAAATTTAGTCTGGGAAGTATTTTTACACAAACTGCTCTCTCTGCATTTTTAGGAGGAGTGGAGGGCGGTATGGATGCAGTCCGCAAAAATACTAATTTCTTTACGGGAACAAAAAGAGTCAACTTAAGTGGTGCATCCCACTATACAGGTTATTGGCCTTCTGAATTTACTTTGATGGAAGTTGTTGGGAAATATGTTGGAGACTTCCAAGAAGTGCCTGTTTTTGAAAGTGGATTGATTGGGAACATTAAAAACAATTGGAGGGCTTGTACAATTCCGGAAGTTGGAATATTTGCGGTAAAAGGTACGTTAACTAGTAAACTTCCTTTGTTTAAAGAAGCAGGAACAGCTTTGTTACAACATGAATTTGGACATATACTTCAATATCGTCTGGTTGGGAGAAATGCTTATTGGGGGTTGATAGCAAAAGAAAGCTTTAACAGTGCAAGATATCATTCATCAAACCATTATGAATTCTGGACGGAAACATGGGCAAACTATTTATCTAAAGAATATTTTGGCAAGGAATGGTATGGCCTTCGTCGGCGTTTTAGGGAGGCATACCCTGCGATTAATATCAGTCCCGAGAATTTAAATAGAGTTAACTCATTTAAGTGAGAAATTTATTGAGAAATGGTAATATATTATGAAAGCGCGCCATTCTATTTTGATAAATTTTGAAAGAAAAAGAGAATAATCTTGTGTTATTTGAAGGGTTTTTCTATTTTTGCATTAGCAAAGTGCATAATATGGGTTATGGTGTTGTCCACAGCATTCCAAAAGTTATGATTGTTAATAAAAGAGAAGGCTGATATTATTGTTGTATAGTAAAGTATTTAGGTGTTATTATGAATACAAATATAAGAATAAAATATTTGTTTAGGATGATCTTGGCTATCGCTTTCTTGTTGTGTACCAGTACCACTTGTATGCGAGTTCCATGTTTCAAGAATTGTACGAATGACACGTTGTTTATTGGTGCGTCTCTTTATAATAATATAGATAGTGTGAAATATGTTGTATGGGGCGAAAGTCCCTTTTCTGACAGCGGGCCTGATACTCTGTTGGGAAATGGCAATTTTTATTTCGGAAGTAGAGATGTCGTTTATCCTGACTCCATATGCATAACACCTGATGCAGGTTTGTTCAGTAGATCAGATACCACTTATTTCTTCCTTATCAAATGGAGCGATGCGCATAGGTACTCATGGGACGAAA